>CAJXOD010000001.1 GCA_913057795.1 uncultured Aquiluna sp.
GTAAATGGGCATTCTCAGTTCGACGATGAATTACTTTGGCTTCGGAAGCGCAGAGAGCGCCAAGCCGGATTCGGCGAAGCCACGGGCAAGCACTCCTCGGCCACGTCGCACTTCAGACATGTCTGAAATCATTACGCTTGAGCCTCAAACATACGCGGACGCCAAAGAGGTTGCATCGCACTTCCGCACCGGAGTGCCGGTAATCGTGAACATTGGGGCCATGAGTGAAGCCGACGCAAAACAAATGCGCGACTTCATGCTGGGGCTAAAAGAGGGTCTAGAAGGCCACCTTCGAAGAGTCACCCCGAAGGTTTTTCTGCTGAGCCCGTCTCACGTGATCGTGTCTGACGCCGAATCCAGTTCTTCGGATTCGGACAATATGGACATTTCCTAAGGGCATGTCAATAATCGGACTCACTCTTTACTGGGTGCTACAGCTGTTTTTCTACGCGATGATCATCCGCTTCATAGCTGAGCTTGTGATGAGCGTTAATCGAAGCTGGAGGCCCAAGGGCCTTTTGTTGCCGGTATTTGACCTTTGTTACTCCGTTACCGATCCGCCTCTGAAGTTTGCCAGACGCTTCATTCCTCCTCTGAGGCTCGGCCCAATATCTCTTGATTTGGCTTGGACCGTGCTGTTGATTGCGGTACTAATTCTTCAGAGCTTTGCAAGAGGGCTCTAACTGCCAATAACATAGGGGCAGTTCATCGAGTCTAAAAATTTAGAAGAGGTTTAAACATGGCGCTGTTGCCCGAGGACATTCTCAGTAAGAGATTTCTAACTACTAAGTTCCGCGAGGGCTATGACCAGGACGAGGTCGATGACTTCCTAGACGAAGTAGTTCTTGAGTTTCGTCGTGTCGTCACAGAAAACCAGGACCTAAAGGCAAGCGGTAGCGAGTCGGGTCCATCCCTTTCCGCACCCGCTAAGGCGGTGCCCTTTCCTGAAGCGACCAATCCTGTCTCGGATGGCTCACTAGAAGGCACGGATTCCTCCAAGAGCATTATTGAATTGGCTCAGAAGCTGCACGAGGACCACGTTCGAGACGGTCAGGTAAAGCGCGATCAGCTGGTTCGAGACGGTCAAGAGCAAGCTGCCAGGCTTATTAGAGACGCTGATGCTGAATCTCGAGAGGTACTCGGAAAGCTTGAGATCGAGCGAAAGCAGGTTCTCGAGGCAATTGAGGAACTGAAACTCTTTGAGGCAGATTACCGAGAGCAGCTCCGTCGCTACATCGAAGACCAATTAGAACAACTAACTCGCGAAGAGGGATCCGCGATGGTTACCTCCGTCGAAGAAGTGAGCTACTCAGACTCTTCGGCTGAGTCGGAAGATTTGAATCAAAAGGAAGTTGACGATTCCGAGGGTGACAAGATCTAAGGGCGGAGCCAGGAAATTATTCATATTCCTTGGGACCGCTTTTAGCATTGTTGCAATCGACCAAGCCACGAAGTTTTGGGCCGAAGCAAACCTAACGAACCAATCGGTTCAAGTAATCGGAGATCTTCTGAGGTTCCGGCTTGCCTACAATGATGCGGCCGCGTTTTCACTGGGAGTCGGGGCAACTTGGGTGCTAACTCTCATCTCTACAGTGGCTGTAACAGCCATGCTTATTTATGGTCCGCGCATAAAGACAAGTTATTGGGCACTAATAGGCGGCTTCATTCTCGGGGGAGCAGCGGGTAATTGGATCGATCGGGCATTCAAGGCTCCAGAGTTTTTCAACGGCCACGTGGTTGATTTCATACAGATTCCCTTTAATTTCGCGATTTTCAATTTGGCAGACACTTTTTTAGTTGTCGGTGTGATCTTGGCAGTAATACAAACAGTTCGCGGAGATGAAATAGGCGGCGGACGTGCAGTCTAAATTGCTTCCTGTCCCGCCGGATATGGCGGGCTCTAGGGCAGATTCCGGGATAGCTAAAATGTTGGGTATTTCCCGCAGTCACGTCGCCGAACTCATCGCGGCTGGCGCAGTGAGTCAAAATGGCAGTCCGGTTGCAAAGTCCGATCGGTTGGTGGCGGATGCCGTTCTGGAGATTTTCCTTGAGGAAGTCTCCAGGGAGATCTCGGTGCAGCCAGAAGACGTAAAAGAGCTAAAGATTATTTTTCAAGACGAACACATAGTTGTCATTGACAAGCCATCTGGCGTCGTTTCGCACCCTTCTCAGGGGTTTATCGGGCCGTCGGTGCCAGGTGTTCTGATGGCCAGAGGTATCCAGTTGAGCACCTCGGGTGCTCAAGAGCGTCAAGGTATTGTTCAGCGGCTTGATGTTGGCACTAGTGGCCTTATGGTGCTGGCGAAATCCGAAATGTCATATTCGGTTCTAAAGCAGGCGTTTCGTGACCGAGTCGTAAAAAAGACCTATCACGCGTTAGTGCAAGGGCACCCTGAGCCGTCCCGTGGGACTATTGATACGCCAATTGGGCGTAGCACTAAACACGACTACAAGTTCACTATTTCGGCTGCAGGCAAGCCTGCAGTGACTCATTACGAGACCATTGAGGTTCTTCCTGCTGCCGCGTTGATGAAGGTCGGTCTCGAAACAGGACGAACTCACCAAATTAGAGTTCATTTCTCTCATTTTCGCCACCCTTTGGTCGGAGACCCGCTCTACGGCTCTGATCCGAAGCTGGCCGCATCTCTTGATCTAAATCGACAGTGGTTGCACGCAAAGAGGCTCGGCTTTGATCACCCGGCGACCGGCGAATTTGTGGAATTCGAAAGTGAATATCCAATTGATTTAGAAATCGCCCTCAATCGCCTTCGTGATGTCGACTTTCGCCTCTAACATGGGGGCTCTAAGAAAGGTGGAAAATGTCTGATAAGTCATTCGTCCACCTACATAATCATTCCGAATATTCAATGCTCGATGGAGCCGCTCGGATAAAGCAGCTTGTAGCAAAGGCAGCTGAACTCGAAATGCCAGCCATTGCAATTACCGACCACGGTAATAATCACGGTGCGTATGAATTTTGGAAGCAAGCTAAAGCGCACGACATAACCCCGGTTATTGGCATCGAGGCCTATCTGGCGCCCGGCAGTAGAAAAGACAAGACCCGTGTGCGTTGGGGTGATGGCGGCGGAGATGATGTCTCTGGTGGTGGCGCATACAGCCACCTGACCATGTGGGCGACAAATAATGACTCCATGCAGAACTTATTTCGACTCTCCTCAGAGGCTTATCTTTCTGGCTACTATTTCAAGCCGCGCATGGACCGCGAACTTCTTTCCAAATTCGGAAAAGGGCTTATCGCGACTACTGGCTGCCCTAGCGGCGAGGTCCAAACCAGGATCAGACTGGGTCAATATCAGGAGGCGTTGGACACGGCGGCGGAATTCCGAGACATTTTCGGCGAAGGTAACTATTTCGTAGAGGTCATGGACCATGGTCTTGAGATCGAAAAAAGAGTGAGAGACGACTTGCTTCGTCTTGCGAAGGACTTGAACCTGCCACTGGTAGCAACAAATGATTTGCACTACACCGAGAAGGAAGACTCAGTTGCTCACGACGCTCTGTTGTGTGTGCAGGTTGGATCGAATCTTGATGACCCAAATCGCTTCAAGTTCCAGTCCGAGGAGTATTACCTCAAATCCGCGAAGCAAATGAGAGAACTGTTCGCTGAGATTCCGGAGGCAGCTGATAACACTCTTCTGATTGCTGAGCGGAGTGAAATTGATTTTTCGAAGCGCGACCTCATGCCGAGATTCCCTGTTCCCGAAGGTCAAACGGAAGCAGGCTTGCTTGAAAAAGAGGTCTGGGAGGGCATGGATACCCGCTTCCCCAGCGGCTACTCGGATGAGCACAAGCGTCAAGCTGCCTACGAGATAGACGTCATAAAATCTATGGGCTTTCCTGGTTATTTCTTGGTAGTTTCTGACTTCATACGCTGGGCACGAGCCCAAGGAATACGGGTCGGTCCCGGTAGAGGCTCTGCGGCTGGATCACTGGCTTCATACGCCCTCGGTATAACTGAGCTTGATCCGCTAAAACACGATCTTATTTTTGAGCGGTTCCTGAATCCAGAACGTCTTTCCATGCCTGACATCGATGTCGACTTCGACGATCGCCGACGCTCTGAGGTAATCAAGTACGTAACTCAAAAATACGGTGATGATCGAGTAGCACAGATCGTCACCTTTGGCACAATCAAGGCCAAGCAAGCTCTCAAGGATGCCTCTCGAGTAATGGCATTGCCATATTCAGTGGGGGAGCGACTGACAAAGGCAATGCCGCCGATGGTTTTGGGAAGAGATATAGCGCTGAATGATCTGGTGGATCCAGATTCGGAGCGCTACTCCGAGGCGGCAGAGTTTCGGGAAATTATTGAGACCGACCCTCAGAGTCAAGAAGTATTTAAGCTTGCCAAGGGCCTGGAGTCTCTGAAGCGTCAGTGGGGTGTCCATGCGGCTGGGGTAATCATGTCCGCTGAGCCGCTCATGGACGTGATACCGATAATGAAGCGCGAGGAAGACGGCGCCATAATCACCCAGTTTGACCAACCCCCTTGTGAAGAGCTGGGTCTTTTGAAAATGGATTTTCTAGGACTAAGAAACCTGACGGTGATAGAGGATTCGCTTAGGAACATTTTACAAAACCGAGGCCAGACCGTGGTTTTGGAAAACCTCGATTTGAACTCAGATCAAAATACTTTCGACCTACTGTCTTCCGGCTTTACTCTGGGGGTTTTTCAGCTGGACAGCGACAATATGCGAGCTCTACTGAGGCTCTTGAAGCCCAGTGAGTTCGAACATATTTCAGCCGTCATAGCGCTATATCGTCCGGGACCAATGGGCATGAACTCACACACTAACTACGCGCAGCGAAAAAATGGACTGCAGGAGATTGACGGAATTCACCCGGAGCTAGCTGAACCACTCAAAGAGATTCTTGGCCCAACCTTCGGTCTGATTGTCTATCAAGAACAGGTAATGGCTGCGGCTCAGAAAGTCGCCGGTTACACGCTTGGACAAGCAGATCTTCTTCGAAGGGCAATGGGTAAGAAAAAGCCCGATGAACTGGCTAAGCAATTCGAAATTTTTAGCCAGGGCATGGTTCTCAATAAGTTCTCTAAGCCGGCTATCACTGCCCTCTGGGACACCCTCTTGCCATTTGCCGACTATGCCTTCAACAAGGCGCATTCGGCGGGCTACGGCGTCCTTTCGTACTGGACCGCTTATCTAAAAGCAAACTTTCCCGCTGAATATATGGCGGCGTTGCTAACTTCTGTCGGGGACTCCAAGGACAAGCTGGCTATTTATCTAAACGAGTGCCGCAGGATGGGAATCAAGGTTTTGGCTCCGGATGTCAATGAATCCATTGGGGTTTTTCAGCCGTCGGGGACGACATTCGTTTTGGTCTTGAGGCAGTAAGAAACGTCGGTCACAACGTTGTCGAGTCGATCATCCAGGCCCGAAGTGAAAAAGCGTTTAGTGGCTTTGATGACTTCCTGACTCGTGTGGGTCAGCAGGCTGCCACCAAGCGAGTTGTCGAGTCTCTAATCAAAGCAGGTGCATTTGATTCCTTTGGACACACCAGACGCTCACTAACGGCGGTGTTTGAAGAGGCAATTGAAACCGCCAGCGTGAAGCGCAAGCAAACAGCCAATGGCCAAGTGGATCTTTTCGGAGGGGTCCTCGACGATGACCCTTCAGTGGTTCAAGTTCCTGATCTTCCAGAGTGGACTAAGCGTGATCTTCTTGCCAATGAGCGAGATATGCTTGGCCTCTACGTCTCGGACCATCCGCTTGCCGGACAAGAGTCGATGCTGATGCGCAACAGCGACATGGGAACGATCGCCCTCAAGCAGAGCGACATTCAGGACGGGGAGACTGTGACGCTTGCTGGCCTCATCACCCAGGTGCAGCACAAGGTGGCTCGCACGAGCGGAAATCAGTACGGTCAGATAACCCTGGAGGATTTTTCAGGTGAAATTTCCATAATGTTTATGGGCAAGACTTATCTTGCAAACCGAGAGCATTTAGTTGCCGACCAGACTGTTTCAGTCCGTGGAAGAGTGTCTCGCCGCGACGAAGAAATGATGATGCAGGCCTACTCGATAGACATCCTCGACGCCGGACGGGAGCAGGGCGGAGTGTTGAGACTAAAAATCACTGACAGCTTGGCTACCAAGGAGCGTCTGCTGAAGCTTGGAGCAATTCTTGATGCTAATCCTGGACCGTGCGAAGTGCAGGTTAAGTTGGTCGGCGCAACGGACCGCCACTTTATGTTGCCGCAGCGTGTGTCGGTGGGTCATGACCTTTTCGGCGAGCTAAAAGCTCTTCTTGGAACCGATTCAGTTAGTTAGAAATTGTCCTGCAACCGGTCGCCTATCGTGTGATAACCGCGTTGAAAGTAGACAAGCGGCTGTTCGCAGATTCTTGTGACGTGAGCACTCTCTAGGGCCAAAATCACCACGGCATTCGACTCCACTTCAATTTTATTGATCACTCTTGCCATCATTACGCTGGAGGCCTCGGTGAAGATTGGAACCGATTCGGGGCCAATTTCAAAGTCGTCAGCAAGGAATCGGTCTTCCTTAGGCCCGGCTAGCTTCTGAGCCAGGCTCAGTAGCTGAGCATCCAGAGTGTGAACAGCCACGAGCTTCCCAGTTGAGATATGAGGGTAACTGGACGCCCCCTGCGAGATATTGAGGGAAATCAGCGGAGGAGTCGAGCCCAACGAGGTCACGGATGAGGCGGTGAAGCCAATTGGGTTCAGCTCGCTGTCGGCGGCGGTCACCACGGCGATGCCAGTTGCGTGGTTTCGAAAGGCAGCTTTTAGGCCGTCTGGCCCGGAAAGGTCAAAGTAATCATTGTCTATAGTCATGTCGGGATAAGGTTAGTTCATCCAGATTATTTAGTGGGGTTCTAACGTGCGGAAAATCGAGATTTCAGGCCAGATAACACCTGCCCTGATAGCCGAATTACTCCCGAGGGCCGCGGTCAGCATTGAGTCTGTGGCTGACACGGTTTCTCAAATCATTGCCGAAGTGAGGCAAAATTCCCTTGAAGCCCTAGACGCTCAAGCGGAACGCTTCGATGGTCTAAAAAACGTTTCGTTTCGGGTCCCCAAGACAGTATTAGCGGACGCGCTAAACCAGCTGGATAAGCCTCTTAGAGCGGCCATCGAGACCGCAATCACTCGAGTGCGGGCCGTTTCAATGGCCACAATGCCAACAGCCGTGAGGGTTGAATTGGATGAGGGGGCAATTGTTGAGCAGCTCTTTATCCCGGTCGACTCGGTGGGCCTATATGTGCCCGGAGGGAAAGCGGTTTATCCATCCAGCGTGGTTATGAACGTGGTGCCGGCTCAGGTTGCCAAAGTTCCGAGGATTGCCGTTAGTTCTCCAGCCCAAGAAAACGGTCTTCCGAGTCCGAGCGTGATGGCAACCTGCGCCCTGTTAGGTATCGACGAGGTCTATGGCATCGGGGGAGCGAGTGCGATCGCAGCTTTTGCTTATGGCGTGCCTGAAATCAATCTTGAGCCGGTGGCTATGGTTACGGGCCCGGGAAACATCTTTGTTGCCGCAGCTAAGCGCCAGCTGCGTGGCGTCATCGGAATTGACTCGGAGGCAGGGCCGACTGAGATCTTGATAGTCGCTGATGAAAGCGCAAACCCCCGATTTATAGCTGCTGACTTGATTTCTCAAGCTGAGCACGACCAAAACGCTGGGGCAGTTCTGGTCACTGATTCCGCAAGTCTGATTGAGGAAGTGCAGGCCGAGCTTGAGGTTCAGGTGAGTCTCGCAAAAAACCGCGATCGCATCGAAGCTTCTTTGGGTGGTATTCAATCTGCCCTAGTTCTGGTTGCCGACATGAACACTGCAATGGCTGTCGCAAACGAATACGCAACCGAGCACCTAGAAATCCAAACCGCTAATTCTGAAGAGTTGGCACGTCAGGTTCGTCACGCTGGGGCCGTGTTTGTAGGGGCTTACTCTCCGGTTAGTTTGGGCGACTATTTGGCTGGATCAAATCACGTCCTTCCAACTGGTCAACAGGCGAAGTTCAGTTCTGGGCTTTCAGTGTTTACTTTTTTGAGGACTCAACAGCATGTTACTTATTCGGCTGATGCTCTAGCAGCAGTGACGGACAGGCTTACAGTTTTTTCTGAGGCAGAGAAGCTAAGTGCTCACGGTCGGGCTGGATCGATAAGGCTGGAGGGGTAAAAGTGCACTGTCCTTTTTGCAGAAATTCCGATTCTCGAGTAATCGACTCCAGAACCAGCGATGACGGCGCGTCAATCCGCCGCCGCCGTCAGTGCCCCGAGTGTCACAAGCGTTTTACGACCATAGAAACCGCCACGTTGATGATTACCAAGCGCAGTGGTGTAACCGAACCGTTTTCACGAGACAAGATCGTTTCAGGCGTTAGGAAGGCTTGCCAGGGCAGGCCGGTGACCGACGCGGACTTGGCTCTGCTGGCGCAGCAGGTGGAAGAGGCCCTTCGAGCCACGGGCGCAGCATCAATTGAGGCTCAAGACATTGGCCTTGCTATTCTCGAACCACTCCGAAACCTAGATCATGTTGCCTTTATGCGTTTCGCAAGCGTTTATCAGGCCTGGGATTCGCTCGATGATTTCCAGGCGGCCATCGAGAGCTTGAGGGACTGACAAGTTGTTGTATAGATTTTTCTTCAAGGCGTTTTTTACCAAGCTTGATCCAGAGTTCGCGCACGAGTTAGTAGTAACTGCGCTGAGATTCCTGAGTGGAGTGGGGGTCATCAGAGCGGGCAAGGCTCGCGATGAAATCAGCGTATTGGGGCTCCAATTTGAGAACAGACTCGGGATGGCAGCGGGTTTTGATAAAAACGGAATTCTTATAAAGGCTTTGCACGCACTCGGTTTTGGCCACGTCGAAATCGGCACCGTGACGCCATTGCCACAGCCAGGTAATCCAAAGCCTCGGCTTTTCAGACTGCCAAAGAATCAAAGTCTGATTAACCGAATGGGATTCAACAACGAAGGAGCGGTTTCGGTTGCCGCCCGAATAGCTAAATTGCGGAAAACGAATCAACGGCTTCCCATTATTGGCGTAAACATTGGAAAAAATAAGACAACCAGTCAAGAGCTTGCTGCGGAGGACTACAGGCTTGCCGCAAAAACGCTTGCACCGGTTGCCGATTACCTGGTCGTGAATGTATCCTCACCAAACACCGCCGGGCTTCGCGATTTGCAACAAGTCGCTGAACTTCGCCCAATCCTTGTCGCCGTCTTGGCCGAAGCTCAAAATGTTCCAGTTTTGCTAAAAATAGCACCGGACCTTATCGATTCCGACATCGAGGCCATAGCTTCATTGGTTGTCGAATTGAAATTGGCTGGCATGGTTGCGACGAATACAACAATTTCTCGCGAGAATCTGATCACCGAGAGCAATGAAGCTGAGCCCGGAGGCCTCAGTGGTCCCATCTTGGCAGAACGGTCGACCGAGGTTCTGAAGCTCCTCGGCAAACTTCTTCCAAGTTCGATGACCGTAATTTCGGTGGGTGGAGTCATGACTAAATCTGACTATGCGGGGCGAATTTCCATGGGCGCCGATTTAGTCCAGGGGTACACCGGATTTGTCTACGCTGGGCCGTTTTGGGCCAAGCGCCTTACTGCCCGGTAGGCCTTGGGTTTGGGCTCTTCGTCAAGCTCGGGTCCGTTACGACCGAGCTGCCTAGGATTTCATCCACTTTCTTCATGGTCTCTGCTGGAATCTCAACACCAACCGCTGCAACGTTGGAGGCGATCTGTTCCGGCTTTGAGGCTCCGACAATTGCGGCGGCAACGTTCTGGTTTTGCAAGACCCACGCAATTCCAAACTGGGCCATTGTCAGGCTCAATTCCTCCGCTAGCGGCCTTAGTTTTTGGACCTTGGTCAACGTGTCTTCGGTCATGAACTTTTCCATGAAGCCTCCGATTTCAGAATCAGCGGCTCTTGAATCTTTAGGTAACTCAGCATTAGGGAGATATTTGCCGGTCAGGACACCCTGAGCCAAGGGGGACCAGACGATTTGCGAAAGGCCCAACTCTTTGCTCGCTGGGACTACTTCACCCTCAATTATTCGCCACAGCATTGAGTACTGAGGTTGGTTTGAAATAAGTCGGTAGCCCATCTGGGTTGCTAGCGCTTGTCCTTGTCGTATCTGGTCAGCGGTCCACTCGGAGACGCCGACGTAGAGTACCTTGCCCATTCTGACTAGGTCCGCAAAGGCCTGCATCGTTTCTTCAAGCGGGGTTTCGTAATCGAACCTATGTGCCTGATAAAGATCGACGTAGTCGGTATTCAAGCGATTGAGGGAACCATTGATCGACTCCATGATGTGCTTGCGGCCCAGCCCCACATCGTTGGGACCTTTTTCGGCTACTGGCCAGTACACCTTGGTTAGAATTTCGAGGCCTTCGCGGCGCTGCCCCTTGAGGGCAGTACCAAGAACGGTTTCCGCCGCCTGATTCGCATAAACGTCGGCGGTGTCAAAGGTTGTAATTCCACCCTCGAGAGCCGCGTGGACTGTCTCGATGGCTTGCTTATCTTGGACCTGGGAGGCGTGAGTCAGCCAGTTTCCGTAGATTATTTCTGAAACTTTGAGTCCGGAAGTACCTAGGTGTCTGTGCTGCATTTTTTTACTCCTTTTCTTGGTGCCGACGGTCTAAAGCTCTAATTTAGTAAATCTTGCGACCTGTGGTTTCGGTATCCGCAGTGTCCGCATCTGAATTGAACGCATGGCCCCGTACCAAGCTAAACCGCCATCTAGATTTTCAGCGCCTAGTTTGTTGCCAAGTTTTTTCTTCACAGCCTTGCCGACTAAGAACGAATCCACCGCGACGACTGCAAACAGCCCCCACATGGCAAACAGCGCGATTATTTGAATCTCGTAGGAGTCAATGAATGTCATTAGGACTACTACAAACAGCATTGGCAATACAAGTTCTCCCGCGGTGAAGCGAGCATCAACCACGTTGCGAGCAAGTTTGCGCTGGGGACCCTTATCTCGGGCTCCAAGATAGCGCTCTTCTCCTGCCATCATTCCTTCTCGCGCTTTTTGACGCTCAGCACGGTTCTTTTCCTTATCCGCACTCTTGGCCTGTTTGCTGCGATCGCCAACCAGTGGGCGCTTTCGAGCAAGCTCACGGTCTTTTCTCGACGGGGTTGGGCGACCTTTGCCAGCCTGGGTGTTGTCCTCTTGAGTCATTGAATCCTCTTGTCCGATGTGCCTAAGATTACAGGCATGGCATTTTCTTCTATCCCAATGAACCCTAAATGGTTTGAACCCGCTAGTAAATTCGTGGATTCGTCATTCCCGGCCGCTGTTGCCAAATTGGGCCAGTTGGTCAAGATTCCGGGTATCGCTTGGCCGAGTTTTGATCAGGGCAATCTTGAGCTTTCGGCTGAGAAAGTTGCAGACGAATTCCGTCAGCTGGGCTTTTTTGACTTTGTCGAAATTCGAAGAGCGGCAAAGCCATCAGGGGATTCGGGGGCTCCAGCGTTGGTTGCAAGAAAAGCCGGTCACCCAGACGCGCCACATGTGCTGTTGTATGCCCATCATGACGTGCAACCACCGGGGGATAGGTCTCTATGGGACACGGAGCCTTTCGAAGCCACCTTGAAGGGCGATCGACTCTTTGGAAGAGGTGCCTCGGATGATAAATCCGGAATCATCACCCACTTGACTTCTCTTCGGGCTTTTATTGAGCTCGCCACTGAGATTCGCATCGGCGTAACTGTATTCATTGAGGGCGAGGAGGAGGCCGGATCGGAGTCCTTCCCGGAGTTTCTGAGGACAAACCATGCTGATTTAGCCGCCGATCTCATAGTTGTTGCAGACAGCGGGAACTGGAGCGAAGACGTTCCCGCTCTTACAAGTTCGCTACGAGGGATGGTTTCGCAAACTTTCACGCTGAGGACCTTGGATCACGCGCTGCATTCAGGAATGTATGGGGGTCCGTTACCTGACGCCACCACCGCCATGATTCGACTTCTTGCTTCGCTGACCGATGAAAAGGGAAATGTCGCTATTTCGGGTCTTGATTCGGTTCCAATCGATGGACCGGAACTATCTGATGAGGAATTTACTCAAGTCGCCGGACTTCTGCCCGGTGTAGAGCGGCTGGGGACTAAAACCGTAACTCAGCAAATCTGGGGAGAACCAGCCGTAACAGTGATCGGCCTAGATCTTCCGGCGGTAGATGTGGCATCTAATACCGCCCAGCCGGCAGTCCGGGCCAAGATCTCCTTGCGTCTAGCACCTTCCCAAAGCCCAGAGAGCGGACTTGAGGCACTTAGAGACCATCTGACCCGCCATAAGCCTTTCGGGGCAGAGCTGGAGTTCGGAAGACATGAAGCCGGTCCCGGGTACTTGGCAAAAGATGGCTGGGCGGCCAAGCTGGCCCACGAGGCCTTTTCCGCTGCGTGGCCGAATCCCAGTGTGAACATGGGGATCGGCGGCTCTATACCGTTTATATCTCAGTTTGCTGAAGCTTTTCCAGGCGCCGAAATTCTTGTAACCGGGGTAGAAGAGCCAGATTCAAGGGCACATTCGCCAAACGAGTCACAACATTTGCCGACTCTAAAAAGAGCCATACTGGCTCAAAGTTTGATTCTGCTCAACGGGAATGACTTAGTCAGATAACTGTTAAACTATTCATCGGAGGTCCAAATGACACAGGTAATAGCACACGGCGTAAAGCTCACAGATTTCGCAGTATCCAAGGTTCGTTCCTTATTGGAGGCCGAAGGTCGCGACGACCTTCGTCTGAGAGTTTCTGTGCAGCCGGGCGGTTGTTCAGGTTTGATTTACCAGCTTTTCTTTGACGAACAGCTTGAGGAAATTGACGCGATTGTTAGCTTTGACGGAGTTGAGGTAGTTGTGGACCCAATGAGCGTTCCATACCTTGACGGTGCCTCAATCGATTTCGAGGACACAATCCAAAAACAAGGATTCACGATCGATAACCCTAATGCCGACGGAAGTTGCGCATGCGGAGATTCTTTTAGCTAAAGCGCGGTTTTCAGGCAGGTCCCTGACCCTTATCGGTTAGAATTTAGTAGTTCAAACTAACAATTGAAGGATCAGAAATTGAGTAAAAACCGTACTCGCATCAGTGCCGTAGCGCTTTTCTCAAGCCTAACTTTGGTCCTGAGCGGTTGCAGTGCGGAGCTCCAAAGAGGATTTTTGCCTGATGCCTCCGGAGTTACCAATCACACAGACCGAATAATTGGACTCTGGACCACCTCTTGGATCGTTCTCCTGGGTGTCGGAGTTGTCTCTTGGGGACTAATAGCGTGGGCTCTTATTGTCTATAGACGCCGTAACGGCGCAACAGGCCTTCCATCTCAGCTTCGCTACAACCTTCCAATTGAAACTCTCTTTACAGTGATCCCATTGATTCTTGTTGTTGGTTTCTTTGCCTTTACCGCAAGAGACATGACCGCCATCGAAGCCAAAGTGGAAAACCCAGATATTCACATCGAAGTTATAGCGAAGCAGTGGAGCTGGGATTTCAATTACGTGGATGACAATGTTTATGACAGCGGCATTCAGGCACAATTCACCGGCACAGAAGAAAACATCTTTGAGACGCTTCCAACTCTTTACTTGCCGGTTGATAAATCCGTGCGTATAGAGCTGAACTCCAGAGACGTAATTCACTCGTTCTGGGTTATCGACTTCCTTTACAAAAAAGACATGTTTCCCGGACACACAAACAACATGTACTTCACTCCTCTGAAGGAGGGCACATACGTGGGTAAGTGTGCCGAACTTTGCGGTGAGTACCACTCGATGATGTTATTCAATGTGAAAGTGGTCTCTCAGACAGAGTATGACTCTCGAATGGGTGCCCTTGCCACGCAAGGAAACGTAGGACAGCTTTCAACAGAGTATGACCGAAACCAAAATCTCCCTGGCGGAGATCCGACTATTAGAGGCTAGAGATCATGGCTACGATCACACCAACAAGAACAAACCCTGCGACCTTCAAGCCGAGGCGTAGCAAGGGTGAAATAATTGTCGACTGGCTGACCACCACTGATCACAAGAAAATTGGGTACCTCTACCTGATTACATCATTCTTGTATTTCTTGCTTGGTGGAGTTATGGCCCTAGTAATTAGGGCGCAGCTAGCATTGCCGGGACTCGAAATCGTTGCCACAAAAGAGCAGTACAACCAGCTTTTCACCATGCACGGAACAATCATGTTGCTTATGTTTGCAACTCCACTTTTTGCAGGGTTCGCAAATGTTCTGATGCCGGTTCAAATCGGAGCTCCAGACGTCGCGTTTCCTAGGCTAAACGCAATTGCTTACTGGTTCTTTAGCTTTGGAAGCCTAATTGCAGTTTCTGGATTCTTTACGCCTCAGGGTGCTGCTAGCTTCGGCTGGTTCGCCTATGCACCCCTTTCTAACACCACATTCTCACCTGGAATCGGTGGGGACCTGTGGGTATTTGGGCTTGCGCTCTCGGGGTTCGGAACGATCCTCGGTGGAGTGAACTTCATCACGACAATCATCACAATGCGCGCTCCCGGAATGACAATGTGGCGGATGCCGATTTTCACTTGGAATACTCTGGTGACTTCAATTCTTATCATCATGGCGTTCCCTCCCTTGGCCGCAGCTTTGTTCGCGCTCGGCGCTGACCGTCAATTTGGCGCTCATATCTTTGATCCTCAAAACGGCGGGGCTATGCTCTGGCAGCACTTGTTCTGGTTCTTTGGTCACCCGGAGGTCTACATCATTGCGCTGCCGTTCTTCGGCATCGTCTCGGAAATCTTCCCGGTATTTAGCCGCAAACCGATCTTTGGTTATAAGACTCTCGTTTATGCGACGATCGCTATCGCTGCCTTGTCCATGACCGTGTGGGCTCACCACATGTACGTCACAGGGCAGGTCCTACTTCCGTTCTTCGCCTTCACTACGATGCTTATCGCGGTTCCTACCGGAGTGAAAATTTTCAACTGGATCGGAACGCTCTGGCGCGGATCGATTACTTTTGAAACACCGATGCTTTGGAGCTTAGGATTCTTGGTCAGCTTTGTCTTCGGAGGTTTGACCGGAGTGATTCTGGCATCTCCTGCTCTTGACTTCATGCTCTCTGACTCTTACTTCGTGGTCGCTCACTTCCACTATGTGGTCTTCGGTACGGTTGTATTCGCCATGTTCGCGGGCTTCTATTTCTGGTGGCCAAAGTTCACCGGCAAAATGCTGAACGAGAGGCTTGGAAAGATTCACTTCTGGATCCTTTTCGTTGGCTTCCACACCACATTCTTGGTCCAGCATTGGCTTGGGGTCTTGGGTATGCCAAGGCGTTACGCAACTTACCTTCCGGAGGACGGGTTCACTGAGATGAACCTGATCTCTACTGCAGGGGCTGCTCTACTCGCTCTTTCCATGATTCCATTCTTATTCAATGTCTGGATAACTGCTCGTAAGGGCAAGATGGTAGAGCTCAAGGATCCTTGGGGTTACGGCCGCTCGCTTGAGTGGGCGACCGAATCTCCGATTCCGAGGCACAACTTCCACTCGATCCCGAGGATTCGTTCAGAGTCTCCTGCTTTCGACCTGAACTACCCTGAGCATGCTGCTCCGGAAGCGAAGGCTTCCTACAGCAAAGAGGGCATTGCGTAATGCGCTCTAACATTGGGCTGCAAATGGTGATGGCGGCCTATCTTGCAGTAGCTACGATCGGTTACGTCATCGTGTCCTACCTTGTGTTTGGATACGTTGAACCGATTGGCACCATCGTTATAGGGTTTTCTGTTCTTCTATCCCTGCTAATTGCCTTCTTTCTCTACAGCGGTCTCAGCAAGGACTCAGCGCTTCCAGAGGACCGTCTCGACGGCGAGATTGCCGACGACTCGGGTGAGGTTGGATTTTTCAGCCCTTGGAGCTGGTGGCCGCTGGCTCTAGGCTTGGCTTGCGCGATGTTGTTTCTGTCTCTTGCTGTTGGTTGGTGGGTGACGTTCATAGCTGTCCCACTAGCCATCGTTGCCGTTCTAGGCTTTGTATACGAGTATTCACGCGGAGCTCACGCCCACTAACGGATCACCCTCCTGCCAGTCAGACCTTTACCAGCGATACCCGCTGTCGGCTTTCTGCCACCCGCTGTCCGCTTCGGTATGCGCGTGGGGCTCAAGCCCCTTATCGGTGTGTTCTTCCTGTCAATCGTGCCTTGACCTAGTCATCTTCGCTACCGGCTTCCATCCAACTGCCGTGTGTGGGTCTTCATGTGGAGTTCACGCTTACTAACAGTGCATTCTTCCTGCCAATCAAGCCTTTTGTAGCCAGGCCCGCTATCGGCTTTTATTCAATCGCTGTATCTCGAGCTCGTCGACAAGCTCGCTTCCCGGAACATTGACGATAAGGCGGTTGGATTCTTTGTCGCATCCAACTCTGTATAGACGGGGCTCGCCCCTCATTCTTGGGGACTGGTCCTGACTGAGCGCAAGGACTCCTGGCGATGCGTCGAGTTGAGTTTCGGCTGGACAATACCGGTTAAGAAACAAACCCCGAACCTTGAGAGGATTCGGGGTTTGTCAGCGTGCAAGTAGTTTATGCGTCGATTGATTTCCGCTTGCGTGTTGGCTTTTCCTCCACAGCCTCTGGGGCGTGGTCAGCATGTGCGAGCTCGTATTCTGCCTTTGATACAGGGGCAATACGGTCTTCGAAGTAGATCTTTGATACTGCCGAGCGAAGACGATTGCTTAGACTTATCTTCCCATTCGAGTCCGGACGGGCAAGCACCGGCTGATAGTCCTTGTAGTCGATTAGCTTCCACAGTTCGTACTTGTCTACTGTTTCGTGAACCTCAATGTATTCACCGTGTGGCAACCGCACAACGCGGCCGGTTTCCCGTCCGTGGAGAACTACCTCTCGGTCCTTATTTTGAAGCGCAATACAGGCGCGCTTCGTGACGAAGTAGGCAATTCCAGGTCCGACAAGAAGCATTATCTGCATGGCTACCAGTACCTGGTTTAGGGACATCTGGAAGTTCGTTGCTATTAGGTCAGTGGACGCACCTGCCCAAAGAACTGCATAGAAGGTAACTCCAGCGGCACCGATGGCGGTCCGAGTCGGAGCGTTTCTTGGTCGGTCAAGCACGTGGTGCTCGCGCTTGTCCTTTGTTACCCAGTTCTCGATGAATGGATAGGCCGCAACTAGCGCCAAGAACAACAGCGAGACAATTAGGGGCACCATGACTCCCATCGGAATCACGTAGCCGAAGATGGAAATGTCCCAGCCTGATGGCGCTAGGCGCAAGGCGCCGTCTAACCATCCGATGTACCAGTCTGGTTGAGTACCTGCTGAAACGGGGGAGGGGTCGTAGGGTCCGTAGTTCCAAATGGGGTTAATTGTGAATGTCGCTGCTATGGCCGCCACAACTCCAAAGACCAAGAAGAAGAATCCTCCGGCTTTGGCAACGTAGACGGGCATTAGCGGATAACCGACAACATTGTCATCTGTGCGTCCTGGACCGGAATAGTGAGTGTGCTTATGAATGATGACCATCATTAGGTGGACGCCGATAAGCACAATAATTAGTGCCGGAAGAATCATTATGTGCAAGCTGTAGAGCCTGGCAACTACCTCTGTACCGGGGAATTCCCCTCCGAAGAATCCGGAGCTAAACGCGGTCCCAATTACTGGGATGCCCTTGATCATTCCGTCAATAATACGAAGACCGTTTCCGGATAGTAGATCGTCAGGAAGGGAGTAGCCGGTGAATCCAGCGCCCATACCCATTAGGAAAAGCAAGAATCCAACTACCCAGTTGAGCTCACGTGGCTTGCGGAATGCACCGGTGAAGAAGACTCGAAGCATGTGCAGTCCGGCTGCAGCAACGAAGAGCAGAGCGGCCCAGTGGTGAACCTGTCTCATTATTAGGCCACCGCGAATGTCAAAGCTGATGTCCAAGCTCGACGCGTAGGCGATAGACATCTGGGCACCCTTGAGAGGTGCGTAGCTGCCGTTGTATTCGACTTCGGCCATTGAGGGTTGGTAGAAGAAAGTTAGGAATGTGCCTGATAGGACCAAGATCACAAAGCTGTACAGAGCGACCTCACCAAGCATGAAGCTCCAGTGGTCGGGAAAGACTTTACGTCCAAAGCCCTTGAGGACTGCTGAGACGCTGAGACGCTCGTCTAAGTAGTTGGCTGCCCCTCCTACGAATCCCGGCTTGGCATCTGTTGTGCTGGTGTCTGTTGTATTAGTCATTTGTTATTTCCTTATGTCCCAGAACGAGGGTCCGACAGGTTCCAAAAAGTCACTTCGAGCAATTAGGTATCCCTCAGCATCAACAGCGATTGGTAGCTGGGGGAGAGAACGCGAAGCGGGGCCAAACACAACTTCGCAGTGGTTCGCCAGATCAAAGGTCGACTGGTGGCATGGGCAGAGCAGGTGGTGAGTGTGCTGCTCGTAGAGCGCTACCGGACAGCCAACGTGAGTGCAAATTTTCGAGTATGCAACTATGCCTTGATAGCTCCAGTCCGCCTTGGCCGGATCTTCGTTGAGGTCGCTTGGGTTCACTCGAACGAGCAATACTGCTGCTTTAGCCTTTTCCTCGAGCTTGTGTTCTTCCATCTCACTCAAGCCCTCAGGAATCACATGGAAAACAGATCCAATAGTTACATCAGAGGCCTTAATCGGGATACCGGTTGGGTCCTTGGTCAGCCTTGTTCCTGCCTTCCACATTGTGTGCTTCAGGGTGTCGCCAACAACCGGACCTAGGTCGCCAAAAATAATAATTGCCGGTATTGGGAAGAACACAAGAGCGCCGTACATGCTCCTTCGAATTAGCTTTCTTCTTGAGAATCCAGACTCTCCGTCAGCGAGCTTTACAATTTCCAGGGCCTGAGCACGGGTTTCGTCCGAGCTTCTTGCTTGGTGACGCATTTCGGACACTTCATTGTCCGGCATCAAAGTCTTTGCCCAGTGAACGGCTCCAAAGCCGATACCGAACATGGACAGGGCCATACCGAGACCCATCCACAGTGAGTTGTTTCTAGTTGCCGACAGGTCGCCGTCCACGATAGGGAAAGCGAAAAAGCCCCAAATTGCTATGATCGCGCCAACGACGCTGACTCCAAACATGACTGCTATCTGCCTTTCGGCAGTACGAGCGTGTTTTTCGCTCTTGTCGGTCATGCGAATACGGTGCGGCTCGATTCCAGGGTTTGCAATCGGCTTTTCTATGTCTGTGGCTAGCCCAGGGGAGTAGCTCTTTTCAATATCGCTCATGCGCTATCTCCTAATTCGACTTTGCCCCGAGCCATACAGTGATGGCAATAATGAACCCCAACCCGAATATCCAGGTAAATAATCCCTCGGCGACTGGGCCAATAGAACCCAATTCGAACCCGGCTACCGAATCATTGTCCTCGATGTACTTCAGGTAGGTGATGATGTCTTTTTTATCTTCTGGCGTCAGGTTTGCGTCGTTGAATACCGGCATGTTCTGAGGTCCGGTAACCATTGCTTCGTAAGTGTGCTTAGGGGTTGAGCCTGCAAGAGCCGGGGCAAACTTACCTTCTGTCAAGGCGCCACCAGCTCCGACGGCATTGTGGCACATTGCACAGTTGATTCTGAACAACTCTCCACCGTGAGTAGCGTCTCCGTCTCCGCGAAGATATTCTTCATCCGGAATTGCTGGACCAGGGGCAAGAGATGCAACATAGGCCGCCATTGCGGAAATCTGTTCCTGAGTGAATTGCACGGGCTTGGCACGTAACTGAGGACCTGAGCCCTGACCTGGCATGCGGCCAGTGCCTACCTGGAAATCAACTGAAGCGGCACCAACACCTATGAGGCTGGGTCCTCCAATGGCACCCTCACCATTTGTGCCGTGGCAAGAAGCGCAATTGGCCAAAAATAGCTTGCGACCTTCTTCAACTTGAACCGGAGAACCGGCTTCTGCCTGAACTATGTTGGTAGCCGTCGCGTAACCTCCACCTGACAGTACTAGGCCAAGGAACACCACTAGTCCCGCGGCCCAAGGGCGCCGGCGCATCGGTTTTGCTGAGCTCAACTTTTTCTCCATTTTGTTATTTGAGGATGTAAACGACTACGAAAAGACCAATCCAAACCACATCTACAAAGTGCCAATAATATGAAACAACAATTGCGCTCGTTGCTTCCCTGTGACCGAAATTCTTTGCAGCGTAGGCGCGACCAATGATGAGCAAGAACGCTACTAGTCCTCCGGTTACGTGCAGAGCGTGGAACCCGGTAGTTATGTAAAAGGCGGAGCCGTACGAATTAGAACTGAGGGTAATCCCCTCAGAAATCAGCATCGCGTACTCCCAAATTTGTCCCGAAACGAAAATTCCTCCGAGTACATAAGTCAAGAAGAACCACTCGACCATTCCCCACTTAGCAGGGGATGCTCCAGTGCGCCTCGGTTGCAGCCTCTCGGCAGCAAATACGCCGAACTGTGCAGTAAAGGAGCTGGAGACAAGAATGAGAGTGTTAACGAGCGCAAAAGGGACATTCAGGATCTGCGCATCATTTGCCCAGAGGTCTGGCGCCCCAGCCTTGAGGCTGAAGTACATTGCAAAAAGACCGGCAAAGAACATAACTTCGCTACCAAGCCAGACAATAGTGCCGACCGAAGTGGAGTTCGGCCTATTGATTACCGGGGGGGCAATAGCTTCGGAGGTGGAGATCATGTTTCAAGGATACCCGAGGAAGCCTTTCTGTGGCCCGGAAACCGCAAGGTTCCCAATATTTTTGAAGAATTTCTACACTTTGGGATAGTTAGACTGCTGTAATGACGATTCAGACATGGCCGGAGGTGCTGACATCCTTGGTAGCGGGTCAAGACTTGACCCGCGAAACTGCCAGTTGGGCAATGAGCCAAATTATGTCCGGCACCGCCACGGCCAGCCAGCTAGGCGGGTTCATGACGGCCCTTAGAGCCAAGGGCGAAACAGCAGCCGAACTCGGTGGGTTGGTCGATGTAATGCTTCAAAATGCTGAGAAACCCAACATTTCCAATGATGCGCTTGACATAGTCGGAACCGGGGGAGACCTAGTCGGCACCGTGAACATCAGCTCCATGGCTGCTGTGGTTGCTCGGGCCTCAGGGGTTCCAGTTCTAAAGCATGGTTCCAGGAGTGCGTCAGGAAAGACCGGATCTTCCGAGATGCTTGAAATGCTGGGCATCAGGCTGGATTTATCATCAGAGCAGGTCGCCAACGTTTTTGAAAGCCAGGGGATTACTTTTTTCTTCGCACCGGTATTCACCCGGCGATGCGCCATGTCGCAGCCGCCAGGAAGGAAATTGGCGTCCCAACAACTTTCAACTTCCTCGGCCCCCTCGCAAACCCGGTGCAACCAATCGCCACCGCGCTTGGGGTCGCAGATGCCAAGATTGCTCCGCTTATGGCGGAAGAGCTCGCAAAAAGAGGCAGAACCGCAATCGTATTCAGGTCGGATGACGGACTGGATGAGCTCAGCACAACGGCTGCGAACCGCTTATGGCAGGTCAACAATGGAGAAATTTCGGAATTTGAATTCGACCCCGTTAGCATCGGCTTGGAACGGGTGAATCAGTCGCAACTGCTAGGCGGTGATGCGACACACAATGCTCAGGTCGCTGCCGCAGTTTTCGCTGGAGAAGAGTTCCCTAATTCGGAGGCGATTACAGCCATTGTTTGCTTGAACGCAGCCGTTGGAATCGTTACTTACGAATTAGCTAAGAATCCATTCTTAGCGGAGGTCAATTTTAGTGATCGAATTCAGAGCGCTTTCCATGTGGCCATGAGTGCGATAGCCAACGGTAGCGCTTCGCTCGTGGCCGCGAACTGGGCTGCCAGCACTCAGCAGGCCTAAGGCTCTAGATAACAACCCGGATTGAAGTGGGGAGTCTTCAAATAAGCGTTAGTTGACATAATGTTTATTATCGGCTGTTTGTAGTCATAACGAATCAGCGCGGAAGTGGGTCGTTTCCTAAACTCTGCCGCTTTTATCAGCGAGGCCAAACAGCCTCATGGCCAACTGATTTAGGTATCCGATCGAGATTGCAAACAATAGAGTTCCTTCTCTGACCTGTCCGCCAAGTAAGAAGCCGATTATCACGACGATTATCTCCACGGATGTTCTTGTGATCCAAAAGGGCTTATTAAATCTTTTTGCCAGCCCCATCATTAGGCCGTCCCTAGGGCCTTTGCCAAAGCCACAAGAGATGTAAAGGCCAGTCGCAAAGGAAATAATCAACATTCCTAGGACAAAAAGCGTGAAATTTTGCCAGTAAAGCTCGAAATCTGGAAGCAAGGGCATCGTCAGGTCAGCGAACAGCCCCACCAGAATCGCGTTTAGCACGGAGCCAATTCCAGGTTTTACCTTTAGCGGAATCCAAAAAAGCATTACCAAAAGGCTCACTGCGATGGTTGCTTGTCCAAAGGTTATGGAAGTTTGGAGCGAGAGTCCTTGAGCCAGCACGTCCCAAGGAGGTATTCCGATTCCGGCGTGAACCATCATTCCCAGGCCGGCACCGTAGATGGCCAAACCAAAAATTAGTTTCGCGAAACGATAGATGAAATTAGACTGGACCACTCCCAAAGAATAGGCCGTTGATCTAGAGAAAATGACGAAAACTAGTTATTTTGAACCGCCGATCCCCAGAGTTTTTGCCCACCGAGGTTTTAGTTACCTAGTCCCCGGGGTTGACGAAAATACGATTGAGTCGTTTCGAACCGCTCTGGATCGTGGAGCGTCCCACATTGAGACTGACACGCAGGCCACGCTGGATGGAGTCGCCGTGCTTTTCCACGACACCACATTGCTGAGGCTAATGTCTGTGGATGCCAAAGTTTCTGAGCTTACTTTTGCTGAACTTTCAAGCTATTCGCTTCCGAATAATGGCAAAGTCCCGTCTCTTGATCAGGTTCTTCGGGAGCTGCCGGGAGTTCGTCTAAACATTGACATAAAATCTGCCGGAGCTGTTGCCCCAACCGTCAGAGCCATTGAGGAAAATAACGCTCACGACCGAGTGCTCGTGTCCAGTTTTTCCAATGGCCGCCGGAAGCGGGCTTTGGCTTTACTGAGTAGACCGGTTGCAACCTCCGGTTCAATGTCTGACGTTCTGAGAATTTGGCTGGCACATAAGTTTTTGGGTGGTTTTCGGCTAAAGGCTCTAACCAAAGGTCTTGACGCGCTTCAGCTGCCTCGCAATTACGGGCTTATCTTGTTCGCAAAGCCGAAGTTCATTGCCGCGATGGCAGCGAACGATCTTGAGGTCCATTTTTGGACGATAAACGAAATCGATCAAATGCGTGAGCTTTTGTCGATGGGGGCATCCGGTGTCGTAACCGACAGGTGCGACCTGGCATCAAAGCTGTGACTGGTCTGTGAGAATGGCGCCTTAGGGAATTAGTCTCCCCTGCTCCGGCTTGAATCCCAGCGGAGGCAAAAAATGGCAGAAACTATGCGAGGAATGCGACTTGGTGCGCAGTCCCTCGAGTCAGATGTTGGAGTTCAACTATCGGCGAGGCAGTCGGTCGGCTTCCTGTGTCCTAAAAACCACAGGTTTGACCTAGTCTTTGCGGAAGGCGTCGAGTTACCGATTGCCTGGCAGTGCCAGTTCTGTGAATCTTCAGCCACCAGACTTCTCGATGGAGCCGCTGTCATTGATGATTCCGAAGCGGATACCGCTCCTCGAACTCACTACGACATGGTGAAGGAGCGTCGCTCTGAACAAGAACTTGAGCAATTGCTTGAGGAAATGCTCGTGAGTATGCGCAAGCGACGGTCCCAAGGACAAGTCAGCGTCTAAATCTCCACTTGGTGCAGAGCCAAAATGCTTCAAGAACAATGCCGTAGGTCATTTTGCTTTTGCCCTTTACTCGTTCAACAAAAATAATCGGCACCTCCACGATCTCCACCCCTCGATCTTGGCAAAGAAGTGTCATCTCAACTTGAAAACCGTACCCGTGTGCCTGCACTTTTTCTAGCGGGAATGCCTGTAGCAAAGCGGTCGGGTAGCATCTAAAACCGGCCGTCATGTCCTTTACGGTGCTACTAAGCATTTTTCTTGCGTAAAAGTTACCCGCCTTCGAAATTACCCGTCTGAACCAAGGCCAATTTTCGACCTTTCCGCCGGGTGTCCAGCGAGATCCAATAACTAATCGGTTTGAGTGTGCTTCGCGCGTTAGTTTTTCAAGATCGCTTGGGCGATGACTGCCATCGGCGTCCATCTGAACTACAAAGTCAAAGCCTTGTTCAATGGCCCATTCGAATCCGGCAATGTAGGCCTTCCCGAGACCCTGTTTTTGGTTTCGGTGTAGAACTGAAACTCGCGAGTGCTTGAGGGATAAGTCTTCTGCCAATACCCCGGTGCCATCCGGGCTGTTGTCATCGATTACCAGTATCTCGAGATCCAACCTCTGGGCTAGAACTTGTTCGATGCTCGACTCCAAAACGCCCACTTCGTTGTAAGTGGGCATTAGGACAAGAATTGTCATCGCCTTTTTCTTCTAATTCCGAATGCAAAAAGGAAGCCAATGGCCGCAACCATATTTGCAATCTCGAACGCTTGGCCAAAAAACATTGCTGGAGTGGTGCCGCTGTAAAGTGGCACCCGCTCGACCATCGCGCCCGCCTGATACCAGGTGAGTTCGCTCAGCACCTTCCCGGTTGGAAGGTAGATTGCGGACAGCCCGACGGTTGAGATGTTGACCACGGCTCTACCTGTTTCGATTGCCCTGAGTTGAGCTATGCCAGCCTGCTGGTAAGTCTCATCGGAGTACCCAAAGTCCGCATTATTAGTTTGCGAAAGTATTACCTCGGCCCCTCCAGACACAAGCTCACGAAGGATGGAATCCTCTGCGATCTCAAAGCAAATAAGCGTGCCTGCAGTAAAGCCCTCTGAGACTTCATAGATTCCGTCCCTAGTTCCAAAGCTGAAGCCCTCGGGCACGAGATCGATAAGCGTCGGGGCAAACAGCCTCCAGAATTCTCTGTCTGGGACAAACTCTGCAAACGGGACAGGCTGTTGCTTATCATAAAAGTCAACAGCCCCAACCCCTGGTTCCCAGAGCAGGGTCGAATTGAAGTTGTCGCCACCTCTGGTTGTTATTGTGCCGAAGCTAAAAGGGGCCCCAACTCTTGTTGCTAACTCATCAATCTTTCGAGCCGCCTCTTTGTCTCGAAGTGGATCTAGGTCGGAAGCGTTTTCCGGCCAAACTAATAGGTCAATCTCGCCGGCTAGCTCGGAGTCAAAAACTAGCTCCGAAGCACTCAAATGATTTTCGAGGATTGAGCCTCGCTGCAAGTTCGAGAATAATCCCGCGTTGGCGTTTCCCTGCACAGCAGCGATTGTTTTGGTCGTAATGGGTTCTGGGTTGTTTGCGACGCCTGTTATCAGGGGTGTTATTACTAAGACAGAGAGGGTAATGACAGCCGAGGTTTTTCTCATTGCGTTTCTACCGCGTCGGTGAAGAAACCAGATTGCCAGAATTCCGCCTATTAGCGCCAGTACGAAAGTCAGCAGTGACAGACCACCAAAATAAACCCATTGATTCATGAAGCTCGAAGGCTGGGTCATAGAAAGCCTCGACCAGGGAAAACCGCCGTAAGGAAAGTTGTTCGCGAGGAATTCTCGGAATGTCCAAATCGATGCGCTTGCCACGGCAAAGATGAGGAGTCCGGACTTCTTGGGCTTCCACTTTTTATACAGCCACGCGGTTGCGCCAACACTCAATGCAAAAAAGAAGGACATTAGAGTGCTAAGCGCAATCAAGGGAACTGGCCCCAGATAAAGAGCTATCCACTCAATGTGGGAAATATAAAATACTTGGCTTGCGACAAATCCAATCAGTACTGCTTTCCAGAAACCCAGCCCAAGGGTCGCAAGTAAAATCAGCGCTGGAATCAATGGCGCGAGAATCCAAATGTTCTCGGTGGGGAACGCGTAAAGAGCGAGCAACCCACCAAGAGCACCAAGCGGTATCCGCCACACCAATTGAGGAATCTTCACACCCATAGCTTAATTACTAGATGTAGTAGCTGTAGGCAACAATGCCTCTTTTGACCAAATCCATGGAGTTATAGGCGGTCTCCGCCAGCTCCGCATCCGCACCTTGAGCAAGCTGGTCCAGAAGGTCGATGATCTGTTTCGACCACCTTATGAAGTCTCCGGCAAGCAGCCCTGACACCTTCAGGACATCGTCGAGACGAGCGCCTGTCGCCCATCGGTAAATGGGCCAGGATAACCCGAGGTCCAACTCGGTTTCGGGCGCAAGTCCGTACTTAGTTTGAAGCTCCACCAACTCTTCTTGAATCAGCTCCGTCCTTTCAAGGACTTCGCGGAACTGGCCCTTCGGCAACTTGGGCTCGTAATCGCCGTCGTCGCGGCGGTTCTCGTAGACCAGGGCCGCCGCCATGGCCGCGAGCGAGGGGGCATCAAGGTCTTTCCAGGTCCCCTGGTTTACGCACTGGGCAATGAGCAAGTCTCGCTCGCCATAGATCTTTGCCAGCCGCTGGCCAGACTCGGTTATCTCGAGGTCATCATCTTCTGGTTGGAGGTAGGCAAGATCCTGCAGCAGGTCGCAGATTCGTGAGAACACCTTAGAGACTTGGTTTGTTCTCGATTCAATTTGATGAACGGCAGTATTTATTTCAGCGCGGAGCTTCTGATATCGCTCGCCCCATCGCGAGTGGGCTTCTCGTTCGTTACAGCCGTGGCAGGCGTGGGCCCTCAGGGCTCGTTTTAGCTCGGCAATATGCGATTCGTGCTGCCGCATGGACTTGGTCTCACGAATGTCCTTGCCGCCCCTAGAGCGCCAAGAAGCGCCCTTTCGCTCGAGGTCTGTAATTTCACGTCTTATGCCGGAGTATTCGATGAAGTTTCCCAAGTGACACTGGAGTGCGTCCTCATAGCTTTCAAGCGATGCCTGCTTTTCGGCAATAACTTGCGCAAGTCCTACGACTGACCGATCAGCTTGGAACTGGGCAAAAGATCGCTCCAGCATCTTGCTGGCCGTTTGGGCGCCAAAGGCTGAAATTAAATTGACTGCCATGTTGTAGGTCGGGCGGAATGAGCTATTGAGGGGGTAAGTCCGTTTCGAGGCCAGGCCCGCTACCATGTTCGGGTCCAATTGCTGACCCCACAAAATTACTGCGTGACCCTCGGTGTCGATTCCACGACGGCCGGCCCTCCCGGTCAGCTGCGTGTACTCCCCCGCGGTTATAGAGACTCTAGCCTCACCGTTGAACTTATCAAGTCTCTCAAGAACGACTGTCCTTGCCGGCATGTTGATGCCCAACGCAAGGGTCTCCGTGGCGAACACCACGCGGACTAATTTCCTAAGAAACAGCTCCTCCACTACCTCTTTGAACGCAGGCAGCATTCCAGCGTGGTGAGCTGCGTAACCCCGCTCAAGAGAACTGAGCCAGTCGAAGTAGCCCAAGGTGTCGAGGTCCTCGTCAGCAATCGAACCGCACCTTGCTTCGGCGATTTTTCGAATTTCCTTGGCTTCTTCGCTGGTGGTTAGTCTTACTCCAGCCCGTCTGCAGGCACTTACGGATGCTTCGCATCCAACCCGGGAGAAAATGAAGAAAATTGCAGGAAGAAGCTCTGCGCGATCTAGAAGTTCAACAACGTCTGATTTTTCAAGTCTTGGGAAGCGCCGATCGGGCTGACCACGATAATTCGAACGCGAACTGTTTTTAGGTCCTCGATGCGGGGCACGCTGACGAGCCTGATGCTTTTGCAGCAGCTCCGGGTTCACACGTGTTTTATTGCTTCCTGTTTCGAATAGCTCAAGTAGCTCCTCCCCAAACATCACGTGCTGATGCAGTGGCACCGGTCGAATTTCCGACACAATTACTTCAGTATTTCCCCGAACCTCCGCCAGCCATGCTCCAAACTCTTCCGCATTGGAAACGGTGGCGCTTAGAGAGACGACCTTGACGTCCTTAGGAAGATGAAGAATCACTTCCTCCCAAACCGCTCCCCTGAATCTGTCGGCTAGATAGTGCACTTCGTCCATGACGACATAGCCCAAGTCCATTAGCGTGGTACTTGTGGCGTAGATCATGTTCCTTAGGACTTCGGTGGTCATAACAACAATCTCAGCTTCTGAGTTACTGTTGCTGTCACCGGTTAGCAGTCCGACTCTATTTTTACCGTAACGGGCTGCCAGCTCAGCGAACTTTTGATTACTTAGTGCCTTAATCGGGGTGGTGTAAAAAACCTTCTGCCCCTTGGCTAGTGCCAAGTGGATGGCGAACTCTCCGACGATTGTCTTACCAGCCCCAGTTGGAGCGGCAACCAAGACCCCCGCGCCGGCCTCAAGTGCTAGGCAGGCCTGCTCCTGAAAGTCATCTAAGGGGAAACGTAACTCATGTGTGAAAAGCTCGAATTCGGGAAATTTTGATTTTGACTTGGCTCGCCGGTAACGATCGGCGAGGCTAGGCTCACTGGACTTCGATGTCGTCATCTACAAACTTCGATAGTTTTCTTGCTCGTCGCTTGTCGTTTGCGATTGAAATTCCAACCGCAGTAAAGAACAGCAAGGTGAGCGGTGCCATGAGCAGGAACATTGACATCGGCTCTGCCGTTGGAGTGGCCAGGGCCGATACGGTCGCAATTATCAGCAGTGCAATTCTCCAAGCCTTGAGAATGCCTTTGCCAGTTACGAGACCGGCGAAGTTCATCAGTACTAATACAACCGGCATTACGAAGGCCAGGCCGAAGATTAGAAGAATCCTGATCGCGAACAATACGTACTCCGCCGCGTTTATGACGTTCGAGCTTCCTTCAGGTGTAAAACCAATTAGAACCACCACGAAACCAGGAAGCGATGTCCACGCCAGGTAGGTACCAAGAAGAAAAAGTGGCAGAGCGGAAAACACAAAGCCGACCGCGTAACGCCGTTCCCTAAGTTTTAGACCAGGAGACACAAAAGCCCAGAGATTCCAAAGCCACACCGGAGCAGTCATAAGGACGCCCAGGAAAATAGAAATTTGGATGCGAAGGTCAAACGCGGAAACTACTGTTCCAAAGTTGACGATGGCATCTATGCCGCGCTCACGAGTGACATCTAAAAGTGGGCCTTGTAAGACCTTGAACACCGGATCGAATAGAAACCAACCAACCACTGTTCCCGCTATTACGAAACCAGCCGACCATGAGAGACGAACCCTAAATTCTCTTAGGTGAGATGAAAGGCTCATTCGGCGCTCTTTGTTTTTGCGCCAGAGCATTAGTCCTTCTTCTTGTCGCCTTCACTAGGCGCTTCAGCCGCTACTTCACTAGCCTTAGTTTCGGCACTCTCGCCGTTTTTACCTATTTCTTTTCGGAAAATCCTCATAGATTGCGCTGCGCTCTTTGCCAAAGCCGGAAGCTTCGGTGCTCCCCATAGCAGAAGGACGATTGCGAGGATGATGATCCATTCCCAGCCTTGAAGTCTCATGCCTACCTCTTATCCATTTCGATGTCATTAATTCTTTGAATCAGTCTACGCCTTCTGGACTTGACTCGTTGCTCCTTGGCCTGCCCGATTCTGCGTCTTTCACCCAAGAGCGACATCAGGTCTGATCCGCTAGTTACCTGAGCCTTACTGGGTGTGGTCATGTCGAAGTTGTACAGATCCTTAATCAGCTCTTTGGCCTTTATTATCTCAGTGCTTAGCTTTTTTGCTGAGAGTAATAATCGGTATCCAAGTAACCCAAGAACATACAGACAAGCGAGGGAGACAAGGAGAAGCATCAAGCCAAATCCTGTCATTAGTCTTGGTCCTCCGGGGCCCAACTGCCCGATCGCGCGTTTATGGCAAATTGCCTAACGGCTTCGACGGCACTACTTGGTGATAACACTCTAGCTTGACCCGCGTAACGAGCGACATGTCTTCCGAGGGCCTTCAGGCTTCCAACCTGAATTTTGCCGGTTACATTGCCCTCAGCGTCTCGGTGAATGTCTATGGCCGGAAAGTTCCAGAAAATCTCACTGGCCTCCTGGGAAGCAAAGATTTCAACCGTTGTTTCGTTTTCAATTTGACCGAACACTTCCAGGGGCACATCGGCCAGCTGAGAGGCCTCAGAAACTGGTTTGCCGGTGTTCTCAATTTTTGTAATGCGATCCAACCTGAAGGACCGCACTGCTTGGTTCGTATGACACCAACCCCGCAAGTAGTGTCTTCTCCCCACATAATCGACCCTAAGCGGGTCGATGTCGCGTTCGGATTTTTCTCCAAGCTGATTGACGTATGAAGCAACCAGCTGAGTCTTATCAAGAAGGGCTTGCTGAATCGCTTGCAATGTTTCCTCACGTGCCGGTGATGCCAGGATGGTTATCGGAATGGCCCCAGAACCTATTTGACTGCGAATCTGAGACAGAGCAACGTTTCCAGCAAACTGCGGTAGGGCTGCTAAAAAATCAAGGCCGGCTGCTAGAGCGGTTGTTTGTCGCTTAGACAGTAGTGGAGGGCGTCTCAGCGCCGCCATGCCAGCCGAAAAGTCAACTTCTCCTTTTTCAAGGAGCTCTTCATCCACGTAAAAGTGGGTTTCGAACCGACCGATATCCTCACTGTTAGCGATTGTCTTGACTGCTCGAACTATTGTTTTCTCGCTGTACCCAAAGTGCAAGGCAAGTTCCTTTGAGGACATCGGCCCATCCCTGAGCACTAATCCTACGATCGACAGGGAGAGATTGAATAGGTCCTCGGCATCGATTTCCTGCTTAGGCATGAGCATCCAATACTCGTTGCCAGCCAGAGTCGATTCTTTGGCTTAGTGATAACGGGGATAGCACTTGAACCTCTGGCCCGAACTCCATCAGGTCCTCGGCAAATAATGCCTCATCCATGAAATTAACTTCAACGGTTCCATTGTCTTTTGCGCCAAAATGCCACCAAGCCTCGCTGTCTTGCTCGACTTTTAGAACGGCGACGTTTTTGGTAACAAATGCAACTAGTTCGGCTTCTGCTTCATCAACCTGCGCTGCAGAGACCGATTCTCCTGGGAGCTCGGAAGATCTGACCTCAGAGACGATCCTTCTGAGTAAAAAGTTTTTTATTTCCTGGGCCTGCTTTGCGAGCAAGACCCATTGGCCTTCGATAAACCTTAGCTTCAGAGGTGTTACCTCCCGCATCGAAGTCGTTCCTGCTGTTTTACGGTAACTAAATCTAACCAGCTTGCCTTCTGCGATGGCGTCGGCAAGCGGTGCGAAGCTTTCTTGCTGTGCCAATAATCGAGGGGTGAAGGCAGACAGTTGCCTTGAAGAGTCCACAACGCCTAGTGAACGCAGTCTTATGAGCCCGGACTGCGCTGACTTGGAGAGCAATTGGTTATTCCATGCCTTGGCCGCCAATTCAAGAAGCGTCATATGCTCATTGTTGATCTCAAACCCAGCCGGCCAATCAAAGCTACCTTTTGCAATCCGGTATCTGGCGCTGTCGGTTTCTTCGAAGCTACTGGAGTCAATCACCTCCAGCTGAACTCCCATTTCCCGAAGATCGCTTTTATCTCGGTCAAACATTTTTTCTTTCGCTGAATCCGACCCCTGCTCGGCGTAAGAAACCACCGAGCGGAAAATATCATTCTTGCTAAGCCCAATTACTGGAGCCGCCATCAGGCAGCAGGTTAGAGTAAACAGCCGCTCGGCTGGGCTCTGCTTACTCGCACCTGCGGACATAGTAAAAGCTACTTTCCTAGGACGTCAATCACGAAAATCAGGGTTGAGCCCGCTGGAATACTGCCCTGTTCACTGTCGCCGTAGCCAAGCTCCGGAGGAATCACGGCAATAACTCTTGAGCCGACGGTAACTTGATCAAGTGCCATCACGAAACCCTCTATGAGGCCGTCAGGGGTGATTGGAAAAGTAGCCGGAGACTGTCGTTCCCATGAGCTGTCAAACTGCTCTCCATCCCAGGTCCAGCCGGTGTAATGAAGCACGACGTTGTCGCCGATTTCCACTGGTTCTCCGCCGCCCTCAATTAGCACAGCACTCATGTATTCATCTGGTGCGGCACTTGAAGGGATCTGGATACCAGGCTGTCCGTCTGGGGCTGAAACCACCGTGGGCAATCCCGCTTTTGCGGGCTGAGCATCTCCATTGGCCCTTGGCAGGTAAGCCTCAATAATGTCAAAGACAAAAATAACTCCGTCGGAAGCGCCAATTCCAAGGCTTTGGATGCCAACGTTGCCGTGGGCATTCTCGGCATCTAATAGCACCGCGACGCGAGAGCCAACGTTCACGCCGGTAAGGGCGCTACAAAAATCTGGCACAAGGCCCGGGTAAAGATCCTGCGGGACATAATCCTGACTAGTGAAGTCGCTGGCTTGAAGGGTGTCTCCAGTAGACGCATTGAAGCCGGCGAAATGAAGGAGTACCTGTTGGCCACCAAGAACCTCACCGCCATCTCCTTCGATGATAACTGCGGTCTCAATTCCGGCTCCGCTCAAGGGCACCGGAAAGCTGACCTCTGGCTGAGTGCCGAGGTCTCCCAAGACAGTTATCTGATCGGCTGCGTCACCAGTTTGGAAGCTCTCGCACTGAGTATCCAATCCAACGCTCAGCTCCGCGTAGGCAAGAGGTCCGGTTGGCTCACTGGCACAGCCAGCAAGAATTAGTAATGGGATTGAAAGCACAGCTATTTTTTGCAAGTTAGTTCTCATTTCTGGGTATACCTAATTCTGCCTTGGATTCAAGTTGTTCGTGACCTTGCGAACTGTTTTTCTAAGCTTTTTCTCACTGAGCGGTCTTTGGCCCATGGCCTGGGGTAGCCAAATGTCCATGTCTTCATCGGTGTGCTCAGTCTTGTTGCCTCTTCTAGCCTTAAAACTTGGGAGGACTGTGTCTGGAGCAAGGCGTCTAGCGGACAACAAGAACCCAGTGTGTGAAATCATTCTGTGCTCGGGCCTCACGGCCAGGCCATCTAGGTGCCAAGGCCTAACCATTGACTCCCAAGCAAGTGGAGCGGTAAAGCCCCCATGAGCTCTGATTTCCTCGAAGGTCCGGCTCAACTGTGTGACGGTAGCCACGTAGATGATTACCAGTCCACCTGGCTTCATTGCGGTTGCAACTTCACCGATGCACTCCCACGGGGCAAGCATGTCAAGCACGACACGATCGGCGCTCGCAGCTTCGCAGTGTTTGGAGAGCATTTCTTGCAAGTCGCCAATGACAACCTCCCAGTTAGGAGGTTGGGATCCCAAGAAATTTTCAACATTCCCCTTGGCAATTTCTGCGAACTCGGCTCGACGTTCAAAGGACGTTAGTTTCCCGTGTTCCCCAATGGCTCTTATCAGATAGCTAGAAAGTGCGCCGGATCCAACTCCAGCTTCGATCACATTGGCACCGGGGAAGATGTCCCCCTCAACCAGGATTTGTGCCGCATCCTTTGGGTACACAATTGCTGCACCACGCGGCATGGAAAGCACGTAATCACTGAGTAAAGGTTTGAGGGCCAAATACTGGTCACCATTGTGATTTTCAATCACCGAACCCGAAGGCTTACCGATGATGTCATCGTGCTGGATTTCACCTTTGTGAGACCCAAACCTGTTTCCGGCCGTTAACCGAATCGTGTTCATGATGCCTTTTGGGCCAGTCAGCTGGACCCTGTCGCCGACTTCAAAGATTTCGTTCATTGGTCCTCATTGTCTATTTTCAAAGCGGATAGATTCTCGATGGTCACCTCGGTCAACGAGGCGATGATTCTCCTGTTGGGGCCGGTTGGCAGATTGATGATGTTGGTTATTCCTATCGCATGACACCCAGCAGCCTCAGCGGAGGATAGGCCTGTCGGAGAATCTTCGAAAGCCAGACAGTCCTCCGGTGCAACTCCAAGGAGTTCGGCTGCTCGCAGGTATGGCTCCGGGTGTGGTTTTCCCTTTGTGACATCGTCGCCGGCCACCACTACGTCGAAGGCTTGAAAGTCAATCTGATCGGCAACCGTGAGCGCCATGGTTCGCATGGACATGGTGACAAGAGCGGTTTTAATGCCCGCCTTTTTTAGTTCAACAAGCAGTTCGAGTGCGCCTGGCCTCCAGGGTAACTTTGTCCTGAGCTGCTCAATGACTTCTTCGGTCAGTCGATCGATGACTTCCCGGGTGGTCATGTCCTCGATACCAAATTTATTTCTCAAGAGGTCCGAGGCGTGAAATAAATCGTTGCCTATCAGCTGCAATGCATCTTTTTCGGTCCAGGTGCTGCCGTATTGCTTAGCAAGGCGCGTCTCGGATAGCATCCAGTAGGGCTCGGAGTCAATTAGAGTGCCATCCATGTCCCACAAGACAGCCTTTGGAAAGTTATTACTCGACATTTGTCCCAGTCTAGTTCCAGCTTCAATTAGAGTTTGTGAGTATAAAAGGAGTTCGCTTGCTGACTGGTCGCATTCTTATTGTCGCCTTCGAGGGCTGGAACGATGCCACCGAAGCAGCCACTGGAGCGCTGAAGGCGCTGTCCGAGCAGATCTCGGGTCAAATTTTAGAAGCAGTGGACCCGGAAGATTATTATGATTTTCAGTTTTCCAGACCAATCGCCGAGTACGACGATGACGGTCAGCGGTTTCTTAACTGGCCTACGACCGAGCTTTTGCAGGCAAGCCCGGAAAAAGCAAAAGCCCAGCCCAGGCTCCAAGAGATATTTCTGTTACTAGGAACTGAGCCTTCGAGACGCTGGATCACATTCGCTGCCGAGGTGATGGAAATGGTGCAGGACCGCGAGATTGACCACGTGATAATGCTCGGAGCTATGCTGGCCGATGTACCTCACTCGCGACCGGTTCCGTTTTTCAAAAGCTCTCAAAACAAAGCGTTTCAAGAGTTGAATAATCTAGAGCCTTCCAGTTATGAAGGGCCAGTTGGTATTCTTGCGGTCCTTGCTCAAGCCTTTGAGGCCGACAACATCCCGGTGATGTCACTCTGGGCGTCGGTCCCCCACTACGTTCACAACACCTCCAATCCGAAGGCGGCTCTGGGTTTCCTGAATCAGCTAGAGGCTCTTACTGGTATTCAGTTCGATGGCTCGTCGCTTGTGGAGGAGGCTTCCGAGTGGGAGCGATCGATAGACGAAGTCTCTGAGAGCGACGAAGAGCTCTCGTCCTACATAGAGCAGCTTGAGACGAGTAGAGACGCCATGGACAGTGAGCAGGCCTCCGGCGATTCAATAGCAAGAGAATTAGAGAAATATCTGAAGTCCAGACCCGAATCGCCTGAGGCAGGGAAGGCCTAAATAGCTCCTAAACCAAGAGCGATTAGCAAAGCCGATCCCACTCCCACCCTCCAAATTACAAATGGCATGTACGAGCCCTTGATTAGGTAGCGAAGCAGCCAGGCTATTACCGCATATCCGACCACGAAGCTCACAATTGTTGCGGCAATTGTTGCTGCCAGTAAGTCCTCGGGTAAGTCCTGGTAGCTTCCCAAAAATTGATACGCCCCGGCACCTAGGACTGCCGGTATTGCAAGTAAAAAGCTGTATCGTGCCGCAGCTTCTCTAGTAAAGCCAAGCATGAGGCCGACGGTTATCGACCCGCCTGACCTTGAAACCCCGGGAATTAGCGCCAAGGCTTGGCCAAAACCAAAGGCAAGTCCACTTCGAAGGTTCAACTCCCCCAGCTGCTTGGTTTTGGAGCCAATTCGGTCTCCAAGCCCCAGGATTAGTCCAAACACAATCAACATCACTCCAATAATCCAAAGCTGGCGCAGCTCCGTTTCAATTGCATCCTGAAAAATTAGCCCAAGAACCACAATCGGTACCGTCCCAATGATCACGAGCCAGCCAAGCCTGGAGTTTGGTTCCTGTTTTGACCAAGGCCGAAAACCATTTTTGAACCAAGAACGAAGAATTTCAATTATTGACTTAGCGAAATAGCTGACCACCGCAAGCTCGGTTCCAATTTGTATGGTGGCAATGAATGCGGTCAGCTGTGGCTTGGTTAGGTCACCGAAGCCAAATACCTCTTGGGCTATTTGAACGTGGGCACTTGATGAAATTGGAAGAAACTCGGTTAGTCCTTGGATGAAACCGAGAATTATGGCTTCTAGTGGGTTCATTCTTCTTCGGCTAGTTCAATCGGCAGGAACTCATCGAAACTTGCCGACAGCGCCTCTTCATAGCCAAGAAAAGCATCTTCGACTTGAATGTAAGCCTGCTCAATACCGGGGTCTTCACCCTCGCGCTGGGAGAGGATGGCATCGAGATGTCGCTCCAACGCTCCTATGAGCTTTTGGAGTGCGACCTGCGGCTCTTGATGCATAGTAATAAGCTACCGCTTTGTGCCAGTCTCGACAAATACCTGACGCTTCTCGAATTCCGTGTTCATGGTAAGTTTGGGGCTTGCTTAACCGAATGAGCATTCACCCGTCCGGGTGGCGAAATGGTAGACGCGCTAGCTTGAGGGGCTAGTCCTCTTACGAGGGTGAGGGTTCAAGTCCCTTTCCGGACACTGGAAGTAAAAAAATCAACTTAGAATTGTGTGTGTGATAAGTAGCTTGGACCCGGCGGTTGATTACGCGATAGCCCAAACTCGTCAAATGCTTTTTGGCCTGAAGGTCTTGGCAATGACCGGTGCCGGAGTTTCGACGGATAGCGGTATTCCGGATTACCGAGGCCAAGGTCGAGTGGTAAAGCATCCGTTGACTTTCGACCAGTTTTTGGCTTCGGAGGAGAATCAAGCTCGATATTGGGCCAGAAGCTACGTTGGATGGAACCGGATTGCCAGTGCTGAACCCAACTATTCTCATTTGGCGCTTGCCAAGGCCGAGCAGACCGGCCAAATTCAGCAGCTGATAACTCAAAATGTCGATGGACTCCATCAAAAGGCCGGATCGAAAAACGTAATTGAGCTCCACGGTCGTCTGGATCGAGTGGTTTGTCTTGACTGCACTGGTTCAATCTCGAGACAGGACATGGATGGATTAATTCAAGCCACCAACCCGTCAATGGACAGAAGTGCCAACATTGAATTCACCCCAGACGGTGACGCTGAAATCGATGTCCCGGAGGACTTCCAGGTCCCAACCTGTCAAAACTGCAACGGACGCTACAAGCCGGACGTGGTGTTCTTCGGAGAGCAAATTCCGCAACTAAGAGTTATTGAAGCCAAAACGGCTGTTGAGCGTGCCGATGCCGTACTAATCGCGGGCAGCTCTCTAACAGTGAATTCTGGGCTCAGACTAGTGAAGCAGGCAAAGGAACTTGGACAGAAGATTGTGATCATCAACCGAGGCGAGACCAAAGCGGACAACATCGCAGACGTGAAGCTGAATGCATCGGCAGCCGATGTCTTGAGGGCATTGTTTTTATGAGTGGAACAGTATTAGGCCTTTTTCGTCACGGCCAAACCGACTGGAACGTTGATCTGAGGCTTCAGGGCACTGCGGAGATACCCCTCAATAGCCACGGCGTGGAGCAGGTAAAAAACGCCACTAAGAATCTAGATCTACTTAGCTGGGACGTTGTGCTTACCTCTCCCCTTGGACGCGCAAAGGAAACAGCCGACATCATCCTGGCGGAAATGACTGGAACTGAGCTGTTGGTTGAACCGATGCTAATAGAGCGCTCCTTTGGTATCGGCGAGGGAATGCTCTATTCCGAATGGCACGAAAAATATGGCCAGCTAGAGGAAATACCAGGGGCAGAGTCAAATAATTCGATCATTCTAAGATCAAGGCAGCTACTGGAATTAATGCTTGAAAAATACTCGGGAGCGAAAATTTTAGCAATTTCTCACGGAGCACTGATTCGTTATTTGCTAAATGAAGTTAGTAAAGGATCTGTCCCACCGGCTGGTGAAAGGCTTCAGAACGCCTCGCTGCACATGTTGCGGCATGATTTGAGCTGGGAATTGGATGCCTGGGCGCCAGATCCGCTAGGCGATTTCACGCAAGCTAGCTAAGAGCTCCTGGGTGCTGTGCTTCCAGGAAAACTTCGCGGATTGCTGCAGAGCTTTTTTTGAGTAGCTGGACCAAGTCTTTTCTTCAGAAAGCTTGATCACTCCGGCAACAAACTCCTCCGGCTTAGAGTTATCGAAAAACACCCCTGCGTTTCCTGCCACCTCTTGAAAAATCGGAATTTCGCTAACTATGACGGGTAGTCCCTGGGACATTGCCTCCACAAGTGGGATGCCAAATCCTTCATCTTTCGAAGCACTCACTAATCCGAATGCTTTTCCTAACCAAACTAAATACTCAGCGTCGGTGACGCCGTTTTCAAACTGAACCGTCGCGCCGACTGAATTGGCGAGTTTGGTTAACTTTCTGCGTTTTTTGTCGCTCAGCCTGGAAAGTAGAACCAATGTTTTTTCAGGAAGCAGAGCCATCGATTTGATCAAAAATTCGACGTTTTTATAACGAGGATAGCTGCCCATGTAAATCAAGTATTTAGAGTCGTGTCTGGGCTTTATTGGCTTTGAGATTTCTAGCTCAGACGCATTGTGGACAACCTCCAAAGGTCTCTTGGTCAGCCTGGCCTCCAAAATTTGCTGCTTGGAGGTCTCTGACACTGTCAGAACCAGATCGGCACGGTCAAGAAGGAACCGCTGTGGAAAGTAAGACAGGTGAAATAGTAGCCACCCCAGCCGCACGGGCGCGGAGAACGCCCTTGGAGGCGTGCGGTGACGGTAATAGATAAGGTCATGAAGAGTCAGAACGAGCTTGAAGTTTCGTCCCAACGACGAAGTCGTTTGCATGGGGCTAATTAGCACGCCAATACTGGTCTGATTCAACCTTCTGGCAAGAGTGAGCTCCCGAAGTGAAATTGGATCGTTTACTTTGACAACTGAAACATTTTCTGGCATCAGACCCCGTTGTGCTTCCAAATGAATCAGAACAGTCACAGGCATAAGTCGGCTGAGCTCGCCAACCAAACCAAGGCTGAAGCTGGTTATCCCATCGGGTCTCGTGGGGTTTATAAACCTGCCATCAAACCAAACATCTTTCATTCGGTTTCCAGAAACTTGGTTATTGCAATCGCGATGTCAACCGGCTTTTCGTAATGGGAAAGGTGCCCAACCTTTTCAAGGACCAGCAGATTAGAGTTTGCCAGCACTTCGTTTAGGCGCCTTTGCTCTGCGATGGGAGCCACGGCATCCTTTGCGCCGGCTATCAACAATATTGGACCGGTAAGTTTTTCCGCATAATCAAAAACTGATCCAGCGTTAGCGGCCTGAAAGCCCTCGATGGCAACCCTGGTGGAAGCGTACGTAGAAAAATATCTGCCGTGCTGGTCGTGTATGAAGCGTCTAGTCCCTCGATTTTTGGTTTTAGTAAGACCGATGGACATTGCTCTGGTTACCAAGCCGGATGACATTAGCCAAGAGCCAAAGATTTTATTCTTACCTATTCGGTAGTAGATTTCCGCGAACCTATTGCCGAGTGATTTAGACGTGCTACCCCGAGTGGTAATCGGGTTTATTAGGCAGACCTTGTTGGTGGAAAGCCCATTCGAAATAGCATTCGCCACGATGAGTGTTCCGAAGCTGTGTCCAACCACAAGATCGTAGGGGCCTGTTGAGTTGTGGAAATCAATCAGCCAGTCTGAGTATGACGAAAGGCTGTGGTGTTCAAGCTCAGCACTCTTGCCAAAGCCCGGGAGATCTGGGCTCACTACCCTTAGATCGACTAGGGCGCCCGCTACAGCCTGTAATCCATGATGGTCGCCCCTAAACCCATGTATGAAAAGTACCCTTTGTTCATTTCCTGACAAGGTCCAGACCGCGGTATCGGAAACATCAGCCCTAGTAGAACGGGTTTCAGCGAACGCGAAGAGTTCGGCTGGTGGATTGGTCAACACTGTCACTCATGCAGTCTAGGTTGGTTGCAAGCCGACTATCGTTTCAGACAGGAGATACTTTGCTAGATTTCGATTTTGAACCCGAGGCACCCGGCTGGTCCAAGCGGGTTGCTGCCTTCGACCTCGAGACCACAGGGCTTGATTTAAAAACTGCCCGCATCGTTACCGCGTGCGTAGTTGTGCTGGGCCCCACTGGAGAGGTAGAGGATCTTCGTGAGTGGATTGTGAACCCAGGCATTGAAATACCTCAGGCCGCGTCGGATGTTCACGGAGTAACCACTGAAGCCGCTGTTCGAGATGGAATGGACCCGCTATCGGCAATTGCGGAAATTAGCCAGGAACTAAAAAAGCTAAATGCGACCATGCCATTGGTTGCATTCAATGCCCCGTACGACTTTACAATTTTGGCCAACGAAGCGATTCGATATCAGCTAGAGCCGCTAGAGCCGCAATCTGTAATCGATCCTCTGGTGCTTGATCGCAAAGTGGATAAGTTCCGAAAAGGCAAGCGCAATCTAGTTGTCATGTCTGAGCATTATGGGGTTGAGCTTACGGATGCCCACAATTCGACTGCTGACGCAGTGGCGGCGGGAAAACTAGCTCAGCAGATTGCCAAGCGATTTGCCGAACTGGATATTCCAATCGAAAACCTCCACGACGCTCAAGCTAAGTGGAGTGATGAGCAATCAGAAAGTTTTGCTAAGTTCATGAGACAGCAAAACCGCCCGGATTTCCAGGCGGAATTGGGTTGGCCAATAAGGCTTTAGCTGAAGTTTTTGTAGCGATCGTTGAATCGCTCTACGCGGCCAGCGGCATCCATGATGCGCTGTTTTCCAGTGTAGAACGGGTGGCTCTCGGAGCTGATTTCAACGTCGTGGACCGGGTAGGTTTTGCCGTCTTCCCACTCGATTGTCTTATCGCTAGTGATGGTCGCGCGAGTCAGGAACGAAACTCCAGATGCTAGGTCGCGGAATACGATCGGCTCGTAGCTTGGGTGAATTTCTGCCTGCATGATGTCCTTCTAATAAATTCTGAGTTGCATTTAGCAACAGCCCAAGAGTTTAGCAAGTATTTTCCAACCCGTCTACGACGAAACCGCTGAAAACCTCTGATTTTGATAGTTCAGGGTCAATGGATGATTGAAAGCTTCGGAAATACTTGCTGAAGTTAGCGTCATTCCAATCTCACCTCGCGCCATAACTTTGCCGTCCTGCAAAAGTAGCGCGTGGGTAAAGCCCGGTGGAATTTCTTCTAGGTGATGGGTCACCATAACCATCGCTGGGGCTTCTGTCGCCTGAGCATATCCGGAAAGTAGTTGCAAAGTTAGCTCCCTGGCCGCAAGATCTAGGCTGGCGACTGGTTCGTCCAGCAGAAGTAACTCTGGATCAGTCATTACAGAGCGAGCAATCTGGACCCGCTTGCGCTCACCATCGCTCAACGTGCCAAAGGCTCTATCTTCAAAGCTTGAAAGCTTCCACTCCCCCAAAACTCTTCTGGCTCTGCGTTCATCGATTGCGTCGTATTCTTCGTTCCACCTACCGGTGATGCCATAGCTGGCTGTCATGACGGCATTTAGCACCGTCTCGGAATTTGGTATTTGGGCGGTTAGGGCGCTAGATGCGAACCCAATTCTTGTCCTGAGTTCAAAAACATTTACCTCACCTAGGCGCTGGCCTAGAAGTGTTGCCGATCCGCTAGAAGGCTGTATTTGAGCCGCCGCTAGCTTTAGAAGAGTTGTCTTACCAGCTCCGTTGGCCCCAAGAACAACCCAACGCTCCGTCGGGCCTACTGAAAACGTGAGGGAGTCAATGATGGACTTACCACCGCGCACCACGCTGACATTTTGAAGATTAATTACCTCGGACACGCCCCTAGCCTAGCCGCCAATGCTCCGTTGCCTCCTGTCTTTGAAGCGAGTCGCGCTGGATCCGGGCAGCGGCCTGAAATGCACGCGCCTGTTCGTGAAAAAGGAGCCTGGAAGCCGCGAAGATAACGGAACCAACTAGCATTTGGTAATAATCAGAAAAAAGCTTTGTTCAAAGCTTGCCAGGGAGAGAAAATGAGTTTTCTAGTTGTGTTCGACGTTGACTCAACACTTATCGATCAAGAAGCAATCGAGCTTCTGGCAACACACTCCGGCACTCGACAGCAGGTGGCCCTGATCACCGAGCGCGCCATGAAAGGCGAAATAGATTTCAGTGCCTCATTGGTCGAGCGGGTATCTCTGTTAGCAGGCCTAGATGAAAGCGTTCTAAACAAAGTTGCCGACGAGCTCTCGCCAACCAAGGGTGCGGCGGAGCTTATTGAGGCAATACATGCAATCGGCGGTTACGCTGCAGCGGTCTCGGGCGGCTTCATTCAGTTGTTAGAACCACTAAAAAAGACGCTGAACCTTGATTTTGCCAAGGCAAATACTTTGGAGGTCGTCGACGGCAAACTATCCGGCAAGGTAATCGGCGAGCTCGTTGATTCCGCCGTAAAAGCAGCGACATTATTGGCTCTTGCTAAAAAACTAGAGATTGATGTAGCCCAAACCATCGCTATTGGCGACGGGGCGAATGATCTAAAGATGATGAAGCAGGCGGGTCTGTCTATAGCCTTTTGTGCTCAGCCAATAGTTCGAGAGAGCGCTGACATCGTTATAGACACGCGAGATTTGTCGCAAGTGATCGCGCTGCTACCCAGCTAACTTTTATCAGGCTCCGGTTGAGTGGAGTCCACCGTCGACGTGAATCATTTCACCGGTTGTAGCCGGGAACCAGTCACTTAGAAGAGCCACTAAGCCTTTGGCAGCAGCCTCGGTGTCGGTCAGGTCCCAACCAAGAGGAGCACGGTCCGCCCATACTTCTTCCATCGTTGCAAACCCAGGGATACCCTTGGCTGCAGTAGTTCTAAGCGGCCCGGCGGAAATGAGATTTACCCGAATTCCCTTTGGTCCTAGGTACTTGGCCAAATAGCGGGAAGTGGATTCAAAGGCTGCCTTAGCAACTCCCATCCAGTCATATACAGGCCACGAAACGGTAGCGTCAAAGGTAAGACCGACCACGGAGCTGGGGTTATTGAGCACAGGCAAGCATGCGGTGGTGATCGACTTGAGGGAGTAAGCCGAAACCTCTACTGCTGTCGATACGTCTGCCCATTCTGTCTCTAGAAAGTTGCCGCCGAGGGCAGTTTGAGGCGCGAAAGCGATGGCATGAATAATGCCGTCAATCATCCCAATCTCAGCCTTGATTTTTTCGGCTAGGCCGTCAAGGTGCTCCTTGTTTGTGGCGTCTAATTCAATTACCTTCACTGGCTTGGGAAGACGCTCAGAAATCTTCGTTGTGATTGGAAGCATCCTGCCGAATGAGCTCAATATCACCTCGGCACCCTGTTCTTGGGCCAAACGGGCTGCCGTGTAAGCAATTGACGCTTCGGTCAATACGCCCGTAATCAGTATTTTTTTGCCCTCTAATATTCCCAAAACTGCTCCTTTAATTTTCTAAACAAACGGTACTACCTAGTGACCCATTCCGAGTCCGCCGTCAACTGGAATAACCGCTCCGGAAATATATGACGCTTCGTCAGAAGCAATCCATCGGACAACTTTTGCCACTTCCTCTGGGGAGGCGAATCGGCCTGCTGGAATTCGCGATCGATAGGTCGCTGAAAGTTCTTCACTAAGGCTGGCTGTCATGTCAGTATCAATGAACCCTGGCGCCACAACGTTAGCGGTGATGTTCTTTGCGCCGATTTCTCGTGTGATAGAGCGCGCAATTCCAACCAGTGCGCTTTTGGTGGCTGAGTAGTTGACCTGCCCTGCACTACCTAGCAACCCCACCACGCTGCCAATCAGGATCACCCTGCCAAACTTCTGGCGCAGCATCGATTTTGTCACTCTCTTCACCACGCGAAAAACGCCATTTAGATTCGTGTCAACAACACTCTCGAATTCCTCGTCGCTCATCCGCATCAAAAGAGTGTCTTTTGTGATGCCCGCGTTTGCCACCAAAACCTCAATTGGCCCAAGCTCCGCCTCAACTTCAGCTATCGCCAAATCAAGCGATGCTGAATCTGTAACATCGGCCTTCACAGTCATCGAACCCTCTGGTCCTTGACCGGATCTGGCCGTTACTGCTACCCGATATCCGCTGGCGACAAACTCTTTTGCGATGGCGAATCCGATGCCGCGATTGCCGCCGGTAACCAAAACAGTTCGCACAGTTTCCATTTTCTTTCTCCTAGCGGGAATACCATTGAGCAATGAGCGTTATGAATATTACAGTCTAGTAATTACCTATCCTGAAAGAATGGCATCACTTGAGCAAGCGCCAGAGCGCCACCTCCATAAACCTCAGCCCCGAGGACGAGCGTCGCTCGCGCATGATCAAATACTCGGTGGCTATGTCCATCAGGATGGTTTGCATTGTTCTAGGCGTGTTCACACAGGGTATTTTCATGTGGATTTTCTTCGGCTTGGCTATTTTTCTGCCCTACTTTGCGGTGGTGCTTGCCAACCAACAGGGCGCACCAAAAGAGACAACCAGCAAGGCAATTGCTCCGAAAATGACTATCAAGTCGGACCAATTCAAGTTTGATGACTAACGCTAAATGCTCTCGCGCCGGTTGCGCTCTTGAAGCAAGCTGGTTGATTAGCTGGCGAAATCCCAAAGTCCACTCCGCTGACAGAGTGAAGACCTGGTCCGCCTGCGATGAGCACCGGTCATATCTGGTTGAATATCTATCAGCGAGAGATTTTTACCTGAAGGATGAAAAATTTGACCCAAAGCACTCTTAGACGCTGGGGCCCATGGTTGGCCTTAGTTGTGCTTTTCTCCATAGCGACTTCACTTTTGAGCTGGTGGCAATTTTCTAGGCGGGAAGAACGAGTTCAGAAGATAAACACCGTGATTGAGAATTATGACAAATTCGCTGTTCCATTCGCGGACTTGGATTGGGAGCTCTTCGAAAATGGAGAACCAATTAATGAATGGCGCCCCGTAACGGTTTCTGGAACGTATCTGACTGAAGAGGCCGTCCTTGTCCGGAACCGGCCTCTCAGTGGACAAGGTGGCTTCCTGCAGCTGGTTCCACTGCTTTTAGATGACGGTCAGATTTTGATTGTCGACCGTGGTTGGCTTGCGACGGGCGTTCGAGTAACTGAGGCATCTTCTAACCCTTTGCCGAATCCAGTTGCTCACACTCTCACTGTTCGTCTTAGGGCCGCTGAGCCTGATCTAAATCGAGCCCCCGTTCCAGGGCAGCTTGCATCTGTAAACCCCGCCTTGCTGTTCGATCAGTTGAGTGAATACGGGACTGTGGTGTCTGATCGATACGGTCGATTAGCCACAGAGTCCCCCTCCTATGAAAATGCGCCGTTCCCGATGCCGATGCCTTCTTTGAATGAGGGAAACCATCTTTCCTACGCTTTTCAATGGATAATCTTCGGAATTATGGCCTTTATCGCCTTTGGTTGGGCCTACAGAAATGAACGACGCATTGCTCGCGAGGCGGCCGGACAGATAGCTCCAAGAAAGCCAAAGGAAAATCAGGCCCTCGAAGACGCTGAGTTTGAAGACGCCAACCAATAGAATGTCCGGAACAGGCTAGAAAGGCTTAGAAGATGAGCATTGCACAGGCGACCATTGTGGACCGTTTTGTTCCAAGGACAGTAGTAAGTAACATTTCTCTGGTTTTCGGTGGTGCGCTGATTACTGCACTTGCGGCGCAGGTTCAGATTCCAATGTGGCCAGTGCCACTCACCCTTCAAACCTTCGCAGTTCTCCTAGTAGGAGCAACGCTCGGTGCGGGACGCGGTGCCGCGTCACTGTCTGTTTACCTGGCCATGGGCGCCGCCGGCTTGCCTGTATTTGCCTCAGCTAAGACGCTGACGGGTGCTTTGCCAACCGTGGGTTACATAGTCGGCTTTGTGGCGGCTGCAGCCCTAGTCGGCTTCTTGGCTTCCAAGGGTTTTTCTAAAACCCCACTGAAGGTGGCCTTCAGCTTTGCCGCCGGATCGGTGATAATTTACGGTTTTGGAGTCGCAGGCCTGATGATTACCCTAGGCCTCAGCATTTCACAGGCAATTGCCGCGGGAGTTATACCGTTTCTTATAGGAGATGTCGCCAAGGCAATTGGAGCAGCTGCAATGCTGCCACTCGCCTGGAAAATTGTTAATAAGTAACAAATGATTTGAAAAAAATAGGACCCATTTGGGTCCTATTTTTTTTATCAATCTTGTTAGATAGAGAAGCCGATAGCTCGCATCATTTCTTTTCCATCATCCGTAATTTGCTCCGGACCCCATGGTGGCATCCAGATCCAATTGATTCTGAATGCGTCAACGACTCCATCCAATGAAGCTGCCGTCTGCTCTTCAATAACGTCCTGAAGTGGGCAGCCAGCGGAGGTGAGTGTCATGTTAATTAGTAGTGCGCCATCATCGGACTCTTGGAGCCCGTAGACCAATCCGAGGTCAATAATGTTCACACCAATTTCGGGGTCAATGATGTCTTTCATTGCCTCGATAACCCGGTCGTATTTAGCGGGCTCTAGTTCCTTCGGCTCGCTCATGCTTCGGTCTTCAAGTAGCGATCGTAGCCCTCGGCCTCTAGTCGTTCAGCGAGTTCTGGGCCGCCCTGTTCTGCGACTTTTCCAGCCACGAAAACGTGAACAAAATCTGGTTCGATGTAGCGCAAGATTCTTGTGTAGTGGGTGATTAGAAGAACTCCGAGGCCAGTTTCCTCTTTGGCTCTGTTGACGCCTTCGGAAACCACCTTCAGTGCATCCACGTCGAGGCCAGAGTCGGTCTCGTCGAGAATCGCAATTTTTGGCTTCAAAAGCTCTAGCTGAAGAATCTCATGGCGCTTCTTTTCACCACCTGAGAACCCTTCGTTCACATTTCTTTCAGTGAAGTCCGGATCCATTCGGAGGTTTTTCATCGCGTGTTTCAAATCACCGATCCACTCGCGAAGCTTTGGAGCTTCTCCATCAAGTGCGGTTTTGGCGGTTCGTAGGAAATTCGATACCGAAACGCCAGGCACTTCGACTGGGTATTGCATCGCAAGAAATAGACCAGCCTTAGCTCGCTCGTCCACGGCCATTTCAAGAACGTTCTGGCCATCCAGAAGGATCTCACCCTCGGTGATTTCATACTTGGGGTGTCCGGCGATGGAGTAGGCGAGTGTGGACTTGCCTGAGCCGTTTGGTCCCATGATCGCGTGAGTTTCGCCGGACTTGACCACAAGGTCTACTCCTCGAAGGATCTGCTTTTTGCCCTGGTCTGTATCAACCGAGACATGTAGGTTTTTGATTTCTAGAGTTGCCATTATTTGATCTCCTTTACGCTTCGTACTCGATAAAAACTTCGTCATTTTCCACCAGTACCTCGTAGGTACTCACTGCCTCATAAGCGGGAAGACTCAATGGGACTCCAGTGTTTAGGTCGAATTTAGCTCCGTGAGCCCAGCACTCCAGGGTTTCGTCCTCAACAAAGCCTTCGCTTAGTGAAATCTCACCGTGGGAGCACTTATCGTCGATCGCTCTGAAGTTACCGTCATTTAGCCTGACAAGCGCGATTGGGTGTCCCTCAATGGTCACTCTGAGTGCATTTCCCGGCTTGATGTCCTCAGCCGCGCAAACTCTTACTGCCAATTTAGACTCCCGCCTTCTCGAGTCCTTGTTCGATCGAGGCGATTAGACGGTCTTCAACCTGAGAAATTCCAACCTTTTGAACTACCTCATTCAGGAATCCTCGAACGACGAGGCGCTTTGCCTCGGTGTCGCCAATTCCTCTAGCCATTAGATAGAACAATTGCTCGTCATCGAAGCGCCCGGAAGCACTCGCGTGGCCAGCGCCCTCAATTTTCCCGGTCTCAATTTCCAGATTTGGAACAGAATCTGCTCGTGCTCCGTCGGTCAGCAAGAGGTTCCGGTTGAGTTCATAGCTATTCGTTCCAATAGCAGTCTCTCTAATAAGAACGTCTCCGACCCAGACCGTGTGAGCTCCTGCACCCTGGAGTGCGCCCTTGTATGCCACATTTGAAACGCAGTTTTCTGCAATGTGGTCCACATACGGTCGGTGCTCAAAGTAATTCTTCGAATCGGCTAGGAAAACACCATACATTTGGATTTCCGCACCCGGCGAATCTAGGGCAACAGATGGCGTGACTCTAACGAGGTCTCCCCCAAGTGACACCACGACGTGCTTCAGTGTTGAGTCCCGTCCAAGTCTCGTGAACTGATTCGAAACGTGTGATGAACCGTTATCCCAGTCTTGGATAGATACAAAGTCAAGCTTTGCGCCGGGGTCCAGCAAGATCTCGACGTTCTCGGCAAGGAAGCCTTGACCGATGTGGTCCAGGACGATTGTTGCTTTGGCGTTCGCGCCTACCTTTACGAAAATGTGCAGGGCCTTGGCTGCAAGTTCTTCTAATTTCAAGGTTAGAAAAACCGGCTCAGCTATTTCCTGATCGGCGGGGACCTCAACCAAAAGAGTTTTCGAGGCGTTGGTCCAGGCGATTGCCGAAATTCGGTCCTCGGGAAGTCCAGCTGTTCCGACAATCTTTTCACTGGAGTCAATCCAGTTGGCCGTCACTGTCCCCGAAAGACCGATCGACAGCTCACTCTGAGTAACTTCACCTATGACTTCAGCATCCAGGCCTTGAAGGCGATCCATAGGCAAATAACGCCAGATCTCCTGCCTGTTTGAAAGCTCTGGGAAATCGCTTATGGAGGTCGACCGAGGGCGTTCGGATCTTGTCTGGAGGGGTACGAGTTTGTGCTCGTGAGCCTCTATTCCGTGCTGCGCCATCTAGCCAACAGCCCCTTCCATCTGCATCTCAATAAGCTTGTTGAGTTCAAGGGCGTACTCCATTGGCAGTTCCTTAGCAATAGGCTCGATGAAGCCTCGGACAATCATCGCCATCGCTTCATCTTCGGCCATTCCTCGAGACTGCAAGTAGAACAGTTGCTCTGCACTTATGGCTGAGACCGTCGCTTCGTGTCCCATCGAAACATCATCCTCGCGGATGTCGTTTGAAGGATAAGTGTCTGATCTGGAAATTGTGTCGACTAGTAGCGCGTCACAGCGAACCGTGTTCGCCGAGTGATGAGCTCCCGGATTTACTCGGATCTCTCCACGGTAGGAAGTTCTTCCTCCACCTCGAGCAATTGACTTGGACACAATGGAACTGGTCGTGTAAGGAGCAAGGTGAATCATCTTGGCTCCGGCGTCCTGGTGCTGACCTTCTCCGGCAAAAGCCACCGAGAGTGTCTCGCCACGAGCGCGCTCGCCTGCAAGTATGACGCTTGGGTACTTCATGGTGACCTTGGACCCGATGTTTCCATCGATCCACTCCATGGTGGCACCTTCGTGAGCGATTGCTCGCTTGGTTACTAGGTTATAAACGTTGTTAGACCAGTTCTGGATCGTCGTGTAACGAACCCGAGCGTTCTTCTTCACGATAATTTCAACTACCGCAGAGTGAAGCGAATCAGACTGGTAAATCGGTGCGGTGCAGCCCTCGATGTAGTGAACGTAGGAGTCCTCATCTGCGATGATTAGCGTCCTTTCGAACTGACCCATGTTTTCGGTGTTTATTCGGAAGTAGGCCTGAAGAGGGATGTCTACTTTTACACCCTTAGGGATGTAGACGAATGATCCTCCGGACCAAACCGCCGTGTTCAGGGCTGCAAACTTATTGTCACCGGCAGGGATAACTGTTCCGAAATACTCCTTGAAGATTTCCGGGTGCTCTCTGAGCGCAGTGTCGGTATCTAGGAACAAGACACCCTGCTGCTCGAGGTCTTCGCGAATCGAGTGGTAAACGACCTCCGACTCGTACTGGGCGGCAACGCCGGAGACGAGGCGCTGGCGTTCCGCATCTGGGATTCCAAGCTTGTCGTAGGTGTTGCGAATGTCCTCTGGAAGGTCTTCCCAGGTTTGTGCCTGACGCTCGGTCGAACGAACGAAATATTTAATGTTGTCGAAGTCGATCCCTGAAAGGTCAGCTCCGAAAGTAGGCATTGGCTTTTTCATGAAAAGCTCGTAGCCCTTAAGTCTGCGCTGTAGCATCCAGTCGGATTCGTCTTTTTTGCCCGAGATGTCCCGAACAACCTCGTCTGAAATACCACGCTTGGCTTCGTCTCCAGCTTTTGACTTGTCGGACCATCCAAACTCGTAAGTTCCTAGGTCGTCTAGTTCTGGGCGATCGATAATTTTCTCTGCCATTGTGTTCTCCTTCTACTTAATCAGTACAACTGATTTTGGTGAAACGTATTCCAACAAAGCCAATCATGAGAAACTTGAGATGTGATGTTGGACTAAGCCTACGTAGTTCTATGAAAATAAAACAGTAAGGCATACCTAAGTTAAGGCGTTTATGAAGACCCTAAAGGGCCTGTGGTTCGATGGAATTGTCTCGCCGCTTCGTTTGCGGTTGTTTGTGTGGCTTTCGCTGGTTACTCAAATTTTGATCGTTGTGACCGGGGGCGCTGTCCGGCTCACAGGGAGCGGTCTGGGTTGCCCGACTTGGCCGAAATGTACAGAAGACTCCTTGGTAAGCACCCCGGAGATGGGCTTCCACGGTGTTATTGAATTTGGAAATCGGTTGCTAACAATCGTTCTGCTTATCATCGCCCTTTTGACCTTTATCGTGGTCGTGCGAATTAGTGAATCCACACGACGCATAGGACTTTTGTCAATTGGTTTTTTCAGCGGAGCAGTCTTGCTGGTTGTGGGTTTGGCCTTCAACACAATGTTCGGACTGGGTCTGGTTACCTTGGTAACTTTCGCATTGGCGTTGGGCTTGATGCTCCTGTTCGGGATCGTCATTATTAGAACTGCTCGCTTGACAAACCGGTTTGGCTTGGTCGTGCCGGCCTTCGGTTTAGGGGTTGGCATAATCGTGCAGGCGGTAATCGGTGGGATCACGGTTCTGACGGGTTTGAACTCTTGGATTGTGGGCCTTCATTTTGTAATTTCAACGGGTCTGATCGCACTGGCCTCACTTTTGGTTTGGCGGGCATTACCTAAACCGGTCAATTCCGTGGCACGTTGGAATGCGAATCTCGCATGGCCGACAGTAGTAGTTGGATTTATTGCGATCTGCATGGGAGTCATTGTTACCGGTGCTGGCCCACATGCTGGAGACGCCCTGACGCCACGAAACGGCTTCAATCTTGAAATTTGGCAGCACTACCACTCCTACCCGGGTTACACGCTGCTCGCTCTAATAACTGTGCAGCTAGTAGCTCAAGTTGTGAAATCCAGGTCCGTGTTGAAACAACTTGAGTCTCGGATTCTGCTGCTGTTGTTTGTGGCGACTGTATTCCAGGCTGTAGTGGGAGTAATTCAGGCGCGAATGGGCGTCCCTGCGTTGTTGGTTGGAATTCACATGCTCGGTTCCGGCGTCTTGACAGCACTAATTACTTTTCAGGTATTGAGTGCCAGAAAAATCAATCGATGAAGACTATTTTCTGGTTTCGAAGAGACCGTAGGCTTCAAGATAATCAAGCTCTTAGCTTTGCAGCCAGCTCTTCTCAGGAGCTTCTTCCAGTCTTTGTTCTTCCGGCATCAAGCACCGGCATGTCGGAGCTGCGCACAAGCTCAGTTCTTGCTTCAGTCTTAGCTTTAGATAAAAGCTTGCCCAAAGGGCTTGAGCTGCTTCATGGCGATGCAAGCATCGAGCTTGGCAGGATGTCTCAGGAATTTTCTGCCAGGCGCGTGGTGGCTACGAGGGCATTTGATACAAACGGCGTCATCGAGCAAGAGGCAGTTCGTGATGCACTTGCAGCGATAGACGTGGAACTTGTGCTAGTCGGCAGTTACTACGCAGTCGAGCCCGGAACAGTTGTCAAAGACGATCAAACAGCCGTGCGCGTCTACACGCCCTTTTTCAAAAGGTGGCTTCAAGTCTTTGTCCCCGAGCCATTTGTCCTTGATGTCCAGAACGCACCTTGGGCAGCCGCCAGCCAAAGAGTCGCCCTAATTTCAGGAGTGAATGCGGGTGAGGAGTTGGCTCTTGAAACATGGGCCAAGTTTCGGGCCTCTCGGATTTTCGATTACTCGGACCACCGAAATCGACCGGACATAAATGGGACCTCCAAGCTTTCTCATGCGCTGGCCCACGGCGAAGTTCATCCGCGGACTCTACTTGCTGGCCTTGGTGATACAGAGGGCGAAGAGGTGTTTCGTAAGGAGATAGCTTGGCGGGAGTTTTACGCAGATGTAATGCATCACCACCCCCGTACCTACGATAAATACTACGAGCCTCGCTTTGCCGGGCTTGAATACGATGACCCCAAAGAGTTTCCAGAAAAACTAGCCGCCTGGAAAGCTGGCGCCACGGGATACCCAATCGTGGATGCGGCGATGAGACAGCTCGTTCAGTCCGGCTGGATGCACAATCGAGCACGCATGATTGTTGCAAGTTTTTTGGTGAAAGACCTTCATTTCGAATGGCAAATCGGCGCCAAGTTTTTTGAGGAGCATCTGACTGATTTTGACCCCGCCTCAAATTCTCACGGCTGGCAATGGACGGCCGGTTGCGGCACCGATGCAAGCCCTTTTTACCGAGTTTTCAATCCAATCCTGCAGGGCCCAAAATTTGACCCGGACGGCGATTATGTTAGGAAGTGGTTGCCAGAACTTGCTCATTTACCGGCTGCAAGTGTCCACGAACCCTGGAACGACATCGCCGGTTATCAGTTTGGGTACGCTCCCCCAATTTTGGATCACTCTCAAGAGCGGGATGAGGCGCTACGTCGCCTTGAGGCTATAAAGCGCTGATTCCCTAAATATAAATCAAAGGGTCAATTGCGATTGCCAAGAACAAAATCGTCAGATGTGTAATTGAAGCGTGGAACAAGCGCATTGGGTTTTGAGGTATTCGGACCTTAGCCTCCTTGTAGAGACGGTGCGATTCCCAGGTGAACCAGATTCCAGCCAACACCGCCGCAACCGTATATACAGTGCCCATGTTCGCAACTGGAATCAGCAGCAGTGTCGCAGCAAAATATGCGTAGGCATAAAGAATTATCTGTCTACCTACATGCTCATTTTTAGCCACCACCGGCAGCATCGGAACTCCGGCAGCCTTGTACTCTTCTAGGTAGCGCATTGAAAGAGGCCAATAGTGCGGCGGTGTCCAAAGGAAGATAATCAAGAACAACACTCCAGCTGCTAGGGAGAGCTCATTGGTCACAGCAGCCCAGCCAATCAAAGCTGGCATGGCCCCGGCAGCACCGCCCCAAACTATATTTTGTGGCGTGCGTCTTTTGAGACCGAGTGTGTAGACGAAGACGTAGAACAAAATTGCAATTAGCGAAAGTACGGCCGCAAGCACGTTTATTAGTAGCGCAAACCAAATGACCGACAGGCTTCCAATTGACCACGCAAATATCAGAGCCTCTTTGTGCGTGAGTTCCCCGGTCACTAGAGGTCGATTTTTGGTGCGCCCCATGATTTGGTCAATGTCGCGGTCGATATAGCAATTGAATGCATTGGCACTCCCAGCGCTGAGAGCGCCGCCAAAAACGGTGGCGATAATCAGCCAAATTGAGGGAAAACCTCTAGCAGCCAGAATCATGGCCGGCACGGTCGCAATCAGTAGAAGCTCGATAACGCGTGGTTTAGTCAGCAAAAAATACGCACGGATCTTGCGCGAAAGCCGCGCTCCAGATGATTTTTCTACCGTAGACATTTGTCCAAGTCTAATCCAGTCCGAGCGGTGCTGCAGCCCACTCGGTATAGACTCTTGTCTAAATGTCAGGCACCGCCGCCGGCGCAAATCCCTAAGTGGTAAAGCACGTAATTTGTTAGGAATAATTCTTTGTTGGAATGGAATGAAATTGACGACTTGGCAGTCAAGACTGCCAAAGTTCTTGCCGCGGATGCAGTAGAGAAGGTTGGCAATGGCCACCCTGGAACTGCAATTAGCTTGGCGCCAGCTGCGTATCTATTGTTCCAAAAGGTCATGAAGCATGACCCGCAAGATGACCGCTGGGTTGGCAGGGATCGATTCGTTCTTTCGGTGGGTCACTCTTCTCTAACTTTGTACAACCAGTTATTTCTAGGTGGCTTTGGCCTCGAGCTCACTGACATTCAATCGTTGAGAACCTGGGGCTCTTTGACCCCTGGACACCCCGAATATGCTCACACCAAGGGTGTTGAAATCACAACTGGGCCATTGGGTCAAGGTCTGGCATCGGCAACTGGGTTTGCAATGTCAACAAGATTTGAACGTGAATTATTTGATCCTGCCACAACCGATGGAACTTCACCCTTTGACCATTTCGTCTATGTGATCGCTGGTGACGGTGACATGCAAGAAGGAGTTAGCGCTGAGGCGGCTTCCCTTGCCGGACATCACGGACTGGGAAATCTGATTGTTATTTATGACGCGAACCAGATTTCTATCGAAGACGACACTGACATCAGCTTTTCTGAAGACGTCGCAAAGCGTTACCAGGCTTATGGCTGGCAGACCATTGAGGTCAACTGGCGCAAGGAAACCGGATATGTCGAAGACGTGGGTGCCCTTTACGAAGCGATCTTGGCGGCCAAGGAAAACAGAGATCAACCAACGCTAATTACTCTTCGAACCATCATCGGTTGGCCAAGTCCCACAAAACAAGACACCGGCAAGATTCACGGCTCAAAGCTTGGTGGCGAAGAGCTTGCCGGCCTAAAGCAAGCGCTGGGCTTCGATCCTGAAGAGCACTTCGCTGTTGCTGAGGACGTTCTGTCCCACACTAGGCAGTTGGCTCAGCGCGGTAAAGAACAGCGTGCGGTTTGGGAAGCTCAGTTCAGCAAATGGCACCAGGACAATCCTGATTCGGCGAAGCTGTTCGAGCGTCTTGCATCTGGAGAGCTTCCCTCAGACCTAGCCTCGTCACTCCCCGAATTTTCATCGGGCGAGGAAATCGCAACCCGAGCGGCCTCCGGGAAAGTCATAAACGCCATTGCAGCGAAAATGCCAGAACTGTGGGGCGGCTCAGCCGACCTTGCCGAGTCGAATAACACCACCATTGAAGGCGGCGGCTCATTCGTGCCTGCCAAGTGGCAAACCAAGGCATGGACCCCAAAAACTGCCGGGAGGATACTTCACTTCGGCATTCGTGAGCACGCGATGGGCGCAATTCTGAATGGCATCACTCTTTCCGGCCATTCGAGGGTGTTCGGCGGAACTTTTCTGGTCTTCTCCGATTACATGAGGCCCTCGGTCCGCTTGGCCGCCTTGATGGGTATCGCTCCGATCTATGTATGGACCCACGATTCTGTTGCACTCGGTGAAGACGGTCCAACTCATCAGCCAATCGAGCACTTGAACGCTCTGAGACTGATTCCAAATCTGGACATCGTGCGCCCAGCCGATGCGAACGAGACCTCTCAGGCGTGGCTTCAGGTCCTGAAAAACAAAAATAATCCCGCCGGAATTGTGCTTACGAGGCAGGGCCTTCCGGTGCTGGATCGAAGCGAAGGTTTCGGCCAGGCCGACCAAGTCAGCAAAGGTGCTTATGTCTATGCAGGGCAGGACAGTAAGCCAGATCTAATCTTGATCGCCAGCGGAAGCGAAGTTCAATTTGCGGTTGAAGCGAGGCTGATCCTGGAAGCAGGGGGAATTTCAGTTCGGGTGGTTTCCGCCCCTTGCCTTGAGTGGTTTGATTCTCAGCCTCAGGAATACCAAGATTCAGTGCTTCCAAAGCAAGTGAAGGCAAGGGTCTCTATTGAGGCCGGAGTTACCGATGGATGGCGCAAGTATGTTGGAGACAATGGTCAGTCCATTGGAATCAACCACTTCGGATCATCGGCTGACTACAAGACTCTGTTCACAGAGTTTGGAATTACCACCAACAAGGTGGTTGAGGCTGCAAAGAGAGTACTTGGAGGTAAATAATGAATGAAAACCTAAAATCACTGACTGAAGCCGGTGTTTCGATTTGGCTAGACGACCTTTCCAGAGAGCGCATCGAATCTGGAAACCTCAAGCACCTAATTGACAATTTTTCGGTAAGGGGAGTTACTACTAATCCGACTATTTTTGCAGCGGCGCTGAAGGGTCCCTCATACCGGGATGCAATTGTCGCGGAGAAGGCCGCCGGCAGCAGTGCGGCCCGAGCAATTGCAAACATCACCTCGGACGATGTCGCGGCAGCCTGCGACCTGTTCCTCCCCATTTACAACGAGTCCCATGGAGTCGATGGCCGAGTGTCTATCGAGGTCGAACCGGGACTGGCAAATGACACTGAGCGCACCATTGCTCAGGCACTGTCGCTTTACGAGCTTGTCGGTCGCAATAACGTCATGATTAAGATTCCGGCGACCGTAAATGGCTTAGCGGCTATCACTGCGGTTACGGCGGCGGGAATCTCAGTGAATGTGACTTTGATTTTCTCGCTCGATCGCTACGACAAAGTTATCGATGCCTATCTAGAGGGACTATCTCAGGCGAAGCAGGCGGGCAAGGACTTGAGCAAGATTCATTCAGTTGCTTCATTTTTCGTTTCTCGCGTTGATACCGAAGTGGATTCGAGGCTGGAGGCGCTTGGTAAGCCGGAGCTGAAGAGCAAGGCTGCTCTTGCAAACGCTCAGCTGGCATACGAGCTTTTCCAAAATCGATTTTCAACCCCTGAGTGGCAAACTCTTTTGGCGGCAGGAGCAAACCTGCAGCGACCGCTGATGGCCTCCACGGGTGTCAAGGACCCAGCCCTCCCGGACACCCTGTATGTCACCGAACTTGTTTCTAAAAACATCGTCAACACCATGCCGGAAAAAACCATGATGGCAACCGCCGACCATGGCGTAATTCCAGCCGAATCGGTAATCGTTTCCTTTGAAAACGCAAAGGCTGTAATGGTTGAAATTGCTGCTGCCGGCGTCGATCTCGCCGATGTCACCGCCCAGCTAGAGCAAGAAGGTGTCGATAAATTCAAAGTTTCTTGGGCCGAATTAGTTGAAACTGTTGAACACGCGCTAGCTGGAAGCTAGATCATGCAGCTGAGGATACAAGAAAGCCTCAAGCCCGACCTAGAACCCGAAGTTGCGAAAGTCATAGATGCTCAGATTGCTTCCAGGCTCGGCGATAAGGATGATTCCATCTGGGGATCAGCCGCCAAAGTCGAGGCTTCAAAGCGACTGGGATGGATAGATTCCCCCAAGTCTTCGGTTGATTTGATCCCCGAAATTCTGAAGCTGAGAGATCATTTCAGAGACTTGGGTGTCGACCGTATCGTGCTTTGCGGAATGGGCGGCTCATCGCTTGCGCCGGAGGTCATTGGGAAAAATACTGGCCATGAAATAGTGATTCTTGACTCAACAGCTCCTGATCAAGTGCTGTCCGCCGTCAGAGAGCTTCAGCGAACGGCAGTGGTTGTCTCCTCGAAATCTGGAGCGACCGTCGAGACAGATAGCCAAAAGAGGGCTTTTGAGTCCGGTTTTTTGGCTGCTGGCATCGACCCAGCGGAAAGAATAGTTGTAGTTACGGATCCTGGCTCCCCCCTCGATACTGAGTCAAGAGCCGACGGCTACAAGGTGTTCAATGCGGACCCAGATGTCGGCGGTAGGTATTCAGCGCTAACCGCATTCGGATTGGTTCCTGCTGGACTGGCTGGCGCCGATATCTCTTCGCTGCTGGCTAGTGCGTCGCGCGTGAGCTTTGGACTCAGCGCGGACTCCACCGATAACCCGGCTATTTGGCTTGGAGCTGCCTTGGCAGCAACTCCCGGAATCGGTCAGTTTCGCGATAAGTTTTTGATAGAAACCGATGGCCTTCCTGGCTTTGGTGACTGGGTTGAACAACTGGTTGCTGAAAGCACCGGAAAACAACAACGTGGCATTCTGCCCGTTGTTGTGAGCAGTAGCGCTCCAGAAATTCAAGACGTACCAAGTGACACTATTTTCATCCGGTTTTCGGATTCTATGCCGGTAGCTGAGCACATAACCTTTAGTGGCGGCCTTGGCGAATTGTTCTTGCTCTGGGAGTACGCCACGGCTATTGCCGGCTATCTAATGCAAATAAACCCATTCGATCAGCCCGATGTTGAGTCTGCCAAGATCGCCTCCCGAGCGCTACTCGACTCACCCGCTGTCCTGGTGTCCCCGGGCCATGTTGATCGAGGAATCACGGTTGCAAGTTACGGTTTGAACGTGGTCGGCAGCACAGTAGAGGCTGCAATCGAAGAGCTACTAAGTCAAGCAACTGACCATAGCTACATCGCGGTGCAGGTCTATCTGAGCAGGCCGGAATATCCTCAGTTCGAGAAATTGAGAGACATTTTCGCGAAGCGAACCGGCAGACCAGTCACTTTTGGTTGGGGGCCTAGGTTTTTGCACTCCACCGGCCAATATCACAAAGGCGGCCCCAAGCAGGGGCTCTTTGTCCAGATTACCGGTGAGCATGGAATCGATCTTGAAATAAAAGATCGCCCCTTTAGTTTTGGAGAGCTGATCCGCGCTCAAGCTGCCGGAGATGCGAGAGTTTTGTCCGATAACGGCCTTCCGGTTGTGTCTTTATTTATGACAGAACCACTCCGGGACCTAGCGTTTTTAGAAAAGGTAATTGCTTCGTGACCAACAATCCACTGAGAGATCCTCGCGACCGCCGAGTGCAAAAGATCGCTGGACCAAGCGGCCTAATAATGTTCGGTGTGACTGGTGATCTTGCGGGGAAGAAGCTTCTGCCTGCCATTTACGACCTCGCCAATCGCGGTCTTTTGCCGCCGGCTTTTTCGCTGGTTGGGTTCGCTAGAAGAGACTGGAGCCAGGAGGACTTTGAAGCGGTGGTCCACGATTCTGTTAAGGCGAATGCCAGAACTGCTTGGTCCGAAGAAGTTTGGAGCCAGTTAGCTAAGGGCATCCGATTTGTCTCGGGTAGGCATGATGACCCGGAAGCATTTCTTCGACTTAAGAAGACAGTGGACGACTTAGACGCAGAGCGCGGAACAGCCGGGAATCACACTTTTTATCTATCGATTCCGCCGAGGGACTTTCCTCTGGTTATCCAACAGCTATCGGACTCGGGGCTCGCAGACGCTGCCGATGGAGAATTTAGACGCGTCGTCATCGAAAAACCGTTTGGGTCAAACCTCGAGACGGCTATCGAGCTAAACGACGTCGTTGAACGCGTTTTTCCAGCGGATGCTGTCTTCAGGATTGATCATTACTTGGGCAAGGAAACCGTTCAGAACATCTTGGCTCTTCGCTTTGCAAACCAGCTGTTTGAGCCAATTTGGAACAGTAACTACATCGATCATGTTCAGATTTCGATGGCCGAGGACATTGGGATTGGAAATCGCGCCGGTTCTTACGCGGACATTGGCGCGGCGAGAGACGTGATTCAGAACCACCTTCTTCAGCTTCTTGCTCTGACCGCCATGGAGCAACCGTTGAGCTTTGACGCAGCAGACTTGAGAGCAGAAAAGGAAAAGGTTCTAGCCTCCATTACCTTGCCTCAAGATCTATCAAAGCACACTGCCAGGGGTCAATATAAGGGCGGTTGGCAGGGTGGAGAGTTCGTCAAGGCTTATCTCGACGAGGCTGGCATGGATGCCGAGAACAACTCGGAAACCTTCGCCGCCATGAGGCTCAACATCGATAATAGACGCTGGCAATCTGTGCCTTTTTATCTGCGGGCTGGAAAGCGTCTTGGACGACGAGTCACCGAAATTGCCGTGGTTTTCAAAAGAGCCCCTCAGCAATTATTTGGAGAAAGCCAGACTGAACTTTTGGGCGAAAATGCTTTGGTGATTAGGGTTCAGCCGAACGAAGGGGTCACGATTCGTTTTGGTTCTAAAGTCCCAGGACCCAGCATGCAGGTTCGAGACGTCACAATGGACTTTGGTTATGGTCATGCCTTTACCGAAGACTCCCCCGAGGCCTACGAACGCCTAATTCTTGATGTTCTGTTGGGCGAACCGCCACTTTTCCCGCGGCAACGAGAAGTGGAGCTGTCTTGGAAAATTCTAGATCCCATAGTTGCGCATTGGAAAAGTAGCGGCAAGCCAGATTCATACGCCCCAGGATCGTGGGGACCAGACTCTGCTCATCAAATGCTGGCCGAAGATGGCCGAGTATGGAGAAGGCCATGATCGTCAACATGGAAAAGACCACCACGTCAAAGATTGAGAAAAAACTTCAAGAATTACGTGAAGACGGCGGAGTAGTTGCGTTAGGTCGTGTCCTTACTCTCATCATCGAAACAAACTCGGATCACCTGGAGGAGGCTATTGAGGCTGCCAACGGGGCGTCTCGATTGCACCCAAGCAGGATTATTGTGTTGGTGAGCAACTTAGAGCAAGGCGACAAGTCTCCCAGGTTAGATGCCGAAATAAGAATCGGTGGTGACGCTGGTGCGTCCGAAGTCGTTGTAATTCGTGCCTTTGGAGACGCAAATAGCAATACCGAGTCGATGGTCACAGGTCTGCTGCTTCCCGATGCACCCGTAGTTGCATGGTGGCCATCAGATTGCAAAGCCAATCCTTCGAAGAACCCGATTGGCCAGATTGCAACCCGAAGAATCACAGATGCCGCAGCTCAAAGGGATGCATCTGGGTTTCTAAGGCAGCTGGCAAAAAATTATGCACCCGGGGATAGCGACATGTCTTGGACGAGAATTACGCTTTGGCGATCTCAGCTCGCGGCTCTATTCGATAACGAAAAAAACCGCCGAGTTGTCGAAATTCGAGTCTTAGGTTCGATAATTTCTCCGAGCGTAAGGCTGTTGGCCGGTTGGTTGTCGATGCAACTGGGCGTGGATGCAAAGATCATTCATGAGCTTTCGGGGATTGCGATAGAGGGCATCGCCGGAGTGGAGATTTCTTTTGATCAGGGCGAGCTCGCAATCATTCGGTCTGGCGATGTAGCGAGCATCGGCCAAACTGGTTCACCGGATAGCTCGGTCTTACTACCCAAACGCTCGGATCAGGATTGCCTCATGGAGGATATGCGGTTCCTGGGAGAAGATGAAGTTTATGGTGCCGTGTTGAAAAATGAGCTGTCGAAGTAATGAAGCCACGCATCGTTGTCGCTGACACTTCAAAAGAGCTTTTGAGCCAAGCTGCTGCGGATTTTTTGGCATTGGTTTCCGAAGTTTTAGAATCAAAGCCCGTCGCGAACATTATTTTGACCGGTGGTAGCCTCGGCATCGCCATGGTTGGAGAGCTCGCCAAGCTGAATCTCGATCTTTCAAAAGTAAGGTTTATGTTTGGCGATGAGCGCTTTGTTGCTCTGGATCACGAGGACCGGAACGAACATCAAGGAATTTCTGTTTTCCCCGAGTTGGCAACTCGATCGCTGCTTCGTTACCCTGCTTCCGACACTGAACTTTTGGCGGGGCAGGCCCTGATGAACAAGGCCATGACGATTTCTTACGGTAGCTCCGAGGACACCTCGGATGTTTTTGATCTGGTTATTTTAGGAGTGGGGCCTGACGGGCACGTGGCATCGCTATTTCCGGGACATCAGAGCAATGGGGAATGGATTACTGCGGAGTGGGACTCACCCAAGCCGCCATCTGAGCGGCTAAGTCTTAGCTACCGCGCGCTAAATCGAGCAAATCAGGTTTGGTTTTTAGCCTCCGGAGCACAAAAAGCAGCTGTAGTAAGTTCGGCTTTAGGCGACCCAAATTGCGAGCTTCCCCTGGCTAAGGTAAAGGGACTGCAATCAACCAGCTGGTACTTGGATAAAGAGCTTAGCGACGCGCTTTAGCAGCGTCAGCTGCACGCTGTCTGCGGTTGCGAATCGAATCTAGGGCCTCGGCTAAAATCTGCTCGGCCTCGTCGTCTGTTCTGCGCTCTTTTACGTATGCGAGATGAGTCTTGTATGGCTCAATCTTTGCAACCTGGGGAGGGTTTGCCTTGTCCATGCCTGCCGGTAGGCCGCAGTGAGGACAATCAATCTCTTTAGGTAAGTCTTCCTCGTTGACGCTGGCTGCAAAAAGTGGATTAATCTCGTGGCCATTTGAACAGAAGAAGCTAAGAGCAATCTTCTCTACCTGATGGCCGCGATCCTGCTCGCCCATTGGGCCAGCACCGACGCGTGCTCCGCGAATTGAAGGTGAGCTCGACATCAGGCCCATCCGAATCTTGTAAATAGGCCCAATATGATGATGACTGACACCCAAACCAAACCAAGAACAACCGTGATTCGGTTGAGGTTACGCTCGGCCACGCCGGATGAGTTCATGGAGCTTGTTACTCCGCCGCCAAACATCTCCGCGACTCCTCCACCTCGACCCTTGTGAAGCAAAATCATCAAGATTAGAAGCACACTGGTTATTGCAAGCAATACCAATAGCGCTGTTTGTAGGGCAGCCATCTATTTCCTCATTCTCTTTTCAAACCTTGTAAATTATAGGACTATGTGCTTTTTGAAGCGCGAAATTCCGGAAAACTCTTCTGCATCCAAGGACGCACCGCCTACTAGCACACCATCAACCTGCTCAGATTGCAAGAAACCTGCGACATTATTTGCCTTTACTGAGCCCCCGTAGAGAATTCGCGAGTTGGCGGCATCGTCTCCAAAATTGGCTTGGAGCGCCTTTCTGATAGCTGTTGCGACTTCGCTGGCCTCTTGAGCCGTTGCGACTTTCCCAGTTCCGATTGCCCAAACTGGTTCGTAGGCGATAACAAAGTCCCCGAGAACCTTGTGGCCGCTAAGTGCGTTGATTGTCTGAATTATCGGCACCGCGGACTGCCCTTGGGTCTCAAGTTCTTCAAGGGTCTCCCCTACGCAAATGATAGGAATAAGGTTATTTTCCCAGGCAGCGGCAACCTTTTGCTGGACTACTGAGTCATCCTCTGCGTGATACGTGCGACGTTCCGAGTGCCCGACGAGTACGTATTCTACGTTCAGCTTAGATAGCATTTGCCCAGAGATTTCGCCGGTGTAGGCGCCGGACGCATGCTGGGATAAGTCCTGAGCACCCAGTTTTATCTCGAATTTCTCGGCATCTATAAGGGTTTGAGCGCTTCGGAGATCAGTAAATGGCGGGAAAACCACGACTTCGACTTCACCAAAGTCATGGTCGGCATCATTTAGAGTCCATGACAGCTTCTGCACCAGGGCAATCGCCTGAAGGTGATCAAGGTTCATTTTCCAATTGCCAGCAATCAGTGGCGTGCGGTTAGTCATTAAGGACCTCCAGTCCTGGCAGCGTCTTACCCTCAAGGTACTCAAGGCTTGCACCACCACCGGTTGAAATGTGACCAAAGCTGGCCTCATCAAATCCAAGCGCCCTAACCGCAGCTGCGGAGTCCCCGCCCCCGACAACCGATAGTCCGGTCACTTGGGTTAGAGCTTCTGCCACAACCTTCGTGCCGTGAGCGAAGTTCGGAAATTCGAATACTCCCATCGGACCGTTCCAGAAGACGGTTTTAGAGCTTGCAACGGCTTCGGCGAAAATTTTGGCGCTCTCTGGGCCAATGTCGAGCCCTAAAACTTCGGCGCCTAGTTCAGACTCTTCGATGGCATCTGCCTGCACAGTTTTGTGCGTAGCTTCGGCTGAAAAACTAGATGCAATTTCTATGTCAGTCGGCAGAATAATTTGCACACCCAAGTCCGCGGCCTGCTTCAGAAGATCTCTAGTGGTTTCGACTTGATCTTCCTCCAGCAAGCTTTTGCCTACGTTATGCCCCATTGCCTTCAGCACGGTGAAGACCATACCTCCGCCAATTGCCAGCCTGTCCACCTTTGGTAACAGATGCCCTATTACAGCAAGCTTGTCCGAGACCTTAGAGCCGCCGAGCACGACCGTGTAGGGACGGGATGGCGTTGTTGTTAGTCGGTCCAGAACTTTGAGCTCTGCCTCAACCAGTAATCCTGCGTAGCTCGGTAAAAGGCCAGCGAGCTCATAAACACTGGCTTGCTTTCGGTGAACAACACCAAAACCGTCAGAAACCATGATGTCTGCCATCGTCGCGAGTTCTCTGGCAAACGCCGCGCGCTGCTGTGGGTCGCTGGAGGTCTCCGCAGCGTTGAAGCGGAGGTTTTCAAGCAGTGCTACTTCGCCGTCCTTCAGGGAGGAGGTCAGAGCCTGTGCAAGGTCCCCAGTGCACTCGGGAGAGAACTTTACGTCTTTACCCAGTAGTTCTTGGAGACGTGTCGCAACTGGAGCAAGGGATAATTCGGCCTCGCGTTCCTTTGGGCGACCAAGGTGTGATGCCAGTATGACCTTCGCACCAGCGCCGACAAGCCTGTTGATGGTCTCCAGAGAAGCTCGAATACGACCGTCATCTGTGATCTGCGAATTAGACAGAGGCACATTGAGGTCGCAGCGAACTATAACTGCCTTGGATCGAAGATCTCCGGCGTCGTCAAGGGTTCTGAGCATTAGAGTTTGGACGCAACCAAGGCAGTTAGCTCAACCAGGCGGTTTGAGTAACCCCACTCGTTGTCATACCAGCTTGATAACTTCACGGTGTTGTCGATAACTCGAACCAAACCGCTGTCGTAGATGGAGCTGTGAGGGTCACCAACGATGTCGCTGGAAACAATTGGGTCCTCGGTATACATGAGGATGCCCTTAAGCTCGCCCTCCGCTGCCTTCTTGTAGGCGGCGTTGATCTCTTCAACCGTGACCTTCTTCTCGGAAACTAGAGTCAAATCAGTTATCGAACCGGTCGGGATCGGAACACGCAGGGCGAAACCATCCAGCTTGCCTTTCAGCTCTGGAATGACGACGCCTAGGGCCTTTGCTGCTCCGGTTGTAGAAGGAACAATGTTGATGGCCGCTGCGCGGGCGCGTCTTAGGTCCGGGTGAGGGCCGTCCTGAAGGTTTTGATCTGCGGTGTACGCATGAATAGTTGTCATGAGGCCGTTTTTGATTCCGAAATTATCCATGAATACCTTGGCTAGTGGTGCAAGGCAATTCGTGGTGCAAGATGCGTTGGAAATCACGTGATGGTTGTCTGGCTCGTAAAGATGTTCGTTTACACCAATAACGAAGGTTGCATCTTCCCCGGTTGCAGGCGCTGAGATTATTACCTTTTTGGCGCCAGCCTGAATGTGCTTGCGAGCATCGTCGGCATTAGTGAAAAAGCCGGTGGACTCGACGACTATTTCTACGCCAAGCTCCGCCCAGTCAATTTTGGCTGGGTCGCGCTCGGCCAGAACTTTAATTGACTTGCCGTTTACAACGATGCTGTCTCCATCAACAGACACCGCCGCATCAAGTCGTCCTCCCACTGAGTCATATTTCAGCAGGTGCGCGAGCGACTTAGGGTCGGATAGGTCGTTTACTGCGACTATTTCTAGATCGGAATTTTGCGCTAGTGCTGCTCGCAAATAATTGCGGCCGATACGTCCAAAACCATTAATACCAATACGAGTCACGGGGCTACTCCAAAACTTGTCAGTGAATAAATTATTTGCCCGAGCACCTTTGGGCGAGCGTGGTCAGCCTAGCAGCAGCGAGGAACTGTTCGCTTTAACGGATGCGAAGCGAGTTGCTACATCGGCCCAGTTGACGATGTTCCAGAATGCCTTTATGTAGTCCGCCTTCACGTTGACATAGTCCAAATAGAAAGCGTGCTCCCACATGTCAAGCATTAGAAGCGGGATGCTGCCCATCGAAAGGTTGCCCTGCTGATCATAGAGCTGGCCGATAATAAGTCGGTTGCTCATGCTGTCCCAAGCCAGATATGCCCAACCCGAACCCTGAATGCCCATGGCGGCAGCGGTGAAGTGCTTTGTAAATGCTTCGTATGAACCGAAGTACTCGGAAATGGCTGCTAGTAGCTCGCCGGAAGCTTCTCCACCCTCTGCGGATAGGTTCTTCCAAAAGATGCTGTGGTTCACGTGACCACCTAGGTTGAAGGCGAGGTCCTTTTGTAGCTTCGGGAGGGTTGCAAAGTTGTCGTTAGCCCGCGCCTCTGCCATCGCGTCCAGCGCAGCGTTCGCTCCTGTGACGTAGGCCTGGTGATGCTTAGAGTGGTGCAATTCCATTATTCTTGCCGAGATATGAGGCTCTAGCGCTGAGTAGTCGTAGTTGAGATCCGGAAGTGTGTAGGTCATGATTTCTCACTTTCTATTATTGGATTCGTTGGTTTAATCGTAGCCTTATTCCTAAATCAGATCCGCAATGACAGATTCGGTATCTGGAATCCCCAATTCACCTGCCCGCTTATCAGCGGTTGCCAGCAATCTACGGATTCGTCCTGCCACCGCGTCTTTGGTCATGGGAGGAACAGCAAGGTGTCCCAACTCATCTAGGGAAGCGTCTTTATGCTGCAATCGAAGCTCTCCTGCGTATTGAAGATGCTCGGGGGCTTGGTCCCCAAGAATCTCTAAAGCTCGCTGAACCCGCGCTCCGGCGGCAATTGCAGCTTGGGCGCTCCTTCTAAGGTTCGCATCGTCAAAGTTTGCGAGGCGGTTTGCAACACCTCTGATTTCGCGTCGACTTCGAAGCTCATCCCATTTTTCAACTTGTTCCGTGCATCCCATCTGCCTTAGCAGTTCGGAGATTGCTTCGCCGTCTCTAACAACGACTCGATACACATTCCTGACTTCTCTTGCCTTTGCACTTACTCCCAATCTTCTGGCTACCCCAACCAGCGCCATTGCTGACTCGTTTCCGGGAGCAGTCACTTCAAGAGAAGTGGACCTACCGGGGTCGGTCAAGATTCCGTGAGCCATGAATGCCCCGCGCCAGACCGCCCGTGCCTCATCCAGGGTCGAGCTAATTAGAGTGGCTGGAAGTCCGCGAACCGGTCGGCCCCGGTTGTCGATAAGACCCGTTTGCCTTGCCAAGAGCTCTCCGTCTTTGAGCACTCTAATTTGGTAGCCACTTGTTTTTCTGAGTCCTCCAGCTTGGACGACGGTTAATTCCGATTGAATGCCATAAAGCTCCGCAATTGCCCTTGCAAGCCTGCGAGCTAATGCTGCAGAATCAAGCTCCACTTCGATTGCTATTCGTCCAGAAATCAGCTGCAGTCCGCCACAGAAACGAAGGACTGTCGCGAGCTCCGCTGCACGCTCCAAGCCTGTTCTTACCGGAACTCTTGCAAGCTCCTCTTTAATGTGTTGCGTCAGTGCCATCATCACTCCCTGCCCAAGTCGCGGTGAGAAATAGCGACTCGTATATCTGCGTCCTCCGCGAGGCGCGCTGCTATTTCGTTGGTTAGGGCCACTGACCTGTGCTTGCCGCCCGTGCAGCCGATCGCAATTGTTGCGAATCGCTTATTTTCTTTTCTGTAGCCAGCTAGCACTATCTTCAAAGTCGCCAGGTAGCTTTCTTCAAAGTCTTTTACGCCCGGTTGACTAAGGACATAAGCGGAGACTTCGCTGTCGTTTCCGGTCTTAGCCCTTAGGGACTCTTGCCAGTGTGGGTTTGCGATAAACCTTGCATCAGCAACCATGTCCGCATCCGCGGGAAGACCATACTTGAAACCGAAGCTCATCAGGTTAACTTTGAAACCCTTCGACTGACCCGCAAAGGCCTCGGCAACTCGGTTTGTAAGCTCGTGGACATTTGACTCTGAGGTGTCAAAAACAATATCGGCAGTTTCGCGCAGACTCAAGAGCTGAGTTCTCTCGGCCGCGATTCCATCTAAAACCGTACCTTCGCCTTGAAGCGGGTGCGGTCTTCTAACTGACTCAAATCTTCTTACGAGCGCCGCATCATTCGCCTCTAGAAACAGAACCCTCACACTAATCTGGTGAGATCTCAGCTTCTGAATGTTCTGCTCCAGATCAGCGAAGAACTGACCACCTCTCACGTCCATTACAACCGCGACTTTGATTAACGACTCACTACTTTTGGAGAACAAATCGCTGATAGGAAAAAGTAGCTGGGGAGGAAGGTTATCTATTACATGCCAGCCTTGATCTTCGAGAGCATTACCGGTCGTTGAACGTCCAGCGCCAGACATGCCTGTTACTACAAGCAGTTCCGGTTTGTTTGAAGCGTCCATTCACCCCTCCATCCGCCTGAGGACAAGGTTACCGCTTCGGCGTGTCGCGGATAGGCCTTTTCCTTAATCCGCGAGGTGTTCCAGGACAATATTCGCCAATCTCTCGCTAAATCCGGGGAGTTGGGTTATTTCAGCCTCGCTGGCGAGCTTCAATCTCTTTATAGATCCAAATTTGCGAAGCAGCAGTCTTGCCTTCTGCTCCCCCAAGCCAGGGATGTCAACCAACGCCGATGATATCGACTTACTTCTGGCGGCTCGCTGGGCTGTGATGGCAAAGCGGTGCGCCTCGTCACGAATTCGTTGAAGCAAAAATAGCTCCTCCGAGGTCCTGGGAAGAATAAGTGGGTAATCGAGTCCAGAGACGAACACTTCCTCAAGTCGCTTTGCCAGCGACGCCACTGTGAGCCCTTGGATTCCAGAATCTTTCAGCGCTCGCTCGGCGGCACGTAGTTGGGGTAGTCCACCATCAATAACTAGTAGCCCAGGTCGATAGCTGAAGCGTTCATTGGGCTCGTCGGTCTTCAAGTACTTGAGCCTGCGCATAAGGACCTGATAAACCGACTCGGTATCGTCGGCTGTCTCCAGGTTGAATTTTCGATACTGGTCCTTGCGGGAAAGGCCGTCCTCAAAGACCACCATTGAGCCAACCGTGTTCGTTCCTGACAGATGAGAAATGTCGTAGCACTCGATTCTCAGAGGAGCAGTCTCCATTGCAAGGGCGCTTTGCAATCCGGCTAAAGCCTCGGCTCGTGCGCTGAAATCTGAAACACGTTTCAACTTGTAGTTCTGGAGAGCGTGGGCTGCATTTTGGCTTGCCGTGGCAAGGAGAGCTGCTTTGTCTCCTCGCTTGGGGGCAGAGATGCTGCAGCCTTTGCCGCGAATTTCTGAAAGCCAGAGCTCCAGGGCTGCCTTGTCGGTTGGAAGCTCAGTGACCATGATTTGCCTGGGGACCGCTGGAGGCTCGGACTTGACCCCAGCTGAATAGAGCTCTTGTAGCAAGTACTCCAGCAGTTCGGCGTTAGTTCTATCTAGCTCCAGGTCTACGACCAGTGATCGGTTTCCCCGGATACGCCCGCCTCGGACCATAAAGATTGACACCGCCGCCGACAGCTCATCGCGACTGAGACCAATGAGGTCGGCATCAACCTGATCATCAAGAACCACCGTCGACTTTTCTAGAACTCTTTCGAGTGCTCCGATGTCGTCTCTATATCGAGCGGCTAATTCGTAATTTTCAAGCTCACTGGCATTCTGCATTTTGAGCTTCAGATTAGTTACATGGGAGTCATTTCCCGACCCTATGAAGTCTCCCAGCTCTTTTGCTAAAGCCTTGTGCTCCGGTTGCGAGATGCGAGCTACACAGGGCGCCGAGCACTTGCCAAGTTCAGCCAGCAGGCATGGCCTGCCAGAACGCTTTGCTCTTTGAAAAATACCCGCGGTGCAACTGCGGACAGGGTAGACCTTTAGCAGTGAATCTAGGGTGTCCCTGATCGCCCAGCTTTGAGTGTATGGGCCGAAGTACTTCACGCCTTTGAGTTCTCGATTCCTGGTTACAAAGGCCCGAGGAACGGCATCCCCCATGGAAATCGCAAGGTACGGGTAAGACTTGTCGTCGCGAAAGCGAACGTTGAAGGGTGGTTGAAACTCCTTGATCCAAGTGAATTCAAGTTGCAGTGCTTCATATTCAGTTGCGACTATTGTCCATTTGACATCGCTAGCGCTGAGGAGCATTCGTCTGGTTCGCTCGTGAAGACTGTCCAGCGGACCGAAGTAGTTTGAGAGTCTGGCCCTGAGGTTTTTGGCTTTGCCGACATATAAAACGCGTTCATCCGAGTCCAAGAATCTGTAGACCCCGGGTAACTTCGGGATTTCTGAAGTTTTGGGTCGGAAGCTCAGCTCATTGGCCATGATTACAAGATCTCGGCTAGGAACCTACCGGTGTGGCTGGCCGGGTTTTTCGCGACCTGTTCCGGGGTGCCCTCTGCAACGACCATGCCGCCACCGGATCCACCCTCTGGCCCCATGTCAATGATCCAGTCGGCAGACCTTATTACATCCAAGTTGTGCTCGATGACGATGGCAGTGTTGCCCTTATCGACCAAGTTGTTTAGAACCATCAAGAGTTTGCTCACATCTTCAAAGTGCAGCCCAGTTGTGGGCTCATCGAGAACATAGATGGTCCTGCCAGTTGAGCGCTTCTGAAGCTCAGTCGCCAACTTTACCCGCTGGGCTTCGCCTCCGGACAATGTGGTGGCGCTTTGTCCGAGGCGAACATAACCTAAGCCAACATCAACCAGGGTCGTTAGGTATCTTGCTATCGAGTTGATTGGGGCGAAGAATTCGGCGGCATCGCTGATCGGCATGTTTAGAACATCACCGATTGAGTTTCCCTTATAAAGAACTTGCAGTGTTTCTCTGTTGTAGCGTGCCCCTTTGCAGTCCTCACAGGTCACATAAACATCCGGGAGGAAATTCATCTCAATCTTGATTGTGCCGTCGCCCGAGCAGTTATCGCACCTTCCACCCTTCACATTGAAAGAGAACCTTCCCTGAAGGTAACCTCTGACCTTGGCCTCCTGGGTGTCGGCAAAGAGTTTCCTTATGTTGTCAAAAACTCCCGTATAAGTTGCCGGGTTTGACCTTGGGGTTCGACCGATCGGTGCTTGATCGACGTGAACCACCTTGTCTAAAAGCTCTACCCCTTCGATGCGAGTGTGCTTTCCGGCAACCGACTTTGCTCGGTTTAGTCGCTGGGCGAGAACTTCGTAAAGAACATCGTTCACCAGAGAGGACTTGCCGGACCCGCTGACTCCAGTGACAGCAGTCATAACGCCTAGTGGGAAATTGACAGTGACGTTCTGCAGGTTATTTTCTCGAGCGCCAACGACCTTTAGTTTGCCCCCAGTTTTTGGCTTTCGCCTCTTAGTCGGGGTAGCAATGGATCTTCTGCCGGATAAGTAATCGCCGGTTATCGAGTTGGTGTTTTTGAGTAGATTTTGGTAACTACCGGAGTGAACTACTTCGCCTCCGTTGACTCCGGCACCCGGGCCGATGTCGACCAACCAATCCGCAGCCTTGATTGTGTCCTCATCGTGCTCGACCACGATCAATGTGTTTCCCAAGTCTCGAAGTTTCTCAAGAGTCTCAATCAAGCGCAGATTGTCTCGCTGATGCAGACCGATCGATGGCTCGTCCAACACGTAAAGAACTCCCGTGAGGCCGGCACCGATTTGGGTCGCGAGTCTTATTCGCTGAGCTTCTCCTCCGGACAGCGAACCAGCGGCACGCTCCAGGGATAAGTAGTCAAGTCCGACTGCCAACAGAAAGTCCAGTCTCGCTCTGATTTCCCTAAGCACTTGCGCTGCGATGATGGCTTCTCGCTCGGTTAGCTTCAGTGAGTCGAAAAATTCGTGGGAGTCGCCTAGCGAAATCTGCGCCACGTCATGAATTGATTTCCCGTGGACTTTGACAGCCAATACTTCCGGGCGCAGCCTCGCGCCGTTGCAGCTCGGGCATGGTACTTCCCGAAGATAATCAGCCCACTTGCTTCTAGCCCAATCACTATCGGATTCTAGGTACTTACGCTCGATGTAGGGCAGCACACCTTCAAAGCCGGAGGTGTAGCGCATTTCTCGTCCGTAGCGCGAACGCCATTTCACTTCAACTTCAAAGTCGTTGCCGTTCAGAATCGCCTGTTGGGTAGCCGCAGGTAGTTTTTTCCAAGGTGTTTTTAGGTCAAAGTCCAAGTCGTCAGCCAGTCCTTGCAGCAGCCTAACAAAGTAGGAGTACAGCCCCTTGCCTTGAGTTGACCACGGCAGGATAACTCCGTCCTTGATACTTGCCGCTGGATCTCCGATTACTAATTCGGCGTCGACTGCCATTTTGGTGCCGAGTCCCGTGCAGGCCGGGCACGCTCCGAATGGCGCATTGAACGAAAAGGTTCTGGGCTCAATCTCGGTGAGCACAAGGTCGTGCTCATTTGGGCAGCTCAGGTGCTCTGAAAACACGCGTTGGGTCTTATCGTCAATAAAGTCGACGACTATACGGCCCGACGATAGCTTCAGCGCAGTTTCAACCGAGTCGGTAATTCTCGACTGCGCATCAGGCTTCACGACGAGCCTGTCCACTACAACTGAAATGTCGTGCTTAAAACTTTTCTTCAGAGGCTTGGCTTCCGCGAGTATTACCTGCTCGCCGTCGACTACTGCTCGGGCGTAGCCTTGAGCCTGAAGGGATGCAAACAAGTCTTGAAACTCACCTTTTTTTTGCACTACTATCGGCGACAGCAGCTGGAACCTGGTGCCCTCGGTCATTGCTACCAGTTGATCAACGATTGCCTGTGGGGTTTGCTTCGAAATTACCTCTTGGCAAACAGGACAGTGAGGAATGCCTATCCTGGCCCACAGCAGCCTCAGGTAATCGTGTATTTCCGTGATTGTTCCAACGGTAGAGCGGGGATTTCGGTTAGTTGACTTCTGATCAATTGAGACAGCCGGGCTAAGACCTTCGATGAAATCAACGTCAGGCCTATCAACTTGCCCTAGGAACTGTCTCGCATAGGCGCTAAGTGATTCGACGTAACGACGCTGTCCCTCGGCAAAAATTGTGTCAAACGCTAGTGACGATTTGCCGGAGCCGCTCAGGCCGGTAAAGACGATCATGGAATCCCTGGGCAGTTCTAGGTCCAGGTTTTTAAGGTTGTGCACTCGTGCACCCTTGATTGAGAGCTTTTGGCCTTTGGGTTGTTGAATCGTCATTGTAGAAGTTTAGGCGTGCCCCGCCGCCTCAAAGGCCCGTAGCTCCTTTTTCAACTCCGAAATCTCATCGCGAATTCTGCCCGCGAGTTCGAACTTGAGCTCACTGGCAGCGGATTTCATCTGAACATCTAGCTCGATGATAGTTCCCATGATCTGCTTCTGACCGTCGGCCCCAATGGCGGGGCGCCCCTTAGTTTTTTGCCTTGCTGTTTTCTTGTTTGAGATTTCTTTCATCTGCCTAATCAGCTGCTCCGTGTCTACCTCTTCGCGCTGCAGGGAGTCCGTGATGTCAGCGATTTTCTTGCGCAGTGGCTGTGGGTCAACCCCCATTTTTTTGTTGTAGGCCACTTGCTTCTCTCGACGACGATTTGTCTCGTCGATGGCTCTGGTCATTGAGGCTGTCATCACGTCGGCATACATGTGGACTTCTCCGTTTACATTTCTTGCTGCACGCCCGATTGTCTGGATGAGCGACGTTGTTGAACGAAGAAAACCCTCTTTGTCAGCATCCAAAATTGCCACTAGCGAGACCTCAGGTAAGTCGAGACCCTCTCGAAGTAGGTTGATGCCCACCAAGACATCAAATACGCCTTGACGAAGTTCTCTTAGTAACTCAACCCGACGAAGAGTGTCAACATCGGAGTGGAGGTACCGGACACGAACCCCCATCTCGGTGTAGTACTCAGTCACCTCTTCGGCAAGCCGCTTTGTGAGTGTTGTGACTAGAACTCTTTCGTTACGCTCGGTTCTTGTCCTAATTTCATCGAGCAAGTCGTCAATTTGACCCTTGGCAGGCTTCACAATAATTTGAGGGTCGACGAGTCCGGTTGGTCGAATGATTTGCTCGACTACTCCGTCGGATAGAGCCAGCTCGTATTTTGCGGGAGTCGCGGACAGATAAACGGTTTGTCCTGTCCGTTCAAGGAACTCCTCGAATTTAAGTGGACGGTTATCAAGCGCCGAAGGCAGTCGAAAACCGTGCTCGACTAGTGTCCGCTTTCTGGATGAGTCCCCTAAGTACATTGCGCCGATCTGAGAAACAGTGGCGTGTGACTCGTCGATCACTGTTAGAAAGTCCTCCGGAAAGTAATCCAGTAAGCAGGAAGGCGCTTCGCCCGGCAGTCGCTGATCAATGTGTCTCGAGTAGTTCTCGATTCCGGAACAGAAGCCAAGCTCGCGAATCATTTCTAGGTCAAATGTTGTTCGCATCTTGATTCGCTGCGCTTCTAGGAGTTTGCCCTGCGAGTCAAGTTCTTTATAACGAACTTCAAGCTCGTTCTCGATATCCTCGATTGCCTTACCCATACGCTCTACCGGCGCCACGTAGTAAGAAGCCGGGTAGATAGCGACACTTTCGCGCTCCATAAGAACCTCGCCGGTGAGGGGGTGTATTCGATAAATCTTTTCAATTTCATCGCCGAAAAACTCAATGCGTGTGGCTTCTTCGTCATAGACCGCGATGACTTCTACGGTGTCACCCTTCACCCGGAAATTTCCTCGCGTGAACTCGATGTCGTTTCGCTGGTACTGAATTGCAACAAGCCCTCTAATTAGCTCGTCTCTATCAATACGTTGGCCCACCTGTAAAGGAAGCGATTGGGCCAAGTACTCCTTTGGAGCACCCAGACCGTAGATGCAGGAGACTGTTGCGACCACAATTACATCTCTCCTAGAGAGCAAGGACATAGTCGCCGAGTAGCGAAGGCGTTCAACTTCTTCGTTTATGGACGAGTCCTTCTCAATGAAGGTGTCGGTCTGTGGGACATACGCTTCGGGTTGGTAATAGTCGTAATAGCTAACGAAATATTCAACTGCATTCTCGGGGAACATTTCCTTGAGCTCACTGGCCAGCTGAGCCGCCAGCGTTTTATTGTGAGCGATTACCAACGTGGGTCGCTGAAGCTTCTCGATCAGCCAGGCAGTGGTCGCCGATTTTCCGGTTCCAGTTGCGCCCAAAAGGACAACGTCTTTTTCACCGGCGGTTAGTCGGCTTGTAAGTTCCGCAATTGCGGTTGGCTGATCACCGGCAGGAGTATAGGGACTGATGACCTTGAATGGCTTACTATTTTCTTGCATTTCTGCCTAATTCTTGAAAGAAGCGAACACTGCATCCGCCCTTGATTGAAGATCAGCAAGAGTGCAGTCTGAGTCAATAACCGTGTCTGCTAAGGATTCGCGTTCCACGTCGGTCGCTTGCGCAACGATCCTTGACTGAGCTTCATCCGCCGTCATACCACGGTCTTTCATTAGCCGATCAATGCGAACAGCCTCCGGCGCACTAACGGTGACAATCCGGTCAAAAATAAGTGGAGAATTTGTCTCCACGAGCAGAGGAATTGTGTAGATGATCACACCTTCTATTTCGGAGATCAGTTTTTTTGCCGTGGCCTGAATTAGCGGATGCAATATTCCCTGCAGTGCAGTTCTTTTTTCCTGAGAACCAAAGACAATCTTCGCCAACTGACTCCGGTTTAACGACTTATCCTCGTTCAGAACCTCAGTACCGAAAGCTCTAACAACTTCCGCTAGGCCTACAGTTCCTGTTTCAACCACTTGTCTAGCCAACACGTCGGCATCAATTTCTGTTCCCCCGAGGGCAACCCAACGCCTAGCCACGGTAGATTTTCCCGAGCCAATTCCGCCAGTCAAAGCAATAAGCATTGTTATAAGGATAAAGAAAAAGCGGGAACACCGTTGGTGTTCCCGCTCATCTAAAAGACTATGAGTTACTTGTCTCCTGTTAGCTTGTCCCTCAAGGCAGCCAATGACTCGTCGCCTGCTAGCGTGCCTTGGTCGACTGAATCGCCACTTGAGGCCGAAGCCTCCTGTGCTGGAGCACCGTCTGGGATAGAAGCGAGGTGCTCGAAAGCAGCCTTGGCTTGAACCTTGTGCAGCTCCCAACGGGCGTTAGCCTCGGCGTACTCTGTCTCCCACTTGGCACGAGCTTCTTCGAATCCTTCGCGCCACTCGCTGGTAGCTGGGTCGAAGCCTTCTGGGTAGCGGTACTGACCCTTGTCGTCGTAGTCGGCGCTCATGCCGTAAAGCACTGGGTTGAAGTCCGTGCCAGCGTTTTCTACTTCTTCTAGTGCCTGCTTGAGTGACAGGGAGATTCTGCGACGCTCTAGGTCAATGTCAATGAGCTTGACGAATACTTCTTGATTCACGGTCACTACCTGATCGGCGTGCTCGACGTGCTTCGAAGAAAGCTCTGAGATGTGTACTAGGCCCTCGATGCCATCCGCGACGCGAACAAACGCACCGAATGGAACAATCTTGGTTACCTTGCCCGGGATGTACTGACCGATTGCATGAGTTCTTGCGAACAGCTGCCATGGGTCTTCTTGGGTGGCCTTCAGCGACAGGGAAACGCGCTCGCGCTCTTGGTCTACTTCTAGAACCTCAACGGTAACTTCCTGACCTACTTCGACTACCTCGCTGGCGTGCTCGATGTGCTTCCAGCTCAGTTCGGAGACGTGTACTAGTCCGTCCACTCCTCCAAGGTCGATGAACGCACCGAAGTTAACTATTGACGAGACAACTCCAGTTCGAACCTGACCCTTCACAAGGTCGTTCAAGAACGTGCTGCGGTTCTCGCTCTGGCTTTGCTCAAGAAGGGCTCGCCTTGACAAGACAACGTTGTTGCGGTTCTTGTCTAGTTCCAAAATCTTTGCCTCGACCTCGGTACCCAGGTACGGGCCTAGATCGCGAACACGACGAAGTTCAATTAGCGAAGCAGGCAAGAAGCCGCGAAGGCCGATGTCAACGATGACTCCACCCTTAACAACTTCGATGACGGTTCCAGTTACAACCCCATCAGCTTCCTTGATGCGCTCTACATCGCCCCATGCTCGCTCGTACTGGGCGCGCTTCTTGGAAAGAATTAGACGGCCTTCTTTGTCTTCTTTCTGAAGAACAAGTGCCTCAATGGCGTCGCCGACTTTTACTATGTCATTTGGGTCCGCGTCTTGACGGATTGAAAGTTCTCTGGATGGAATAACACCTTCGGTCTTGTAACCGACATCTAGGAGAACTTCATCGCGGTCAATCTTGACTACGGTTCCGGAGATCAGATCCCCATCGTTAAAGAATTTAAGAGTTGCTTCGACGGCGGCTAGGAAGTCTGCCTCTGAGCCGATATCGTTTACCGCTATTTGTACTGGTTTTGCGCTTGCTTTGGATGCCATATTTGTGGTAACTCCACTTTGTTTACTCGGGTTGCGCCAAAAATAATGATTTCATTACTTGTTTAGTTGGCCCAACGAACGGACGGGATAAGTGCCCGAAGGCACCCCGCAATACTAGCGCCTTTTCTAGTGACCCGCCAGCTCCCAATTGGCCCCAATGCCAACATGCACCTCGAGCGGGACGGTAAGGGTGACGACTTCCTGCATGGCGCTCACCGCAAGTTCTCTAAGGGTTTCAAGTTCACCAGGAGCGACGGCAAATACGAGTTCGTCATGGACCTGCAGCAGCAATTGAGAAGTTAGTTTCTGAGCATCCATTTTTTGCCGCACAACGATCATTGCGAGCTTCATGATGTCTGCTGCTGTCCCTTGAATGGGAGCGTTAAGTGCCGCGCGTCTCGCGTTTTCCCTGACTTGGAATATCTTTGAGTTGAGATCGGGGAAAGGCCTGCGGCGTCCATAAACAGTCGTCGTGTGGCCGAGGGCTTTGGCACGCTGGACAACTGTGTCCAAATAGCGCTTAACGCCTCCAAAGCGGTCGAAATAATCAGACATTAGTTGTTTAGCTTCTTTGCCAGTAATCCTTAGCTGCCTGCCAAGACCGAACTCGCTTAGCCCGTAGACAAGGCCATAACTCATCGCTTTGACTTTGGATCGCATTTGACCGGTGACGTCGGAAGGTTCGACTCCATACAGACGCGCTCCCACAAAATTATGCAGGTCTTCGCCAATTCGAAACGCTTCGATAAGACCCTCATCCTCCGACAAGTGAGCCATGATGCGCATTTCAATTTGCGAGTAGTCGGCCGTGAGTAAGGTTTCGAATCCCGGTCCGGCGACAAAGGCGCTTCTAAGCCTCTGACCACGGTCAGTCTTAATCGGTATGTTTTGTAGATTCGGGCTCTCGCTACTGAGGCGGCCGGTCGAGGTTCCTACCTGAGAGTAATTTGTATGAATACGTCCGTCGTCCCCAATGGCTTTTAGCAGAGTTTCAGTCATCTGCCGCAATTTGGTGCTGTCTCGATGCGCAAGGAGTCGCTCCAAAAACGGGTGCTCAGTCTGCTCAAACAAAGTACTGAGAGCCTCGGCGTTTGTTGAGTAGCCAGTCTTGAGTGCTTTTGTTCCCTGCATGCCTAGTTCTTCGAATAGAACTACCTGTAATTGCTTGGGGCTAGCCAAGTTCACTTCATGGCCAATGATTTCGTAGGCCTGTTTGGCGATTTGCTCCACCTCGAGTGTCAGTTCATCGAACTGAGTCTGAAGGGCCGAAGAATCCATTGCGATTCCGGTTATTTCCATCTTCGATAAAACTTCGCTGGCGGGTAACTCTATGTCTCGGTAGATACCGAGCTGACCGCTGTCCTCAAGATGCGGAATAAGCACTGCGCATATAACCGCGTATACCCATGCGTCCAGGGAGGGATCCGACTCGCTTAGTAGCTCATTTGGGTCTTGCCGAACGACGTCTATGCCGGCGTACTGTCTGATGATTGAATCTGGATGCAGGTCTTTGCTTATGGGGTCGACCAGGTAGCTGACTAACAGCGCGTCGTCGGTGATGGCGTCGGGCCAAATCTCAATCGAGTGAAGCTTCTTCCTCATGGCCTTGGTATCCCAGCCGCCAAAACCACCATGCTGCAGAAGCGCGAGGGCAGAGTCTTGATCCTCGCCATTCCAGTTCAGTCTTTTGCCAAGAGTCGCTATTCCGAGCCCAACAAGTCGGCCCTCAATGATCTCAACATGTACAAAAGCTTCGCCAGCATTGACAAGCTCCTGAATTTCCGCAACTGAGACGACTCGAGCATCCATAGGGGCGGAGGGAAGGTTATCGATGACCTTGGCAGCAGCTTCGGGCAATGGGTCTGTAGTTTCTTGGCTCTCTGGAGTGCTCTCTACGGCAAGCTTTGCTGCCTGAGCAATGTGTTGAGTGCCATCGCCTCCACGAAGTTTTAGCACCCGCGTTAGCAGTGTTCGAAATGATAGGACTGCGAATATTTCTCTGAGTGCATTTTCATCTACGGGGCCCAAGACTAGGTCGTCCATCGTAAAGTCAAACGTGAGATCAGTCAGCAGGTGATTCAGTCTGCGATTTCTAACCGCAAGGTGCTGGTTTTCCCGCAGGCTCTCGCCGACTTTCCCGGGAATCTCGTCGGAGCGCTTAAGAATTTCATCCAAAGACCCAAACTGTTGTATCCATTTAGCGGCAGTTTTCGGGCCTACTCCCGGAACGCCGATGAGGTTATCCGAAGTCTCCCCCACAAGCGCAGCCAGCTCCGGATATTGAATTGCGTGAATGCCATATTTGGCCAAAACAGCTTCATCATCCATGCGGGCCAGGTTCATGACCCCCTTGACTGGATAGAGAACCGTTGTGTCCTCGCGAATCAGCTGGAATGTGTCACGATCCCCAGAAACCACTAGCACGCGCATCCCCGCCTGCTCGCCGAGATTAGCAAGTGATGCGAGTAGGTCATCCGCTTCATAGTTTTCACGAGAAACGCTAGTGATGTTCATGGCCGTTAGCGCCTGCACTAGCAATTCGGTTTGACCTAGGAACTCAACCGGTGTCTCTCCACGGGTGCCCTTGTATTCGGGTAGTTCTTCGGTTCTGAAGCTGTGTCTAGAAACGTCGAATGCAACGCACATGTGCGTTGGCTTTTCACCCTCCAGGATGTTGAGCATCATGGAGATGAAACCGTGAACCGCGTTTGTGTGTTGCCCCTCAGCATTTTTGAAGTTATCAACATTTAGGGCGTAGAAGGCGCGGAATGCAAGTGAGTGCCCATCGATAAGGAGCAGAGTAGGCTTTTCGTTGGCGCTCATAGCGTTTAGCCTACTTTGTAGAAGGTGGTACCACAGTGACCGAAGACAATGTCGCAAAATCAGCTCGTGCTCTTGAAATTATGAAGCGAAGAGGCTTGGGTGACCTTGCTGACCGCATGGGCATAGAACTCAAGGAGCTAAGTGCTGAAAGAGCTGTCGCCACCATGCCAGTTTCGGGTAACACACAGCCCCTGGGGGTACTTCACGGCGGTGCCCACGTGGTGCTAGGTGAGAGCCTAGGTAGCTTTGCCGCGAACGTACACGCCCATCCCTGGGGGTACGCGGTAGGGATTGAAATAAACGCGACCCATCACAGCTCTGCTCGAGAAGGGGTTGTAACCGGAACCTGCACGGCAGTGAAGCTCGGCAGATCTCTAACGAGTCATGAGATTAAAGTTACCGACGAAGCCGGTACTTTGCTTTCGACAATTCGGATCACTAACTTCCTAAGAGCAAACGAGTCCTAAATTACTTGTCCCCTAGTTGCTCGAGTACCGCTTTTGCGACTTGGGACATCGAAAGCCTTCGATCCATGGATGCTTTTTGAATCCAGCGGAAAGCCTCTGGTTCGCTCAGCTTCATTTTCGACTGCAGCAGGCCTTTGGCTCTGTCCATTAGCTTTCTGGTTTCTAATCTTTCGCTAAGGTCAGCGATCTCTGTTTCGAGAGCGAAGAGCTCCTCAGCCCTAGAAAGGGCAATTTGTATGGCCGGCAGCAAGTCAGAAGGCTTGAAAGGCTTGGTCACATATGCCATGGCCCCAGCGTCTGCGGCTCGCTTCACCAAGTCTGCTTGAGAAAAGGCCGTCAGTAAAACAACTGGAATTTTATGCTCGGAAATCTTTTCGGCGGCGGATATACCGTCGAGCTTGGGCATTTTGATGTCCATAATGATCAGGTCCGGCATCAATTCGACAGCCAGCCTTACTGCCTCTTCGCCGTCTGCCGCCTCACCCACAACCTCGTAGCCGGCCTCTTGTAAAGTGGCGACAACATCCATCCGAATAAGGGCTTCGTCCTCTGCGACGACAACGCGAAGTGCTTCTTGCATGATTACAACTTTAGCGGCAACTTGAATAATCAAATCCGCTAGAGTGATACTTCTAGCCGGAATGGCGGAACGGTAGACGCGAAGCACTCAAAATGCTTTGTCCTAGGGCGTGTGGGTTCGAATCCCACTTCCGGCACAGAAAAAAAGAGCGGTGGATCTCCACCGCTTTTTTTTTATGAAAAGATTTTTTCTAGCTTGCGTACCCGGGCACTGTTTCATTAACCGCATCGCCGACACGGTGCACACGAAGCGAGTTGGTCGATCCTGGTATTCCAGGTGGGGAGCCGGCGACTACCACTACCTCGTCGCCAACGCGGCATTTTCCACTGGCCAACACAATTTCGTCAACCTGCTTGATCATTTGATCGGTGTGTGTGGCTTTCCCAGCTAGAAATGTGGTCGCTCCCCAAATCAAAGAGAGTCGTCGTCTAATTTCCTCATTTGGAGTAAAGGCGAGAACCGGGACCCTTGAACGAAGTCTTGCAACTCGTAGCAGAGTGTCGCCCGATTCAGTGAATACGCAAACAAACTTGGAGCCCAGTAGTTCTGCAATTTGGAGAGCTGACTTAACTACGGCTCCAGAGTGGGTGTGTGGTTGTGTGCCCAAGGCTGGAATCCGCTCCAAGCCGTTCTCTTCCGTCGATTCAATTATCTTGGCCATCGTCTCGATGGTCTCGATTGGAAATTGGCCCACGGAGGTCTCGCCGGAAAGCATCAGTGCGTCAGCACCATCAAGTACGGCGTTCGCTACATCCGAAGTTTCAGCTCTGGTTGGCCTGCTGGCAGTAATCATGCTTTCTAGCATCTGGGTGGCTACGATAACTGGCTTAGCCCAGCGTCTTGCAAGCTCCACGGCACGCTTCTGGACGATTGGAACCTGCTCTAGAGGCAACTCGACGCCCAAATCGCCACGCGCGACCATGACGCCGTCAAAGGCGTCAATGATCTCTTCGAGGTTGGCAACTGCCTGAGGTTTTTCGATCTTGGCAATGACCGGTATAAATCTGCCTTCTTCTCGCATGATTTCGTGTACGCGAAGGATGTCTTTGGCATTTCTTACAAAGCTCAATGCGATCATGTCTGCGCCGAGCTTCAGAGCCCATCGAAGGTCAGCTTCATCCTTCTCACTTAGTGCAGGAACGTCCACTGCGACACCGGGAAGGTTTATGCCCTTGTTGTTAGATACCGGCCCGCCAATGACAACTTCGGTTGTGATAGTTGTTGCGTCTACTGCGGTTGCCCGAAGCGATAGTCGACCATCGTCAATAAGCAACATGTCCCCCACGGAGACATCGTTTGGAAGACCCTTGTGGGTGGTGGAGCAAATGTTCACGTCACCTGCGACATCATCGATGGTGATTTTGAAGGTTGCACCCACTACTAACTCGACGCCGCCCTCCGCAAACTTTCCAAGGCGAATCTTTGGGCCCTGAAGATCAACAAGAATCCCTACCGCCTTTTCAGCCTCTTCGCTAGCTTGACGAATATTCGCGTAGACCTGTTCGTGAACCTCGTATGACCCGTGGCTGAGGTTCATTCTCGCCACGTCCACTCCGGCGGCTATGACCTTGCGGGTCATTTCTAAATCGCCTATTGCAGGCCCGAATGTTGCAACAATTTTTGCGCGTCTCATTGGCTTCAGTGTCCTAGTTTCTTTTGACCTAGCTATAAACCGAAATTGGTTTATCAGTTGGCTTTACAGGGAATGGCAGCTGAGTCTCGCCTTCGAGGTGTTCATCTATCGCCGCGGCCGCTGCCCTTCCTTCGGCTATTGCCCAAACTATCAGGCTTTGGCCCCTGCCCGCATCCCCTGCTACAAACAAAGAATCCTTGCTGCGGTATTTACCGTCGCGAGAGATGTTGGTTTGAGCATCCAGCTCTGCATTTAGCTGGTTGGTTATTGTGTCTGATTCTGGTCCAGTGAAGCCAAGGGCGAGTAGAACCAAATCGGCCTTCATCACTCGTTCAGTGCCAACTTTTGGCACTCGTCTTCCGTTCACGAATTCGGTGTCCGCAACTTTAATGCCGGTTACCTGTCCGTCCTCACCAATAAGTTCGACAGTTGAGTGCAGGTATTTGCGATCTCCGAATTCTTCATGCGCACTTGAGATTTCAAAGACCCTGGGGTCCATGGGCCATGGCTGGTCAGCGGTTCGCTGTTCTTGGGGCTTCTGACCGATAGCAATAGTCGTGACGGAAGCGGCCATTTGCCTGGTGGCCGTGCCTAGACAATCTGCTCCAGTATCCCCGCCTCCAAGAATCACAACGTGCTTACCCTCGGCACTGAGCTGGTCCTCGACTTTGTCGCCGGCCACAACTCGATTCGCTTGCGTGAGGTACTCCATCGCGAAATGCACTCCTGCTAACTCTGAGCCTGGAACATCCAAGCCTCTAGGAGTGATTGAGCCGGTTGCCACCAATACGGCGTCATAGCTGAGCTTTAGCTCTTCCCAAGTAATGTCAACGCCGATGTTCACTCCAGTGCGGAACCTGGTGCCTTCGGCTGTCATCTGGGCGAGGCGCTTGTCGATGTGGCGCTTCTCCATTTTGAAATCTGGAATACCGTATCTGAGCAAACCTCCGATGCGGTCGTCTCGTTCAAATACAGCGACGGTGTGTCCGACCCTAGTCAACTGCTGGGCAGCCGCTAGTCCAGCCGGCCCCGAGCCCACGACAGCAACTGTCTTTCCGGTCAGTCGATCTGGGACGTTAGGGGTAACAAAACCTGCGTCGAATGCGTCATCAATTATCGACACTTCGATCTCTTTGATTGTCACGGCCGGCTGGTTTATACCAAGAACGCATGCACTTTCGCATGGGGCTGGGCAAAGTCTGCCGGTGAACTCTGGAAAGTTATTAGTCGAGTGCAGGCGATCTATTGCTTCTTTGTTCTTGCCTAAGTGAGTAAGGTCATTCCACTCCGGAATTAAGTTTCCAAGAGGACATCCGGCGTGACAAAACGGAATGCCACAGTCCATGCAGCGTCCGGCTTGCTCTTTGACTACTCCAGAGTTCCGCTCTTCATAGACCTCTTTCCAATCCTTTATCCGGACTGGAACCGGTCTGCGCTTCGCTGTTTCACGATCGGTGACTTTCAGAAATCCCCGTGGGTCAGCCATTAGTTACCTCCAAGATTTGAGTCCAAACTTCTTCGCCGTCCAGGTCTATGCCTGTGGCCTGCGCATCCTGTTGAATCTCGACTATGCGTGCGTAGTCCCTAGGCATTACCCTTACGAACTCTTTTGAATGGGTCGAGAAGTCATCGAGGATAATCTTTGTAAGCGGAGAACCAGTCAGATCAAGGTGCTGCTCAAGGATCGCCTGGAGCTCGTCCTTTCCAGTGTCATCAAGCGCACTAAGGGTGATTTCGCCCAGCTGGAGAGCCTCGCGATTTACTTTGGACTCTGACAGCCTGTGAACATAAGCGATACCTCCGGACATTCCGGCGCCCAGGTTGATTCCGGTTTTTCCGAGAATGACTACTCGTCCACCGGTCATGTATTCCAGAGCGTGATCTCCCACGCCCTCGGCCACCGCAACGGCTCCCGAGTTTCGAACCATAAATCGTTCACCGACGACTCCGTTTAGGAAGATTTTTCCCGAAGTAGCTCCGTAGCCGATAACGTTTCCAGCGATCACGTTTTCAGATGCCAGGAACCCAGCCGTTTCCGGAGGCCTGACGCTTATGATTCCGCCAGAAAGACCTTTGCCAACATAGTCATTGCAATCACCTTCGACATCAATTTGAAGACCCCTAGGCATGAATGCTCCCAGTGACTGGCCGGCGCTGCCGGTTAAGGTGAGCTTGAGTGTCCCCGGCTCTAGTCCTTGTTCGCCCCATTTTTTCGTGAGCTCATTGCCAAGCATCGTTCCGATGGCCTGCATTGTGTTGTTGATCTGGCTTTTAATCTCCATGGCCTTGCCGTCTTTGAGGGCAAGCTTTGCGGTCTCAATAAGTGGGAAATCAAAGTGCTTCTCCAGCTCGTGGTCCTGTGAACTTGAGCAATATTGGGTCTGAGTCGTAACTATGTCCTTAGCCGCGAAAATTGGCGAGAGGTCTAAGCCGTCTGCTTTCCAGTGACGAATTGCCCTGTTGACGTCCAGCACCTGTACTTGACCCACAGCCTCTTGGAGAGTCCTGAAGCCCAGTTCAGCCAGGTATTCGCGCACTTCTTGAGCCAAAAACTCAAAGAAATTTACCACGTGGTCGGCTTGGCCATGGAATCGTTTTCTGAGTTCTGGGTTCTGGGTAGCGACTCCAACCGGACAGGTGTCAAGGTGGCAAACGCGCATCAAAATACAACCCTCCACCACTAGAGGGGCGGTTGCGAATCCGAACTCTTCGGCTCCAAGAAGAGCGGCGATGATCACGTCTCGTCCAGTCTTCATTGAACCGTCCACCTGCACTACAACTCGATCTCGTAGTCCATTGAGCAGCAGAGTCTGCTGGGTTTCGGCCAGGCCGAGCTCCCAGGGGGTTCCCGCGTGCTTCAAAGAATTGAGCGGGCTGGCGCCTGTGCCACCGTCGTGGCCAGAAATTAGTACCACGTCGGCCTTTGCTTTGGCTACTCCGGCTGCGACGGTTCCGACACCAAACTGAGACACCAACTTCACGTGGACCCTAGCGGTGCGGTTTGCCCGTTTTAGATCAAAGATCAACTGTTTGAGATCCTCGATTGAGTAAATGTCGTGATGAGGAGGCGGAGAAATTAGCCCTACGCCCGGGGTCGAGTGCCTAAGTTCCGCAATCCATGGGTAGACCTTGTTCGGAGGAAGCTGCCCGCCTTCGCCTGGCTTTGCCCCCTGCGCCATCTTGATCTGAAGGTCATCCGCATGAGTCAAATACATAGAGGTCACACCGAAGCGTCCGGAGGCAACCTGCTTTACAGCGCTGCGTCGCTCTGGATCCAGCAGTCGCTCGACTGACTCTCCGCCTTCTCCAGTGTTGCTTCTGGCGCCAAGGCGGTTCATGGCAATGGCAAGCGTCTCGTGAGCTTCCGGACTGATCGATCCCATGCTCATAGCCCCAGTTGCAAATCGCTTCACTATCGAATGCACCGGCTCCACCTCAGAAATTGGCACTGGAGTGCGCAACTCCTTATTTAGGCTGAAAAGACCTCGAATCGTCATTAAACGCTCGGCCTGGTCATCGACCGCATTGGTATAAGACTTGAAGATTTCGTAGTTCTTTTGAGAGGTGGAGTGTTGAAGCTTAAAAATGGTCTCGGGGTTGAATAAGTGAGGAGGGCCGTCACGACGCCATTTCATTTCCCCGCCAACGTCGAGAGGAGTACTGTCCTGGTTGGCACTTTCAATGGGGTATGCGGATGTGTGTCGCTGAGCAATTTCAGAATGCAAAATCGGGAGGGCCACTCCACCAAGCTTTGTGGTAGTTCCTGTGAAATATTTATCCACAAGCTCCTGTGAGAGCCCAATGGCCTCGAAGCACTGCGCCCCCGCGTAGGAAGAAACTGTCGAGATGCCCATTTTTGACATGACTTTCAGGACACCTTTTCCAAGCGCCTTGATCATGTTTTTGCTGCTTCGCTCCATTGTTATGCCGGTGATGGTGCCGTTGAAGACTAGGTCCTCGGCCGTTTCGAGAGCCAAATAAGGGTTGATCGCAGATGCGCCAAAGCCAATCAGAGTTGCAACATGGTGAACATCTCTTGCATCGCCAGCTTCAACAACGAGGCCCGCCATCATTCTGGTTCCATTTCGAATCAAATGGTGGTGCACGGCTGAACAGGACAGCAGCGAAGGAATTGGAGCAAGCTCTCGATTTGAATCTCGATCGGACAGCACTATAAAAGTCGCTCCCGCAACTAAAGCCTGGTCGACCTCCGCGCAGATTGCCTCAAGCCGGGCTTCGAGAGCCTCGGGACCGTCGTCAACGCGGTAGAGGCAGGAAACAGTTACTGCCTTACCGATGTTGTTTGCTCGGTCTATGTGCTTAATCTTCGCCAGCTCATCGTTACCAATAATTGGGTAGTCCAGAACCATCTGCTTTGCATGCTCGGCATTGGCTTCTAGAAGGTTTCTGACCGGACCGATGCTTGTAGTCATGGATGTCACGACTTCTTCGCGAATTGCATCAAGCGGTGGGTTTGTCACCTGAGCGAACTGCTGGGCGAAATAGTCAAATAGAAGTTTTGGTCTCTCTGATATAGCCGCGATTGGAGTGTCGGTCCCCATGGCCCCGATTGGCTCCTGTCCCATTCTTGCCATCGGTGCGATGAATATTTTCAGGTCTTCTTCGGTGTAGCCAAAGGCTCTTTGCCTACGCTTCACAGACTTGCTCGAGTAGCGAACGTGCTCGCGGTCCGGAAGATCACGCAAGTTAATCCGACTTGCTTCCAGCCACTCACCCCATGGTTCCAGGGAGGCGACTTCGGACTTGATCTGCTCGTCCTCCACTATTTGTCCAGCCACAGTGTCAATCAGGAACATTTTGCCTGGCTGCAATCTGCCTTTTCTTACGATTTTGTCAGGGGCAATATCAGCAACGCCGATTTCAGAGGCAAGGATTATAAAACCATCTTCAGTGACCACGAAGCGACCCGGTCGAAGTCCGTTTCGGTCCAGAGTTGCACCGACCAAATCTCCGTCCGTGAAAACTACGGCCGCTGGTCCATCCCATGGCTCCATAATCATCGAGTGATATTCGTAGAAGTCTCTTAGCTGTGGATCGAGGTCCAGTTGCTTTTCCCATGCTCCGGGAATCATCATCATCATGGCGTGTGGCAGCGAGCGGCCCGATAGGACAAGCAGCTCCAAAACCTCATCGAAAGTTGCCGAATCGGACGCACCCTTTGAGACGATTGGCTTTAGCTGTTCGATGTTACCGAGTAGCTCCGATGAAAGCTGAGACTCTCTTGCCGCCATCCAGTTGGCATTTCCCTTAACGGTGTTTATCTCTCCGTTGTGCGCGATAAATCGGAAAGGGTGTGCCAATGGCCATGACGGGAAGGTGTTTGTTGAAAATCTGCTGTGAACAAGTGCGAGCAGAGACTCAAAGCGCTCGTCACTTAGATCCGGATAGAAAGGCTCGAGCTGCAAGGTGGTGACCATACCCTTGTAAACGATTGTTTTAGATGAAAGCGAGCAAAGGTAAAGGCCAATGTCTCGTTCACTTCGGTTTCTAGCCCTGAATAACCTTCGCTCGAGGTCCATGCCCGTGATTAGGTCATTGGAAGAAACAAATACTTGTTCAATGAGAGGCATAGCCTCTCTTGCCAACTCGCCAAGCACAGAGCTGTCGGTTGGCGGGGTGCGCCATCCCAAGACAGTCAGCGACTCTTCGTTGCAGATTGCTTCAAACTTAGCTTTGTCCTCAGTTGCGGTCGCCGCATCCAAGAAAACGAGACCCACGCCGTAAGTGCCTCGCGCTGGCAAGTCAAAGTCGACAATTGCACGGAAAAAACCATCTGGCATCTGGGTGAGTATCCCAGCGCCGTCACCTGTTCCGGCGTCCGAACCAACGGCGCCACGGTGTTCCAGGTTCCTGAGAGAGGACAGCGCCATTTCAACGACGTCGTGACCGGCATAGCCTCGAAGCGTTGCGACCATTGCCAAGCCACAAGCGTCGCGCTCATGGGAAGAGTCGTATAGCCCTTGGTTCTCGGGCGCGGTGGCAAACTTGTGGAAAGGTCCGTTGTTAAACATGGTTACTCCAATCGAATTCTTTTCGGAGCTTCGTTGGCCCGACCCTTATGTCTTGTTTGTGAACTATTAAATTATTTGACAGCGTCCTTGCTGGTGACGGGTGACTGATCGACAGGTTCTCTGCCGTCGAGCCAAACCGAAGGTTCCTTGCCGGGGTGACGGCGCTTCTGAACCAAGTAGATAACTACTCCGATTGCAATACCGGTCAGCGCCGACCAGATATTTATTCGTAGACCAAGGATAATCTCACTTGGGTCGATTCTGATGGCTTCTATCCAAACTCGTCCCGTTGAATAAATAATCAGGTACAGAGCAAAAACCTTGCCCCATTCAAGTTGCAACTTTTTTCCGAGCCAAATTAGCGCCACGACGCCTGTCAGATTCCAAATCATTTCGTAGGCGAAGGTGGGGTGAAAAGTTAGTCCATCCGGAAGCCCGAGCGGGTAAGCCGGGTTAGAACTTGGAATTTCGAGCCCCCAAGGAAGAGTGGTCGGTAGACCGAATAGTTCTTGATTGAAATAGTTTCCAAGCCTACCGATGCCCTGGGCAAGAAGTATCCCGGGAGCGACCGCGTCGGCGACTGACAGGAATCTAATCCCAGCCTGTCTTGAGCCTATGAACATTCCAACTGCTCCGAGGATTAGCGCTCCATAAATTGCAAGACCACCCTCCCATATTTTGAAAATGTCAAGGAGATTAGCGCCCTCGAAGAAGTAATCGTTGGGGTGAGTAAGAACGTGGAAGAACCTTCCTCCAAGTATTCCAAAAGGAACAGCCCATAGCGCTATGTCCAGGAACAACCCCGCAGGTGTTCCTCTAGCCTTGAGCCTGGCGTCAGTCAGAATGGTGGCTATGACTATGCCGCTAAGTATAAATAGCGCGTAGAAGTGAACTCGAAATGGACCCAAATCAATAAAGCTGATTCCGGGTGACGGGATGCCTGCGATTAACTCCATCGCATCATCCTAGGCCCGCAGCTAGCTCTTTGGTTTTCGCAACTAGGCCAGGTAGACCATCCTCACGGTAGGCCTTCACAAAGGCAGTTCCAACAATTGCACCGTCGGCATAACCGTTTACTTCACGAACCTGTTCGGCTGTGGAAATTCCTACCCCTACACAAGTCGGGGTTTTACTTAGACTCTTCACTCGGCCTACTAAATCTCTAGCAAGCGCGTCGAGAGTAGCTCTCTCCCCAGTTATACCCATTGTTGAGACTGAATAAACAAAACCCTTGGACGCGTCAGCGTTTGCGGCGACTCTTTCATTCGAGCTCGACGGCGCAACCAAAAAGACTCGATCTAGACCTTTCGCTTGGCTGACCTCCAGCCACTGCGCGGCTTCGTCTGGAACAAGATCTGGCGTGATCATTCCCTGTGCCCCAGAGGCAAGCATCTCCTCTGCGAACTTCTCCACGCCGAATCTCAACACCGGGTTCCAATAGCTCATTACCAATAGCGGTGTGGCTACCCGCGCTCGCACTTGTCGTATTACTTCGAATAGATCTCCGAGCACGAAGCCTGCAGCTCGTGCTTCTTCGGTCGCGACCTGAATAATCAAGCCGTCCATCACAGGATCACTGTAGGGGACGCCAATTTCAAGGACGTCACAACCATTCTCGGCCATTGCAACTAACGCGTCGACTGAGTCCTTGACAGTTGGGTAGCCGGCCGGATAGTAACCAACCAGTGAGCCTTTACCGGATTCTCTATTGGCCAGGAGGGTGTCATTTACTGAACTCATTTATCGCCCATCAGACCGAAGTACTTTGCCGCTGTCTCCATGTCCTTGTCTCCGCGTCCGCTCAAGTTGATAAGAATGTGTGCGCCCGCGGGCAGGACCTTGGCTAGATGCTCGATTCCTGCCAAACCGTGAGCCGTTTCGATGGCTGGGATTATGCCCTCTGTTTGGGAAAGTAGCTTCATCGCGTTCATTGCCTCAGTGTCGGTAACACCGTGATAACTAGCCCGACCGAGGTCCTTGAGCCATGAGTGCTCCGGACCAACTCCTGGATAGTCAAGCCCGGCTGAAATCGAGTGCGATTCCATTGTTTGACCATCGGCGTCTTGCAGCATGTAGCTCTTGGCACCATGTAGAACGCCAGGTGTCCCCCTAGATAGGGTCGCGGCATGCCTAAGAGTGTCAACGCCTTCGCCTGCTGCTTCAAAACCCCACAGCGCAACATCGTCATCATCCAAGAAGGCGTGGAAAATCCCAATCGCATTAGAGCCACCGCCGACACAAGCTGCCACTGCATCCGGAAGCCTTCCGGTTAGCTCGAGCATTTGTTCACGAGCCTCGTAACCTATGACGCTGTGGAAGTCTCGAACCATTGTCGGAAACGGGTGGGGACCCGCAACTGTCCCGAGAAGATAGTGGGTGGTATCGACGTTGGCAACCCAATCTCGAAGTGCCTCATTTATAGCGTCCTTGAGCGTTTTGGAACCCGAGGTCACGGGAATTACTTCGGCCCCCAGAAGCTTCATTCTCGCGACATTTAGGGCCTGTCTTTCGGTATCAACCTCGCCCATGTACACAACGCAGTCCAAACCAAAGAATGCCGCAGCTGTGGCACTTGCCACACCGTGCTGACCAGCTCCAGTTTCTGCAATGATTCGCTTTTTGCCCATCTTCTTTGCCAAGAGTGCTTGGCCCATAACGTTATTTATCTTGTGGCTACCAGTGTGGTTCAAGTCTTCTCGTTTTAGAAAGACTCTAATGTCGCCAAAATGAGCCGCGAAGCGCTTTGCCTCGGTGATTATGGAGGGACGTCCGGTGTAGGTCTTGTGAAGCTCGGCAAGCTCGGCTATGAACCCCGGGTCGATTCGCATCGCTTCGTAGGTGGCCTCGAGTTGATCGAGAGCTGCAATTAGTGGCTCCGGGACGAACCTGCCACCGTACTCGCCGTAATAGGGTCCTACTTGTTCTGAGAGTTTCATTGTGTTGATAATCCTAAGTTGCGTTAATAAATTCCGGAATTAACAAGCTCGGATCACCTGTCACTAGGGCTTGTCCAACTAGCACCACATTGGCACCGGCGTTCCAGTACCTGGCTACGTCCTGAGGCTTCTTCACGGATGATTCAGCCACCTTGATGGTCTGATCTGTCAATAGGTGAGACATAGTTTCGAAAAGCCGCAGGTCGGTCTTGAATGTTTGCAAATCCCTTGTGTTTATGCCGACCAATCTGCTTCCTGCGGCGTTGGCAATGTGTATCTCATCCGCTGTGTGCGTTTCAACGAGAACATCCAAACCCAAGTCCGCGGCAAACTTGGACAACCTGAGGAAATCAGGCTCCTTGAGCCAGCTAAGAATCAATAGAACGAATGATGCCCCGTGGGCACGAGCCTCCAAGATTTGATACTCACAAGATATGAAGTCCTTGCGAAGTGTTGGGATTGAGACGGCGTCGCTGGCATGTCGAAGGTCATCTAAAGTGCCGCCGAACCCGGATCGTTCTGTTAGAACCGAGATTGCATGAGCTCCACTTTGCTCGTAAGTAAGGGCTAGTATCCCGGCATCAGGGATTTCGGCCATGTGCCCAACTGATGGGCTATATCTCTTTATTTCGGCGATTATCTTAATTTTCGACGAAGGCTCGAGTGCCTTCAAGGCTGAAACGGCTGGCTCCATGTTCTCGACCAGCGCCTCTAGAGACTCGATACTTACGCTTTTACTTCTAATGTCAGCATCATCGCTTGCTGTGGCGAATAATTCGTCAAGCACTAGTGGGACTTCGAGTGCTTGCCACTCACCCCGTAGCCAGATTTCCTGAGTACGAGTCCAACTATCGGACCAAGTGCGGCAAGTACAGCTGAAGCCCAAACCATGGATGGCACATTCAACCAGAAAAACAATGTTCCAATCGTGAAGGCAGCCAGAACAATAATCACGGTCGCCCAGGCCGCAACGGAGTTTCCGTGCCCTGGATCGGTCTTAGTTTCAGTCATTGTGCCCTTCTTGAATGTTTGCCAATTCTAGCAAGCACTTCTACTGCTCATCCCACAGGTTCTCCGGGTCGGCGTTTGTTTCACTGACCGTACTGGATTTGTCCGGTGGCTTCGAGCGCCCGGGTTGAAAAACTGCCAGAGCAAAAATCAATCCGGTGATTCCGGCCATCGTTAGATAAACCCAGTAACCGATCTTCACCACTACTCCAAAACCTGCTGCCGTAGCTAGACCCGTAGTGCTGGAGATCAACTCGATGACGGCACTGGCATCTGACCAGCTTGTGAGAGACATCACCACTATTACGAAGCCAGAGATTATCGAGGCAATCGCCGCCATCGTTCGACTTAGGAGACGGTATCGGGCGATGAGTGAAATCAGTAGGACTATCAGCGGAACCAGGCTTGTCAGGGGATTGAGTTCCGACCCAATTAATGTTCCAATCAACGCCGATTCATCGGAGTGAAAGTCTCTAACATCTACCCAGGCAAGGAGAGAGGTTGATAGCCACACGGCGGCAACTAGAGTGCCCACCGAAATCAGTCTGATCATTTTTTCATCGCATTCGCCGCAGCAACTGCGCGCAACACAACCGCGGCTTTTGCCAGCGTCTCGGCGTACTCGGTTTCGGGTACTGAATCGAGAACAATCCCGGCACCGGCCTGCACTCTTGCCACTCCGTTTCTAAGAACCGCAGTGCGAATCGCGATTGCAAGATCTGAGTTCCCTTGAAAGTCGAAGTATCCAACAACACCACCGAACAAGCCTCGATAACTTTGTTCTAAGTCGTGAATTATTTCCAAAGCCCTTGGTTTGGGTGCACCGGACAGGGTTCCAGCTGGGAAGGTGGCGAGCATGGCCTTGACAATGCTGGTTCCGGGATTTAGCGACCCCTCCACGGTAGATACGAGGTGCATGATGTGTGAGAAGCGGTGAATTTGCATAAATTCGCTCACCCGCACAGTAGTTGGGTCGCAGACTTTCAGCAGATCATTTCTCGCAAGGTCGACCAGCATCAAGTGTTCGCTGCGCTCTTTTTCATCCGCCAGCAGGTCTTCGGCAAGTTGGTTGTCAGTTGATGTGTCATGACCTCTGGGCCGAGAACCTGCGATTGGGTGGGTGACCACGTTGGATCCCATTACCTTCACGAGCGCTTCCGGTGAACTTCCGACTATCGCAAACGGACCATCCTGGTCTTGCCATCTAATTAGATACATGTAGGGGCTCGGATTCAGAGCCCTAAGTGCTCTGTAGACATCCAGCGCATCAGCGGTTGTTTGGTGGTCAAAGCGCTGAGAAATAACAACCTGAAATACGTCTCCCTTGCGAACATGCTCTTTGGCCAATTCGACCTTTTCGAGAAACTCGTTCTTGGGTATGTTGGAGACTGCATCCGGTTCCGGCCAATTCGGCTCAGAGACCATTGCGGGTGTCGGCATTTCGACGATTTTTTGCATTTGGCTAATGGCATTTAGGGCCCGACTGTAGCTTTCCCGAAGGGGGGTCCCGTCGACGAAAACCACACTGACTAGGAGCAATTCAGACTTTTGGTGATCCATGACCACTAGCTCTGAAAATTGGTTGAACCCGTATAGCGGTATCGAGTAGTCGGCCGGCTTGGCATCAGGAAGCTTCTCGGTTAGGTTGACCGCTCCCCAGCTTAGAAATCCAACCAGCCCCGAACTCAGGGGAAAATCAACCGGACTCGATTTCCATGCCGTTTGAAGCCTCTCCAGCGCTGCGATCGGGTCCTCGGGCAGTAAAGATCCATCTGGAAGACACTTCGCATCTCCTATCCAGGTTGCTTTGTGATCTGTAGCCGTTAGTTGACCCCTAGAGGCCACTCCGATAAAGGAGTACCTGCCCCAGACTCCCTGCTCGGCAGATTCCAACAAAAAAGTGTCCGCCCTAGAACCGGCGAGCTTCTGATAAATCCCAATTGGGGTTTCACTGCCGCTAAATAGCCTTTTTACAATCGGGATTACGTTGTATTCGCTGCTAAGTTCCTCAAGCTGTTCAAAGCCGATCAATTAGACCTCCTCGAAGCAGCTGACGGTTCCAAGGTGGCAGGTCGGGCCGGCAGGCCTGACCATAGCCAAAATAGTGTCGCCGTCACAATCTAGGGACAAGGAATCAATTGCCAAGGTATTACCACTGGTTTCACCTTTGCGCCAAAGCTGATTGCGGGATCGCGAGAAGAAATGCATTTCGCCAGTAGAGACGGATTTTTCTAAAGCGTCGAGGTTCGAATAGGCAAGCATGAGAACCTGCTTCGTTTGACTGTCTTGAACCACAACGGGTATCAGATGGTCGCTAGAAAATTGAACCTGATCCAACGCTAAGTGCCTCATCTAGCCTCTATTCCTGCATCTTCAAGTGCTTGCTTGACCGTTGCAATCGAGATTTCGCCGCTGTGAAAAACACTAGCTGCGAGCAGAGCATCGGCGCCAGCCTGAGCCGCCTCGACGAAGTCTGATACTTTGCCGGCTCCCCCAGACGCGATGATCGGAACGGCGGAAATCTTGCGTACTTTCTCAATAAGTTCAAGATCAAAACCCGCTCTGGTCCCGTCTGCATCAATGCTGTTGATAAGCAGTTCTCCGGCACCTAGCCCTTGCACTTTTTCTATCCACTGCATCGCATCTAAACCGGTTTCCTGTCGGCCACCGTGGGAGGTGACGATGAATCCCGACGCCGTGTCTCCACGTTTAATATCCAAAGAAACTACCAAAATTTGATTTCCGTGTTCGCCCGAGATCTCCGCTAAAAGTTCCGGCCTGGAAATGCCTGCGGAACCGATCGATACTTTGTCGGCTCCCGCCTCAAGAAGCAGCGAAACGTCCTCGAGGCTTCTAATGCCTCCGCCCACCGTGAGGGGTATAAATATCTCCTCCGCGCACCTGGTGACCATGTCTCTAGTTGTTGAGCGATTTTCGTTGGCAGCGGTTACGTCTAAAAACGTTAGCTCGTCTGCGCCCTGAAGGTAGTAATTGCGGGCTAAGTCAACTGGGTCACCGCTATCGACAAGATTCTGGAAGTTGACACCCTTCACTACTCGTCCGCTTGCAACATCTAGGCAAGGAATCACTCTGACTGCCGGCACTATATTCTCGCTGCGTGAATGGCTGACACCAAAATTGCCCTGGCACCTGCGGCGTACAGCTCATCCATTATTTGATTCATCTGTATAGCCGGAACTAGGGAACGAACTGCAACCCAGTCCAAATCGGCCATCGGGGATATCGTTGGCGACTCGATCCCGGGGGTTATCTTCGTCGCCGCTTCGAGCACTTTCTTTGGGCAGTCGTAGTCAATGATTACGTACTCCCTAGCCACTAATACGCCCTTTAAACGCATCAAAAGCCCGTTTGCGTCACTAGCTTTACCCGGAGCACTAATGAGCCTGGCCGTAGAGGTCAAGATCGTAGGGCCAAAGATTGCAAGACCGGCTTTTCTAAGCGTGTTACCGGTTGAGACAACGTCGGCAACGGCATCTGCAACGCCAAGCTTTACGGCCGATTCGACTGCTCCGTCGAGCTTGATGATTTCACAATTTACGTTTAGCTTCGCCAAGTAATTTTCAATCAGGGTTGGGTATGCGGTCGCAAGCCTTTTACCTTCTAGTTGACTCGGATCATTGAAACCAGAGTCGATTGGTGCCGCAAATCGGAAGGTAGACGCACCAAAGCCCAAATCAGCAATTTCCTCGGCTTCGGACTCCGAATCCATCAAGAGGTCCAGCCCTGTTAGGCCAACATCCAGAGATCCCGACCCCACGTAGGTCGCTATATCCCGAGGTCTCAGATAAAAAAATTCTATGTCGTTTGCTTCATCGACCAGGTGAAGCTCTTGGGTGTCTCGTCTCGTCTGGTATCCAGCTTCTCTTAACATGGCCACTGCGGATTCAGACAGGATTCCCTTGTTTGGAATGGCTACCCGCAACATTAGAGAACCTGCTCGACTGCCGAAAGTGGCACGTTTCTAGAGATCAAAATAAGTTGAATGTAATAAAGAAGTTGCGAGGCTTCTAGTGCGACCTGTTCGTCTGACTCGTGTTCTGCAGCCATCCATAGTTCCGCCGCTTCCTCGACGAGCTTTTTGCCAATTGAGTGGACTCCCTTTGCCAATAACTCGCTGCTACCAGAGTTGTTATCGGGCATACTTGCCGTGTTTACGAGCTCGTCATAAAGGGAATCAAAGGATTTCATACCCCTAGATTACAGCGAATCACTTCGGATTCGAAGCTGCCAGAGCTAACCCTCGAAGTCGAAGTATTTGATTTGCCCTATCGGGGCTGTTGTAGATAGCAGAACCCGCTACAAATGAGTCGGCCCCCAATGATGCCAATTGAGCAATGTTTGACTCGGTCACTCCCCCGTCGACCTGAAGTGCAACCCTTGCGCCAGAGCCTTCAATCAGTTGTCGAGCTTGGGCAATCTTTTCAAGGGTTTCAACCAGAATTGGCTGCCCCCCAAAGCCAGGCTCAACGGTCATTACCAACAGCATGTCTACTTCTTGGATCAAGTGGGCTATGTCTGAAACCTTGGTGGCGGGCTTAATGGCAACTGCGGCTTTCACACCAGCAGCTCTGAGCCTCCTCGCCAAGTCAAGCGGTTCCGTTGCTGCCTCTAGATGAAATGTGACCGAAGAAGCACCAGCCTGGGCATAACCAATTGCCCACTTGTCCGGGTGTTCAATCATCAGGTGAACATCCAGAGGAATGGGAGAAACTTTGGCAAGTCTTTCGACAATCGCGGTTCCCAGGGTCAAATTTGGGACGAAATGATTGTCCATAACGTCAACGTGAGCCATATCAGCTGATGCGATTGACATCAGCTCCGCCTCCAAGTTCGCAAAGTCGGCACTGAGTATTGAAGGATTTATTTGCATTTCTAGTTCCCTTCATCTTTTTTCAGGAGTGCCATAAACATGGCGTCAGTTCCATGTCGATGCGGCCACAACTGGACGGTTTTCCTAGAAGTGTTCAACTCTAGACCTGGAGCTAATTCTTGCATTACTGGTACTAGGTCGACTAGCGAAATGTTGGCGTGGCGATCTAGTGCGGCTCTAATTTGGGCATTTGTCTCGACTACCAGTGGTGAGCAGGTTGCGTACATCAGAATGCCACCTGGTTCCAGCGCTAACACCGCGGCGTCAATTAGCTCGGCCTGCAATTTGGTGAGCGATGGTAGTTGCTCGGGCTTTTTTGTCCATCTAGATTCAGGCTTCCTGCGAAGGGACCCAAGTCCGGCACAGGGGGCATCTAGCAAGATCGCCGCGAAGGAACTTTCGGGGGCGTCTTGCCCTCTCTTGACAAGTACCGGAGTGCTTTCTGGATCTGCGAGTGCTGAGGAGACGAGTTTGGATCGTTTTACATGTGGTTCGTAGCAAACAAGATTTCCAGATCCCGATACGGCATGCTCTAGCACTGCGGCCTTGCCTCCCGGGCCAGAGCACATGTCCAGCCAAGTTCCGGTCTTATCGGCAACCTTGCTAAGTGCCAGTGCTACAAGCTGAGAACCCTGGTCCTGCACCCTCACCCCAGGAATCGACAGATATTCAAGTGGGTTTCCGATGCAGAGAAAGCCATTTGGAGATGCAGAGCCTCGCTGGAGCCCAAGCGCCTCAAGCTCAGCGGATGCAGAGCTTGTAATCGCGATTAGGTTGACGACCGGGGTTTGGTTGTTTGCCGATAGGAGTTCGGCCAGATCTGAGGTTCTCCCATCAAGTTCAAGGGCCGATTTCATGCCAGAAATAATCCACTTCGGATGCGAGAATTCGATACTCAGCCGCGTGAGGTCCTCTTGGCCTTCGATGAGTATTGCCAGAAGATTGTCGTGTCCGGCTCGTTCGGCATTTCGAAGAACTGCGTTACAAAGCCCTGCGGCACTAGCTTCGAAATGCTTTACAAGATCCACTGTCTCGTTTATGGCCGCATGGGTGGGAATTCGCATTCTGAAAAGCTGATGAAGACCAAGCTGAATTGCCGCTCTTAGGCCCGGGGACAAGGTCTTTCCAGGTGTCAAATGATCGATGATGGCGTCGTACTGAAGCTGCCATCGAAGAACTCCGTAGCTGAGCTCCTGAACCAAACCTCTGTCGGCATCGGAGATTTCATGCTTAGCAAGCTCCTTGGGGAGCAGCAGGTTAATGTAGCTCTCCGATGCTCTTACTCGGTTGAGTAGCTCAAGGGCTATCTGACGCGCGTTAGTCAAATTTTGCAATCCCCTTAAGGCCATTCCACCAGTCGGTTGCCGCTGTTTCACGCTTTCCGGCAGGTTGCACAAGCTCGAGCTTCAGTGAGCTAGCGCTGCCGCATTGCACATTGATTTCGTTGTTTTCGCTCTTGTATATTTCGCCGACCCCACGCGCTGTAACTGAGTCAGAGCCAGAGTTGTTGGGAGACGCGAAGAGGATTCTAACCGGTTCACCGTTTTGGTTTGCCCACGCCGTTGGTTCCGGATTCGTGGCCCGTATAAATCTGGTCAAATCTTCAGCGGACTTACTGAAGTCAAGCTTGGCGTCCAGTCTGGTGATCTTTGGCGCCGCCGAGGCTTCACCCTCTTGGATCCTCGGCGCCGGGTTTTCGCTCAGCGCCCGGATTAGAAGGTCTCCGCCCTCTTCCGTAAACCTAATCAATGCCTGTCCAGCAGTTTCGTCTGCGGAGAATGACAGTGGTGCCTGAGAGATAAGTGCTCCGGTATCCAGGCCCGAGTCGAGCTCAAAAACGCTTATCCCAATACCAGTGTCATGAATCATTGAATGCTGCAGAGGAGTCGCCCCTCGCCATTCGGGCAGAAGCGAGAAATGTAAGTTCCACCACGGAAGTTCCGACAGTGCCGCCTGGGGAATCATTGCTCCATAAGCGACAACGACCGCTTTCTCGGCGCCGCTTAGCCGAATCATTTTCAGGGCTTCGTCGTCAATTTTGTTGGTCTTGTGCACCTTTAGACCCAACTGTTCAGCCTTGAGAGTTACCGGAGATGGAGTAACTATTCGCTTGCGACCAACTGGGGCGTCGGGGCGGGTAAGGACCAATTCCACCTTGTGCTCGCCGGCAATAAGCTCTAGAGCGCGCGATGCCACTTCAGGGGTTCCGGCAAAAATGAGTCTCATAAGTAGGTAACCTACAGCGCTTGCGGGTCATCCATCACCACCCGCAAGCCCCTTCTCTTGTTGACACCCTGGGTTCGTGCAGCTGCTCCGATTGCTACCACCCGAAGCTCCTTGGCTATTGCCGGACCTTGATTATAGGAAAACTTTATGAGCGCGCTTCCGGCTTTTTCGTCTACCCAAAGAGCTACAGCCCCTTTTGACTTAGCGGCCGAAACAGCAACTTCTAGAGTTTCGGGCAGAGCTTGCAGTGAACAGATCCGCATCGCCGGGGGAAGTCCAAGCTCTCGGGCTTCCTCAAGCGCTGTCTTAGCCATCGGTATCAACTGACCAAGCGACAGAGCGTTGCCAAGATCGGAGGGCAGACCGGCAAAGGCGGCCCTTCCCGTCGGGGACATGAGCTCAAGTGCTTCCATCCAGTCTCTTATGGCCATCTGCTGTGCATTAAGGGTTTGCCGACTGAGCCAGACATCGCTGTCAAGAATTAAAACAGCAGAATATCCCTTGGGGACCCTTGGTGCTGAGCCTGGAGTTGCAACGACTATTTGATTCTTCGTTTTTAGCCCGGTCGGTTTCTTGTCTCCAGTGGCCTCAGATATTGCAGTGTTAGGGAAAGTTTTGCCAAGCTCAGCAACGGTCCTGCTGCTACCTGTCCGTCCCTTTTTCTGGTTTCTCGAACCACAGCTAATACAAGAAACAAAGTGCTTGTTGCAGAGTCTGCATTGAGTGTTAGCTGCGTCGGGCTGCCAAAAATGGCCTCCGCAGGAGCAAGTCAGCTTGTCGCCACAACCTGCGCAGTAGACCGAGGCTGAGTCGCCCTTGCGAGGAAGCAAGACAAGCACTGGCCCACGATCCAAGTTTTCACGAACGATTTTGAACCCCGACTCATCCATCCGGAGGCCTGGTTCTGAATAGGAGATTCGAAGCGGTGCCTCGATGACTTTATGATCGGATAAGTAGCCGATTGCAACTAATCTTTGAAGCTCGACGGACCGGTATGGAGCCGTGAATAACAGCTCCACGTCACCTTTTGCTCGAATTAGAGCCAGGTCCCTTGTGTTTGTAAATGGGGAACCTTGGTCTCTCAGACTGTCATCGGAGTCATCGTGAACAGCGATTAGGCCCAAGTTCTGCACGGGAGCAAAGATCGAGGATCTGGTTCCCACGACGATTATTTGACGAGATTCTTTGATTTGGTGGAAGAGCTGATAACGAGAAGATTTTTTCTGACTCGGTTTTAGAAAAACGAACTGATCGTCAATTCCGAGCTTGTGAGCGAGGTCGACGACGATGTCGATATCTGCCCTTTCTGGCACCACGATGATACAAGACATACCCCTGGAATGGACACCAATAGCGTTAGCCAAAAGCAACAGTGCCCAGTCCGGCACAAGTGACCCTGCCACCTCAAGTTGCCTTGCCGAAGTTAGGACTGTCGCTCGCGCACCAAGGGCTGCGTCTAGCTTGGGAACCAAAATGTCCACCTCTAGGACTCTTGGCTCAATCGCCGGGAGCCTTTGGACCGTTGACATGTAATCAGGCACAGCAAGAGCAATAAGTTCCCCTAGCGCCACGCATTGACGATCTGCGACTGCCCTAAGAAAATCAATGAGCTGACTGGAAAGCACCTCAGAAGCATCCTGAATACTCGTTATTGCTGCGGTTGCATAGTCACTGGAATCGGAAAGCGCCGAGACATAGCCAACCTGACTTTTTTTTGATCTTCCAAGTGGAAAAACCACTTCTTGCCCGATAGCAATTTCATTTTGCAGGGCTTCTGGAATCAGGTAATCGAAGGCCCGGTCAAGCTGAATTAGAGGGGACTTTGCCAATACTGAAGCAAAGCGGGACATCTAGCTTCCTGCTGCGTCTTTGAGGGCTTGGACTCGGTCTAAGTTTTCCCAAGTAAATTCAGGTAGTTCACGGCCAAAATGACCGTAGCTGGCCGTCTTGGCATATATCGGACGCTTCAGGTTCAGCTCCGAAATTATCGCCGCTGGCCTTAGGTCAAACACCTGCCGAATTGCTTTTTCTATTGCCTCTACATCCACGTTTTCAGTTCCAAAAGTCTCCACGTGAAGAGCAACGGGGGTTGCAACGCCTATCGCGTATGCCACCTGGATTTCCGCACGTTCCGCGAGGCCTGCCGCAACCAAATTCTTCGCAACCCACCTCATTGCATATGCTGCAGAACGATCAACCTTTGACGGGTCCTTTCCACTGAAAGCGCCACCACCGTGTCTGGCACTGCCGCCATAGGTGTCGACAATAATTTTTCTACCGGTGAGCCCGGCGTCTGCCTGCGGGCCACCAATAACAAATCTGCCGGTTGGGTTGATGATGAAGCTCGTGTCGCTGGTGTCGAGGCCGGAGTCTAAAAGGACGGGGCGAATCACTCGGTCCAGCACAAGATTCGCAAGGTCATCTTGCTGAACATCTGGATGGTGTTGTGTCGAAAGCACAACGGTCTTCACTGCCACAGGTTTGTTGCCCTCGTAGCTAATTGAAACCTGAGCTTTGCCGTCGGGTCGAAGCATGGAAGTGTCAAGCTCCCTGCGAACCTGTGACAATCGCTCGGTTAGTCGGTGAGCGATGTTTATGGGTGCCGGCATGAAGTTGGCTGTCTCGTTAGAAGCATATCCAAACATCATGCCCTGATCGCCCGCACCTATTTCGTCGAAGTTATTACCGGAACGGGATTCTAGGGATGTATTCACGCCCTGGGCTATGTCCGGGGACTGGGCGCCAATTGACACTGAAACTCCACAAGAAGCCCCGTCAAATCCGATGGCGGAAGAGTTGTAGCCGATTTCCAGCAGTTTTTCCCTGACCAAATGCGGTATTTCAACGTAGCCGATGGTCGTGACTTCGCCAGCGACCTGAACAAGGCCGGTCGTAACCAGCGTCTCCACGGCCACTCTGGCGTCTGGGTCCTGCTCAAGTAGAGCATCTAAAATAGTGTCAGAAATTTGATCACATATCTTGTCGGGATGTCCTTCGGTAACGGACTCTGAAGTAAATGTGCGTAGCGTCATTCTGTAATTCTACTTAGACCTTGGACATGATCTTATAAATGGCTTCTACTAGCCACTTGCCTAGTTCTATCTTGGTGCCGGACTGTTTTAGAGTGCCTAGCTTCGTGACCAGTGTTATCTCGCTTGATTCTGAGCCCAGTGAACCGATGCTGTTTCCTGCAACGGCGGATACTCCCTTTGCGGACAGCTTCTCTAGTGAAACTGCCTCCACATCGGCACCATCTTCTACTAGAGCGAAGGCTATGCAGAAAGTGTCCGTGTGATTAGCCGCAAAATTGGCGATCAGGTCGCTGGTGGGTATCAGATCGATTGTTCGTGCTTCACCACGTGGGAGCTTGCCCTTGAACGGTTTATCGATTCGAAAATCTGAAACGGCGGCTGCCATCACCATGATGTCACATGGGTTATCCATGGCCTGATCCAACTCGGCCACAGTAGATGCTCTTATCACTTCAACGCCCAATGGCATTGGAATCTCAATGTTGCAAGCGATTAATCGAACCAAGGCTCCTTGGTCTCGGTACGCGGTCGCTATTTCAATCCCCATGCGTCCAGAGGATGAGTTACCAATGAAACGCACCTGGTCAATTGGCTCTCTGGTACCCCCGGCGGTCACTGTCACGGTCATGCCGCTAAGCGGCTTTTGACCCATAACAAAATTGACAATGTCTGCGGTTTCGGGAAGCCTTCCCGGTCCGGTGTCTGAACCAGTAAGCCGGCCGGACGCTGGTTCCATAACGCTTATGCCACGAGCCCTCAGGGTAGCAACATTGGCTTGAGTGGCTGGATTTTGCCACATCTCTGTGTGCATCGCCGGGCAAACATAAATGGCTGAGGTGGAAGCCAGAATCGCATTCATGAGAAGGTCATCCGCAATGCCATTGGCCAGCTTGGCTAGAAAGTTAGCGGTCGCCGGAGCTACAACTATGAGATCGGCATTAGCACCGAGCTCGACGTGTCTAACCTCGTGGACATCCTGATACATGTCATTGTCTATTGCGGTTCCAGAAAGGGCCTCAAGCGTGGCCTTTCCGATAAAACGCAGTGCGTTTTGAGTCGGAATTGCCTGAACGGTGTGGCCCTGTTCAGTAAATGCACGAATAAGATTCGCTGCCTTATACGCGGCGATTCCACCGGTTATGCCAAGCAGAATACGCATTTGCTACCTACTTATTTGGAGTCTTCTCAAGCTTGCCGAGGTGAATTTCCTTCATGGCAATGCTCAGTGGCTTGTCATCAATGCTTGAGTCGACTAGCGGCCCAACGTAATTGAACAGGCTGCCTTCGTGGAGGGCGCTGTAATACTCGTTTATCTGACGCGCACGCTTTGATGCAAAAATGACAAGCTCGTAGTTTGAGTCGGCCCTGCCCAGCACTGAATCTATGGGTGGGTAGACAATACCCTTTAGGTTTTCTAGGTTTTCGTTCAACATTTTTACCCCTCTGACTCACTAACGATTTTCAGTATGTCTTTACCCGTTTGGGCCAAGTCATCATTGATTACTTCATAATCAAACTCTTCGGCTGATTCAATCTCAGCTCTTGCATTGCTAAGTCTAGTTTGTATTTGTGATTCTGTCTCGGTTGCTCTGTCCCGAAGCCTAGATTCGAGTACCTCGAAGCTAGGCGGGTGAACAAATATAGTGATGGCTGTTGGCTTTGACTTCATCACCTGTCTCGCCCCTTGGAGGTCGATTTCAAGAAGCAAATGGAGGCCCTCGGCATCCGCACGAGTTAGCTCATCTAGCAGTGTGCCGTAATAGTTATCTCCATGCACTGTTGCCCATTCCAAGAATTGGTCATCGGCGATTAGCTTTTCGAACTTGGCCTTGTCTACAAAGTGATAGTGGACCCCATCCACCTCATTCGGTCTGGCCGATCTGGTCGTCGCTGACACTGAAAGTGAATAGCCCTCCGCGTTGGCAAGTAGCCAACGGACAAGGGTCCCTTTTCCGACGCCTGCAGGGCCGGCAAGAACAATCAGGCTCACAGTTCTAACCTCGCTTTGTCTATTAGACCGGCCATAGCGTTGGGGCCGGCGCCAGTGAGTGCACGAGAAAGATTAGGTATCACTCGATGAGAGCTCTCACCGAATAGCTTTTTCAGTTCCGAGAGTTCAGCTCCCTGCGCTCCAAATCCAGGTGCAAGTATTGGCACTCCGATGTCAGTCTCGGTGACAGCGCCCAGGCCGAATAGGTCAAAGTCTTGCGTCGCCCCTATTACCACTCCGCAATCCCCCAAGCCGTTTGCCTGAGCCTGAGCGAGTACTCTCGCCGCGACAGTTTGACCATCTATAAGAGCTCGCTGGAGTTGACCGGCTTCTTTGTTAGAGGTTGCAGCAAGCAGAAAGATCCCTCCGGCGACGTCCCTTGCGTGCTCAAGCATCTCGACTGTTGAGTCGGGGCCAAGATATGGGCTAACTGTCAGTGCGTTTACCCGCAGCGGGGAGTCGTCGCCAAACCACGCTTGAGAGTAACCAAGCATCGTTGAACCAATATCTGATCTTTTGGCATCCGCTATGACAAAAAGGTCAAGGTCCCGTGCTGCCTGTAGTACTTCTTCAAGTGCAATAAACCCACTGGATCCAAATCGCTCGAAAAAAGCAACCTGCGGTTTGATTATTCCGACTCGACCATCAGCAGCATCTATGCACCTAAGCGAATACTCCTTTGCGCCATGGGCCGTATCCTCAAGTCCCCAGTTGTTCAGTTCTGTTTCGCTGGGGTCTATCCCAACGCACAGGCTTCCGAACTGGGCAATCTTGTTTTCAAGCGTGCTTGCGAAATTATTCACCGGTCAGCTCTATTCGTTCGAGTGCATATTCCTGAAGTGGCTTAACGCTAAACCGTCCCTCTCTCACAACCTCGAAGGATCCGATTGCTGCGCTTAGTTGAGCAACAGTTGTGAATATAGGCTTGTCGGCGGCTGTCGTTGCTGCGCGGATTTCGTAGCCGTCGATTCTGGCGTCTGCACCAGAGGGCGTGTTAACCACGACATCGACCTTGCCGGCGGTAATCATGTCCACAATAGACTCCTGGTGCTCCCCGGCCTGAGAGTGTTTGATAACAGCCTCCGACCTGATTCCATGCCTTTCCAGCATGGCTTGAGTTCCTTGCGTAGCCAAGATTCGGAAACCGAGCTGAGCAAGGCGCCTTACTGGCAAAAGTGACTGCGGCTTATCGCGGTCGGCCACAGAAATAAATACAGTTCCCTCGGTTGGCAATGCGGAACCTGATCCGGCTTGTGCCTTAGCAAATGCGGTTGGAAAATCCTTGTCGATGCCCATGACCTCGCCGGTGGATCTCATTTCTGGGCCCAGTAGTGAATCAACAAATCTGCCATCGCGGGTCGCAAACCTTTTGAACGGAAGCACTGCTTCCTTTACAGAAATCGGTGTTCCGGGGGGCAGGTGTCGACCGTCCCTAAGTGGGAGACCGCCTTCGGCCACCAGCTCAGAGATTTTCGCTCCCACCATTACTCTGGCCGCCGCCTTGGCAAGGGTTATTCCCAGAGCCTTTGATACGAAAGGTACGGTTCGACTGGCTCTCGGGTTCGCCTCGAGAACGTAAAGAACATCTGAAGCCATTGCGAATTGAATGTTCAATAGACCGATAACACTCAAGCCTCTGGCAATTTTCTCAGTAGCAGTAGCGACTCGATCGATTTGGCTGCGGCTGAGAGTAATCGGAGGCAGCGTGCAGCTGGAGTCGCCCGAATGAATTCCGGCTTCCTCGATGTGCTCCATCACGCCGCCGATAAACAATTCTTCGCCATCGAAAATGGCATCGATGTCTATCTCTATAGCGTCTTCCAAAAAACGATCTACTAAAAGTGGATGCGCTGTATCAACCAGCGCATGCTCAGCGATGCGGTCAAAGTAACCATCGAGGGAGTTTTGGTCGTACACAATTTCCATACCTCGACCCCCAAGGACAAAGCTAGGTCGCACCAGAACTGGGAATCCTATGCTTTCAACTACGGCGGTTGCCTCCTCGAGGTTTGTTGCCATTCCGTTCGCTGGTGCCAATAATCCGGCAGCATTAAGAATGCTTTGGAACTGCCCGCGCTCCTCGGCTCGGTCAATGTTTTCCGGAGTGGTACCTAGAATCGGTATCCCCTCGGCGGCAAGGCCATTGGCAAGACTTAGTGCAGTTTGACCTCCAAGTTGAACCATTACCCCCAGGAGCTCTCCAGTTTGAGATTCGGCGTGTATTACTTCGAGAACGTCTTCAAGTGTCAGGGGCTCAAAATAGAGCCTGTCCGCGGTGTCGTAGTCGGTAGAGACCGTTTCTGGGTTGCAATTAATCATTACCGTTTCGATACCTATGTCGCGGAGTGCGAAGGTTGCGTGGACGCAGCTGTAATCAAACTCGATGCCCTGGCCGATACGATTAGGGCCGCTTCCAAGAATGATTACTTTTTTCTTGTTGGACGGGACTACTTCGGTGAACTGCTCGTAGGAGCTGTAGTGATATGGAGTTTGCGCTGGAAATTCACCCGCGCAGGTATCCACAGTCTTGAATACAGGTCGAAGTCCGAAACTGTGCCTAAGGTTTCGTAGATCCTGCTCCGGTATGTTTCTCATCTCCGCCAATTGGAGGTCAGAAAAGCCATGTTGCTTGGCCCGCTTGAGTGAATCCGTGTCTATGGCCTCAAGACCTAAGAACCACCTTGCCGTTTCGTTTATCAGAACGATCTGGTCAATAAACCATGGATCAATTTTGGTTGCCTCAAAGACTTCGTCGGCACTGGCACCAAACCACAAGGCTTGCTGGACTTGCCCAATTCGACTCTCGGTCGGAGTGGTCATCGCCACCAGTAGGTCGGCTGGGTCTTGACTCACTGTGGGGAAGTGAAATGAACTCCCGCGCTTTTCTAGGGACCGTAGTGCCTTTTGAAGTGCTTGCGAGAACGTACGCCCTATTGCCATTGCTTCGCCAACACTCTTCATGGTCGTCGTAAGAGTCGGGTCAGCTGCCGGAAACTTCTCAAATGCGAAGCGCGGTACTTTTACCACTATGTAATCAAGGCTTGGCTCGAAGGATGCGGGCGTGACCATAGTGATGTCGTTTGGAATCTCGTCGAGGGTATAGCCAATCGCCAACTTTGCCGCAATTTTCGCAATGGGGAACCCGGTCGCCTTTGAAGCAAGCGCAGAGGACCGGCTTACCCTTGGGTTCATCTCAATGACAATTACGCGGCCGTCCTTTGGATCCACCGCGAATTGGATGTTGCAGCCGCCAGTATCGACGCCAACATCTCGAATGATGCGAATCGCGATATCACGAAGATTTTGGTACTCCCTGTCGGTCAATGTCATCGCCGGAGCTACGGTTATGGAGTCACCGGTGTGTACTCCAACCGGGTCAAAATTCTCAATTGAACAAACCACAACGCTGTTGTCGTTTTTATCACGCATGAGCTCCAGCTCATACTCCTTCCAACCGGTTATCGATTCCTCGATGAGAACTTCGGTGGTGGGAGACGCCTGAAGGCCAGCCCCCGCAATTCGTATGAGATCTTTTTCGTCGTAGGCAAAACCTGAACCCAATCCCCCCATTGTGAAGGAAGGCCTTACAACCATTGGATAGCCGATGTCGCTTGCTATCGCAAGCACCTCCTCCATGTTGTGAGCAACTGCGGAATTCGCTACGTCTGCGCCAGCGTTCAAAACAACTTGCTTGAATTCGACTCGATCTTCCCCAGCTCTAATCGCCGCCACGTTTGCCCCAATAAGTTCAACCCCGTACTTCTCGAGCGAACCACGTTCGAACAGAGCCATCGCAGCATTCAGGGCTGTCTGGCCGCCAAGCGTCGGAAGTATTGCGTCCGGACGCTCCTTTTCGATAATCGCCTCAATTACCTCTGGAGTTATTGGCTCGATGTAAGTTGCATCAGCAAAGTCAGGGTCGGTCATGATGGTGGCTGGGTTGGAATTCACCAGAATCACGCGAATGCCTTCTTCTTGAAGCACTCTGCAGGCTTGAGTTCCTGAATAGTCAAACTCACAGGCTTGCCCGATCACGATTGGGCCTGATCCGATCACCAGAACAGACTTAATATCTTGTCGCTTTGGCATTACTTGGACTCCTTGATTGCGTCTAGAAACTTGTCGAACAAATAATGGCTGTCGTGTGGCCCAGCCGCTGCTTCAGGGTGATACTGGACAGAGAACGCTGGAATATCGACGCACTCAAGGCCCTCTACAACCTGATCATTGAGGCCACGATGTGAAACTTTCACTTGTCCGAACCCAAGCGGTGACTCGGCGCTATCGGATTCCAGTTTGACTGCAAAGCCGTGGTTGTGTGCCGTTACTTCGACTCGTCCAGTCTCTTTGTTGATTACCGGTTGATTTATGCCGCGGTGGCCAAATTTGAGCTTGTATGTGTCGAAACCCAAGGCCCGTCCAAGTAATTGATTTCCGAAGCATATTCCAAAAAACGGTTTGTTTGTGCCCAGCAGTTCGCGCAGCATTGAGACCTGATCGCCGCTTGCCTCAGGGTCACCGGGGCCATTGGAGAAAAAGAACCCATCTGGTGATGACGCCAAAATCTCAGCCGCGCTAATGTCGGCCGGAAACACCTCAATTTCCAGGCCTCGCATTGCTAGGTGCTCTAGGGTCGATTTCTTTATTCCTAAATCAAGCACGGCTACTTTGCCGACAGTTTTGCCCTGGCTAGGGATCAAGTAACTGGTTGGAGTTGAGACTTGACCAGAGAGGCTCTGACCTTTCATCTCTGGGGCGGCACGCACTAGAGCGAGCATTTCGTCTGTAGACATGTCTTGCTCACTAGAGAAAATGCCGGCTCGCATCGCACCAAGACTGCGAACATGGAGGGTTATCGCTCGAGTGTCGACGTTCGAAATACCAACAATGTTGTTTTCTATCAGGTCCTGATCTAGGGTTTTTTCGGAGCGATGGTTACTAGCTATGCGTGATGGTTCTCGAACAATGTAGCCGGCAACCCAAATTTTGTTGGACTCGGCATCTGTGGCATTGGTTCCGACAATCCCAATGTGCGGAAATGTTTGCATAACAATCTGCCCAGCATAAGAAGGGTCGGTAAGCGTCTCCTGGTAACCGGTCATTCCAGTTGCGAAGACTAGTTCTCCAACACTTACGCCCGCTACCCCATAGCGTTCGCCATCGAATATGGATCCGTCTTCCAGTACCAAATGCGCTTTATGCAAAACTAACTCCCAATGTCTCAATCAAAGCTTTTTTTATCTCGTTATGTCTCTGTTTGTCTCTGAATCGAAGGTTTGTGACAAGACCAACGTCGTTGTGGCTCCAGGAAATGCTAATTAGACCCTTAGCCTCGACGCCTCTATCTATCGTTGCGTTCACTTCTTTTAGTGACTCGATTGAAGAGGTTGGAATCGTGAAATCCACTTCGCCATTTCGGGAAAGCCCAATTCCACTCTTTCCAAGCCAGAGTCTTGCATTTCCTCTGTTACCAAGGCCTTGGGCCCACACTTTTGCAAGTAGATCAGATGAAAACACGGTGCTCACATACAACACCTCTCCCAAGTCATTTTCGGCAGAAAATGCGGGCAAGTCAAACAGAGTTTTCTCTTGAGACCGTCGCTTGGATCGAATTCTAAAGAGAATAAGAATGGCGATTGTCGGGACGATTAGAAGGGCAAGTCCTCCGATAAGTTCTCGCGTCATTTCTGGTCCCTAACTGATTGATCGATCATCGTGAATTGGCCTTGGTAAATGGTGTGCTGCACTCGTCCAATGAATTCGAGCCCCAAGTACGGGTTGTTGCTTGACTTGGACTGATTCATTTCGGCCACCCCTATTCTTTCATGAGGATTGAACAGTGTGATGTTCGCCTGTGCGCCCACTTTGATGGAACCGTGATTATTGAGTCCAGTTAATTTGGATGGACGCTTGCTGATGATGTTCTCGAAGAGTGTCCAGTCACCTGCTCCAGATTGAATAAGAACTTGGTGCAGGATACTCGCGGCCGATTCCAGGCCGATCATTCCAAATGCTGCGTTCTCCCACTCACAGTCCTTCTTTTCGCCTGAGTGGGGAGCATGGTCGGTACCTAACATGTCTATTGTCCCGTCCACAAGCCCCGCCAACAGTGCCCTGTTGTCATCGGTAGTTCTTAGTGGAGGATTCACTTTATAAACCGGATCGTAGGTCCGGACCAGATCCTCGGTGAGTAAAAGATGATGTGGAGTGACTTCTGCGGTTATTTGAATACCCTTGGCTTTTGCCCATCTGACCACCTCGACTCCCCCTCCGGTGGTCAGGTGGCAAATATGTAGCCTCGACCCAGTTTCCTCGGCTAGCTGAGCATCCCTCGCGATTATTTGCTCCTCCGCGATTGCTGGCCAACCAGTTAGACCTAGTTCGGTTGCAACTGCGCCTTGGTTCATTTGCGCTCCGATGGTCAGGCTTGGTTCCTGTGCGTGCTGAGCAACCACACCGCCAAACTTCTTCACCTCGAGCAGGGCCTGCCTCATTAGGTTTTCGTCGTGGACGCACATGCCGTCGTCGCTGAACATGGCCACCTTTGCTCGCGACCTAGACATGTCTTGAATGTTCGCAAGTTCCAGGCCTTTGAGACCCTTGGTAACAGCTCCGATGGGCTGCACGAAGCAAAGTCCAGCCTCTATTCCCAAGTCGTACACCCGCTCAATTACCGTCGAATTATCTGCAACAGGCTCTGTGTTTGCCATGGCGCAGATAGCGGTATAGCCACCGGCAGCTGCAGCTTTAGAACCGGACAAAACCGTCTCGCTAGCCTCGAAGCCGGGTTCTCTAAGGTGTGTGTGTGGGTCGACAAAGCCGGCTAAACCAATCAGATCCGTACAGTCTGTTCCGGAGTCTGCAATCCGACCAATCTCAACTATTTGGCCCGCGTCTATCCTTATGTCCTGAATGGAGCCATCGGACAGGGTCAGGTTTTTCAGAATGATCAATTGGTCACCTCTCCGGACAAAACTCGATGCAGTACCGCCATCCTCACTGCCAAGCCATTTTCAACTTGCCTCAGCACTGCAGATCGCGGATCGTTAGCAGCCTGATTCGATATCTCGAGGCCACGGTTCATTGGGCCGGGATGCATAATTACAGTTTCCTTGCCGAGCTGCGCCAAGCGCGTCTGGTCCAGCGACCAATTCTTGATGTAATCCCTGGTGGTAAAGGCCTCGTTTTTTTGCATGCGTTCCAGTTGCACTCTTAGCATCATCACCACGTCTGGTTGTTCTGCCAGAGCTTCATCAAAGCTTTTGTATACCTTTGCGCCCATAGCCGCGATTCCCTCTGGAACAAGCTCAGCGGGACCAGCGACGCTGACCGCTGCCCCCAAGAGTGAGAGCAAGAGTATGTTGCTTCTGGCGACTCTGGAGTGTTCCAAGTCTCCGACAATCAAAACCTTGACGCCGGTAAGGTCGCTACCCGAGAACTTCAACTGCCTGATTGTCAGCGCGTCCAGCAGGGCCTGAGTGGGGTGTTCATGCCTTCCATCTCCAGCATTAATAATGCTCGCCGAAACCCAACCCCTATTGGCAAGCGCATGGGCCGCGCCCGACATTGGGTGTCTCACGATTATGGCGGCGGCACCTAGGGCTTCTAAGGTCTGCGCGGTGTCTTTCAGCGACTCGCCCTTCGATGTGCTCGAGGCCTGCGCGTCGAAGTTGATTACATCGGCACTCAGTCTCTTCGCAGCAATTTCAAAGCTAATTCTGGTTCTAGTTGAGTTTTCATAGAACAAATTCACTACTGTCTTGCCCCGGAGTGCAGGCAAGCTCTTCACTGTTCTCTGGTTTACTTGACTTAGCTGTTGGGCACTGTCGAGAAGGGCCACGGCTGAATCCTTCGTGAGATCCCGAACCGAAATTAGATGCTTCATCCAGAGATCACAACCTGATCGATACCGTCACTGCCCAGGAGTTGAACCGAAACTCGTTCCGAAACGGATGTGGGAAGGTTTTTACCAACAAAATCTGGCCGTATTGGCAATTCTCGATGGCCTCGATCAACAAGGACTGCAAGCTTTACTTGCTTAGGTCTGCCATAGCCAGTCAAAGCATCGAGTGCCGCCCTAACGGTTCGGCCCGAAAATAGCACGTCATCGACTAACACCACGACTTTGTTGTCAATGCCTGAAATTGGCAGACTGGTTTCTAGAATCTCGCGTTCGGCATTTACTAAATCGTCCCGATACATGGTTATGTCAAGAATCCCGAACTCTATGATTTGATTTGGTTCGATGGCCTCGAGAATTTCTACAATACGCTTTGCTAACTCGACGCCCCGAGTTGGAATACCTAAAATCACCAGATTTTCTGGGCCCTCATTGGCCTCTAGAATTTCGTGGGAGATACGCCTCAGCGCTCTGAGAATGTCCGGTCCGTCTAGGACTGCGCGGTTTGACAACTTCTACTCCTTCTTCGCCTCGCAGGACGATTTTAAAGGACAACTTTTTCTAAATCATAACAGCCTCAAAGAGCCTGCGTACCCTTTGCAAGTCGAGCCAGTACTCCATTTACAAATTTTGGTGAATCGTCTGTCGAGTACTCACTAGCTAGAGTGACAGCTTCCGCGATTGCGACCTCGTTGGGAACATCCTCGTTGAAAAGAATCTCCCACGCCCCGAGGCGCAAGATGGATCGATCGATGTTTGGCATTCTTTCTAGCGACCATCCGTCAGAAATCTGTCGTAGGTCGTTGTCGATCTGGGCCAAGTTTCTCGTTACACCGATCACAATTGCCTCGGCATAGTCGAAAATCGCTGCCTGATTCTGTCTGTCAGCTACGCCTGCGGCCGTGTCCTGCAAAAGCTCCGTGGCGTCACTGTTTCTAATTTCAGAGGCATACAGTGCATCAAGTGCCCGCTTGCGAGACTTGCTTCGAGAACTCAACTAGTCGTTCACGCGTCCTAGGTAATCACCGGTTCTGGTGTCGACCTTGACCCTGGTGTTGTTCTCAATAAACAAAGGTACTTGGATTTGATATCCCGTTTCCAAAGTCGCCGGCTTCGAGCCGCCGGTCGATCGGTCGCCCTGCAAGCCAGGCTCCGTGTAGGTAATTTCTAGTACCACCGAGGGCGGAAGCTCTACGTAAAGTGCGGATCCTTCATGAAGAGCTACCGTGGCGTTCTGGTTTTCCAGCAGGAAGTTAGCGACGTCGCCAACTACCTCAGCTGGAACTGACAACTGATCAAAATCAGAGGCGTCCATGAAGACATAGCCAGAACCATCGTTATACAGGTATTGCATGTCGCGTCTGTCAACGTTTGCGGTTTCAATCTTTGCTCCCGCGTTGAAAGTCTTATCAACGACCTTTCCTGAGATAACGCTTCGGAGCTTCGTCCGAACAAATGCGGGCCCCTTGCCGGGCTTTACGTGCTGAAACTCAATGACAGCCCACAGCTGACCTTCAATTTTCAGAACCATGCCGTTTTTTAAGTCGTTTGAGCTGGCCATTGTTTTCTCCTTAGCGCCTTGCAAATTCTAGCGGCGGGTTAGTTGTTCTAAAGCCAGTAGGTAGCTATCGACACCAAACCCCGCAATGACACCCGAAGCCACCCCTGAAATAACGCTGTTATGCCTAAAGGTTTCGCGGGTGTGGGGATTAGTGATGTGAACCTCGATAAGTAAGAGACCGGCTCCAGTAAGCGCGGCACAGGCGTCTCTAAGCGCGTAGCTGTAATGGGTAAATGCGGCCGGGTTGAGCACTACTGATGATTTTTCTAAGATCGCCGCATGAATCCAGCCAATGAGCGTCTCTTCGCTGTTGGTTTGGAGAACTTTGATCGTCTCATCCTGGGATTGCGCCCACTTTTGCAAGGAAACCTCAAGGTCGTCGAGTGTAAAGGTTCCGTACACTTCGGGCTCCCGGGAGCCCAGCAGATTCAAATTTGGTCCGTTTAGAACATAAATTACCGACATGACCTAAACCCTATTCAACTATTGCTTGAAAAGCTGTGAAGACAAGTTCGGGCGTGGGGGCATTTAGCATTGAGGGCTTTCCAATTTTGTCGAGCACTACAAACCTCAGGGACCCAGCTCTAGCCTTCTTGTCCTTTTGCATGGTGTCCAAAAGCTGTGGCCATCGATCTGCCCGGTAGGAAGTTGGAAGACCAAGTGCTTCAAAAACGCTGCGGTGCCTAATGACATCGGCCTCCGATAACTTACCCGAAAGCATTGATAGCTCGGCGGCGAAAACCATGCCAATGGAGATTGCTGCCCCATGTCGCCACTTATATCTTTCGGCATGCTCAATTGCATGGCCCAGAGTGTGCCCATAGTTGAGAAACTCGCGTTCTCCGCTTTCATTGAAGTCTCTAGAGGTAACACCTTCTTTGATTGCCACCGAGCGTCTAATCAGCTCTTCGAACACGCTCGAGGAAGGATCCGTAGCAGCGGGGTCATGCTCCAAGGTCTCTAGTATCCATGGGTCAGCAATGAGGCCGTATTTCACCACCTCTGCCATTCCAGCCAAGAGCTCATTTCTGGCCAAGGAATGCAGGGTGTCAAGATCTATAACCACGCTGTGAGGTGAGTGGAAAGCTCCGACTAGGTTCTTTCCTTCTGTTGTATTAATTCCAGTTTTCCCGCCAATTGCTGCATCGACCATGCCCAGCAAAGTGGTGGGTATTAGTACTGACCGAATTCCCCTTAGCCAAGTTGCGGCAACAAAACCGGCTAGATCGGTGGTCGAACCGCCACCAAGACCAATTACGGCGTCGTTCCGGTTGAAATCTGACTTCCCCATAATCTGCCAGCAAAATGCTGCTACCTCTACGCGCTTCGCGTCCTCAGCGGCGGGGACCTCAGCGAGAAGAACCTCAAACCCGGAATCCTTGAGGTTTTCCGACAACGCTTCTGCGGTCGTCGCGAGAGGCTGTGGGTAGACGATCAAGACCTTTTTAACTCCGCTGAGAGTACTAGGAATCTCATTCAATAAAGCTCGTCCAATCAAGATGTTAGACATATTTTCTGACCTCTGACTCTAAGTTTTTCATGATGGCACCAACTGAAGTGTTTGCGGTGTTTACGGTAGCGACTGAGACTTCCTTGTAAAACTCGAGCCTGTCCTGATATATCTGTTCCCACATTTCCGGGTTATCTTTCAGCAAGGGCCGTTTGGAGACATTTAGCGAGCGAAGAACAAACTCCATGTTCGTGTCTAGAAAGATTGTCGCATTTTGGCTAAGTAGCGCTCTGTTTTCTTGAGACAAGACTATTCCGCCTCCAGTAGCTACGACGCCTTGATTATTAAGCGCTCTAACCAGGGCCGCTGATTCAAGATCTCGAAAATGAGCCTCTCCCTTCATTGCGAAGAGATTCTTGATTGAGCCATGGTCGGAAGTGACCATCTTGTCAGTGTCCACAAAGGGTAGATCTAGAATTTTTGCAAGGCGCTTGCCAAGCGTCGTCTTACCAGCGCCCATGGGGCCTACTAACACGATTGAACCCATCACTATTGTCTGACAATCCTCGATTGCAACGCCTCTGGGATGCTTTCGAGGTAAGAGTTCATGTTGCGGAGAACCTCTTTGACTGAATCCCCACCAAACTTTTCCAGTACGGCATTTGCTATAACAAGTGCCACCATGGCCTCTACAACTACTCCAGATGCCGGAACGGCACAAACATCGCTGCGCTGGTGGTGGGCAGTCGTTGATTCACCTGTGCCAGTGTCGATTGTCTGGAGCGCCCTTGGAACAGTGCTTATAGGCTTCATGCCGGCTCTAACGCGCACTATCTCGCCGTTGGTCATGCCGCCCTCGATACCTCCGGCACGATCGGTTAGGCGCTGAACACCCTCATCGCTATTCACGATTTCATCGTGCGCGACGCTTCCCCGACGTCTCGTGGTTTCGATTCCGTCGCCAATTTCTACGGATTTCATGGCTTGTATGCCCATCACAACCGCAGCTAACTGAGAATCTAATCGTCGATCCGAGTGAACATAGCTACCAAGTCCTGGAGGGCAACCATAAACAAGAGTTTCACAAACCCCGCCAACTGTGTCCCCCGTGGAATGACAGTCATCAATTTCGGCGACCATTGCGTCTGAGTCCGCTTTGTCGAAGCACCTGACCGGGTCGGCATCTAGATAAGCCAGATCCTTTGGACCAGGAAGAGCCTCAGCTTTGGAAATCGCCGAGCCGATTGCAACGGTATGTGTAACTAGCTCAATGCCCAGTTCCGACAAAAACTTTTGAGCTATGGCTCCCAGTGCGACGCGAGTTGCGGTTTCCCGGGCGCTGGCTCTTTCAAGAACCGGCCTGGCCTCATCGAAGCCATACTTTTGCATGCCCGTGAAGTCTGCGTGACCAGGACGAGGACGTGTTAGGGGTGCAGCACGGCCTCCACTTAGCTGCTCAGCGTCCACTGGTGCCGCGCTCATTACTGTTTCCCACTTTGGCCACTCGGTATTTGCTATCCGAATTGCTATTGGTCCACCCTGAGAAAGGCCAAATCTGATTCCGCTAGATAGCGAGATGAGATCCTGTTCGAATTTCATCCTTGCTCCTCGGCCATAGCCGAGCCTTCTTCTGGCAAGAGCCTGTTGAAGGTCCTCGTCCAGAATTGGCACTCCAGCAGGGAGGCCCTCAATGACCCCAATTAATTCCGGGCCGTGTGATTCACCGGCAGTTATCCATCTAAGCATCTGTCTATTTTGCCATGTCTAGTGCTTGCTTGATGGCTTCTATCAAAAGTTCTTCATCTCGTAGCGGCGCATTTGGGCCGAGTCCGGTGAAAATCCGTTGCTGACCAACTGCCTGCCAGATGAGCATTTCCAGACCGGATACGAAATTCTTGAATGACGCGCCAGCTTGATGGGCTTCGATTCCGTAGTCGGCACTGAACAGCGTGCCCGGGTTCTCGGCGTCCTTTGGAGTGAGTCCGGCTAGTGCTTGACCCGGGATAGTGCTAACAACTAGGTCCGCTGAAAGAGCGGTCTCAAGGTCATTATTTTGTGCATCGAATCTGCCTGAAAGCTCACTTGCTGAATCTTGGTCTCGACCCCAAAGCATCAAGGTCGAGCCCTGGAATGCCGCTAGGGCTGACCTGGCGGTTGCCCCAGTTCCAAGCACTGCAACTGATTGAAAGGTCAAGTGACTGGTGGCCTGGCGCAGTCCGAACACGTCGGTGTTGTAACCGGCCCATCCAGATTCCGTTTTTTTCAGAGTATTGACTGACTCCGTGCGCTGAGCCCAAAAATCGAGGTCATTAGCAATCGCAAAGGCCTGATCCTTTAGCGGCATGGTGACGCTGAGGCCAGAAAGCACTCGGTTGCTCTCCAAAAAGCCTGCCAAGTCAATTACGTCATGAGACGTGTAGTCGGCATCGGTGTTTAGATGATTGAAGATGGTGCTGTGTATCAACGGTGACTTAGAGTGAGAAATCGGCGAGCCAAGGACCGCGTAGTGATTAGTCATAATCGGGGCTATCCCGCAGCCACTGCCTGTAAACCTCAGCGGCAATTTCGTGCTCACGTAACGTTTCAGAAAAAACTGTTTCCCCGGTATCAAGGTTTATCGCTACAAAGTAAAGCCAAGCACCCTCAGCGGGTCGAAGCGCAGCCTCAATAGCCAAACCTCCTGGATTAGTTATCGGCCCAATTGGTAATCCGGGGTTACTGAATGTGTTGAACAGTGATTCGGTATCCTTGAGTCCTTCCTGGAATGACTCGAGATTTCCTTCATATCGGTATTTCACGGTTTGATCGGACTGAAGCGCCATGCCTATGTCAAGCCGGTTTAGAAAGACCCGGGAGATCTTGAATAGGTCCTCCTTGAACCTGCCTTCGCTTGCGACCATTGAGGCCAAAGTGAGCGTAGGCAGAGACTCGGCCAGTGGAATTTCGTATTTCAAGAGCTCTTGTTCCATGCGGTCAACCATTACCTTTATCACTTCGCCCGCGTCTGGATTTGGGTCGAAGCTGTAAGTTGCTGGAAACAGAAAACCCTCGATGCTAGGTGCATCAGCCGGGATCCTCGGAAGCTGATCTTTAATTCCTTGTTCGAGCTCCGCGATAGTAAGACCCAAGTCCTCGGACAACCTAGGAAGAATCTGGGCCACGCCGAGACCCTCGGGGATGGTCGTTGAAATACTAAGTCGATTAGCTCCAGACATCAAAAGCTCTAAAGCGGCCGAACCCGATAGTTTTGTAGGAAACTCATAGCTGCCCGGGAAGATTACCAAATCGACGTTGAGCATGTCCCGATAGATTGCATCGAAACTCTTGATGATATCTGCCTCGACCATTTTTTTGGCGACGTCCTCGCCAGTATCCCCCGGCGAAATTATTAGCACCGTGCTGGGCCCAGCTTGCTCGTCATAATCTTCTACTTGGAAACGAGACAGAAAGTCTTGAACATTTGAGCTTGCGACAAATAAACCGCCGCCGACTATCGCCCCGACTACGACAATCGAAATAATCGCAGCGAGCCAAGAACGCTTCGAACTCCTCTTTGGCGGCATCGGCTCCAAACCATCAGTCATCCAAATTATCCAATCCTCTTCCGGCTAACTCCCCGTGCTTCTCTGAAGCAAGCGCGAACTCCAATATAAGACAAGCAGCTGAGGCATCAATTATTGCCTTTTGCTGTTTTGCATTCTTTCCGGCTTGTCGAAGAGATTGCTGGGCTGTTTTTGAGGTGAGTCTTTCGTCAATGAGCCTGACTGGAATCCCCTGTAGGGCAATGAGTTCGGCGAAATCAATCGCCATTCTGGTGCTGGCTGTATGGCCGCCTCGAAGAGAAAGAGGGAGGCCGACGTAGATGCACTCGGCATTCTTCTCGTTGTAAATATCCACAAGCTCTGCAATTGCGGTTTGGCCTTGACTAATGACGGAATGCGGAATTGCAAGCGAGTCAACCGAAATAGCAACTCCGATGCGAGCAAGCCCCACGTCTACGGCGATTTTTCTCATCACACCATTGCGGCAGCCGCCGCGATTGCCTCAGAAAGCTTTTCAACGTTAGTACCGCCGCCCTGAGCAAGCTCAGGCTTTCCGCCACCGCCACCGCCTAGGACTTTGGAGGCCACCGAAACTAGTTCCCCAGCCTTATAGCCCTTTGTCACTGAAGCTGCGCCCGCAACAACAATCACCACGGCCGAGCCGCTGGCTTTGCTGCCTAAAATTACGATAGAGGCGGCGCCAAGGTGAGACTTTAGGCCCATTGCCAGAGTACGAAGCTGATCTGAATCTGGGATGTCCACCTCTAGCGCGAGAAGATCAATTCCGTTTACCGCAGTCGCAGCTTTAGCCAGTGTGGGTATTTGAGTCTGAAGCTTTGCCATTTCCATGTCCGAGACTGCCTTGTTCGAAACTTTTAGTTCCGCCAGCGACTCAGCGACTCGAGCCTCGACCTCGTTGGCCGGAGCTTTCAACTGAAGTGCCAGTCTTCTAACTAGATCGCGTTCGGCCTGAAGTGAAGTTAGTGCGTCCATGCCAACGAGCGCTTCTATCCTTCTCGAGCCGGAACCTACAGATGCCTCTGACAGGACGCTCACCAAGCCAATTTGAGCAGTCCTTCCGACGTGTGTGCCACCACAGAGTTCTCTTGACCATGGGCCACCGACTTGAACAACCCTTACCTGTTCGTCATACGTTTCCCCAAATAAGGCTATTGCGCCGAACTCTTTGGCCGCCCCTACTGTCATGAATTGCGCGGTGACCGACAAATCTGATCTTATGGCGAGGTTTGAAACCTCTTCGATTTCGCTTTTGGTGGCTTCGCTTAGGCCTTCGCCCCATGCGAAGTCCAACCTCATGTAACCCGGGCGGTTGAAAGACCCCGATTGCAAAGCCTGAGGTCCCAGCACTTGTCTGATTGCTGCGTGGACAACATGAGTGGCACTGTGCGACTGGCAAGCCCCGAGACGCCAATCCGCATCGACAATCGTGGTCGCCGCCGAATTTACTGCGACCTCACCGAAAGAGACCTTTACCTTGTGGGCGAATAGACCCTTGACTGGTTTTTGAACATCTAAAACCTCGAGCGTAAAGCCTTCTCCAGTTATGATTCCGGCGTCGGCTGCCTGTCCGCCTGATTCTCCGTACAAGGACGTCGAGTTTAGAAATACTTCCCCGATTTGCCCTTGGCTCAAGGTTTTGACCGATACGCCGTCCCTAATGAGACCAATAATTGTCGAGGAGCCCTCTAACGAGTCGTAGCCGGTAAATTGAGTCTCTCCCTGGGAGCGAACTTCGCTATAAACCTGGAGTGACCCTCCGCCCATTTTCTTGTCTTTGGCGTCCTGCTTGGCCCGCTGTTTCTGTTGATCCATGAGCTCAGCGAAACCTTCTCGATTTACTTCGAGTCCCGATTCGGCCGCAATTTCGACGGTTAGATCAATTGGGAACCCGTAGGTGTCGTGCAATTCAAACGCTGTGGCGCCCGACAGGATTCCAGTTGCCTCAGCAATCGCTTGCTCAAGTACTAAAGTTCCGGTTTCTAAGGTTCTGGCGAATCCCGTCTCCTCTGAGAGGGCACTTCTAAGAATTCGTGGGAAATTCTCTCCTAGCTCAGGGTATGCCTCAACCATGGCATCCTTGCTAACTGTAAACAGCTTCTCAAAACTGCTCTCAGTTACACCGAGAAGCCTTAGGGCTCTAATTGACCGCCGCAACAGCCTGCGAAGAACGTATCCGCGTCCTTCGTTAGAGGCGCTCACTCCATCGGACATCAGCATTAGAGAAGAGCGAATGTGGTCAGCGATGACCCGCATCCGAACATCATCAATTTCGAGGGCTCCGTACTTCTTTCCACTTAATTGACTTGCTAGATCTATGAGTGGACGAATCTGATCAATTTCGTATATGTTCTCGACTTGCTGGAGCAAGAATGCGACCCGCTCCAGTCCCATTCCAGTGTCGATGTTCCTTGCTGGTAGGTCACCTATGATTTCGAAGTGGTCCTTGGTGCCGCCGTCCGCTCGCTCATACTGCATAAAGACTAGATTCCAGATTTCAATGTATCTGTCTTCGTCCGCAGCTGGACCACCCTCAACCCCATAATCAGGTCCTCGATCGAAATATATTTCCGAGCACGGCCCCGCGGGTCCCCTTTGACCCGTTGACCAATAGTTATCCGCCATTCCGCGCTTCTGAATTCGCTCCATGGGTACATTGGTGTGGTCCAACCACAACTGAATCGATTCTTCGTCGTCTTCATAGACTGTTACCCAGAGTTTCTCTGGTTCAAATCCATATCCGCCGGCTTCGACTGACGAAGTCAGTAATTCCCAGGCATAACTAATGGCTTCTTTTTTGAAGTAGTCACCGAAACTAAAGTTTCCGTTCATCTGGAAGAAAGTACCGTGCCGGGTTGTTTTCCCCACTTCGTCGATGTCAAGTGTTCTGACGCACTTTTGAACCGAGGTTGCCCGCTTATACGGAGATGGCAGGACCCCGGACATGTAAGGGATGAAAGGCACCATTCCGGCGACCACAAACATTAGAGTCGGGTCTTGGCTTATAAGGGGCGCACTGGGGACAATCGTGTGCCCTTTGCTCTCGAAGTAGGACAGCCACCGACGCCTTATTTCGGCAGTCTTCATTTGCTACTTCTTAGTTTTAGCTGAAGTTCTGAGCTCAGCTTCGCGCTCTTGGTAACCTGCTGCGATCGAATCCGAGAAATCTTTTGCGGCTATCCGTATTTCGTCCACGGCGCCCTGTGCCTTCGGGTTATCCCGAAGCTGCTGCAACGCGAGTACACCCATTCCAATGCCTGCTAAGAACCAACCTAGTTTTGACATAACTACCTCCGTTTGCCGAACACTTTAGCCACGCCTTGAACGACGCCGAATAACTTTGTCAGCGGTCCCCCGACCGAAGCGGTGAAGACTGCAATTAATGAGCTGATGTTCGTCGTTACTTGCTCTACATCTCTTGTTATGTTGTCCACGCGCTTGAGCTGTTTATTCGCTTCGGCCAAGGTGGTCTTGGCCTCGGCAAGAATGGGCTCAAATTCAGCGTTGAAGGTGGTTACCGTCGCAGCCGTTTGATCTAGCAGCTTGCCGAGCTTGACTAGAGGGAATCCCAACAGAACAACCAACAGTCCGGCGCTGGCGGCCAAAATCACAACTGCTATTTCGCCGCCTGTCATGTCTCTAACTACCTAGCTGCGTAGAACTCAACTACAAGCTGAACTTCACACGTTACAGGAACCTCTTCGCGCTTCGGGCGACGAAGTAGAGTCACCTGGAGCTTGTCGAGGTCAACTGCCAAATACTCAGGAGTCTTAGCCAGAACATCGGAGTTACCTCCGGCGGCCGCTACCTGGAAAGGCTCGGTTCGCTCTGACTTGTCATGAACGTGAATCATCTGTCCAGGCTTCACGCGGAAGGACGGACGGTCAACTCGTTCGCCATCCACAAGGATGTGACGGTGAACCACCATTTGGCGTGACTGAGCGATCGTTCGGGCCATACCTGAACGGAGAACTAGGGCATCAAGTCGCATCTCTAGCAGCTCAACCAGGTTCTCACCGGTCAGGCCAGCAGTGCGCTTGGCTTCCTTGAATGTGTTGCGAAGCTGAGCCTCGCGGATTCCGTACTGAGCACGTAAGCGCTGCTTCTCGCGGAGACGAACTGAGTAGTCAGAGTCAGTCTTGCGCTTCGTGCGACCGTGCTGACCTGGACCATAAGGTCGCTTTTCCATGTACTTTGCAGCTTTTGGCGTCAGCGCGATGCCCAGGGCACGCGATAGACGGGTCTTGCTGCGGGATCTAGTTGCCTTTGACAAAAAGGTACCTTTCAAATCAAACTTTAGATTGGATATTTCGTAGTGTCCGAATTACAGCCGCTGAATCCAGATAACCCCGAAATACTACCAGAGCGAACGGGAAAGTGTCACTATCTCGGGAGGATTTTTCTAATCATTTCCACTCGTTTAGCCAATTCTGCTTCAAACCCATGCTCAGAAGGGTGATAAAAGATTTCATCGCCATCGCGATATGTTTGTGGGAGAACTCCCCTGGGGTCATCATGCGGGTACTTGTAGCCCACGGCTCCGGTCGACCTCAGTGCTGCTGGGACCGGCTTAGTGTTGGCCGCTTCAACGGCCGCCATTGCATTGTTTATAGCCTGGTAGGCACGGTTTGATTTCGGGGCGAGCGCTAGGTAGATGGTTAGTTGCGCCAAGGGGATTCTTCCCTCAGGCATTCCAATGCGTTCCACCGTTCCGGCGGTTGCCTCTGCCAGCACCAGTGCGTGAGGGTCTGCCAGGCCAATATCCTCACTGGCCAGAATCATTAATCTTCGCGCGATAAATTTCGGATCCTCACCTCCCGCAATCATTCTTGCCAAATAGTGCAGTGCGCTGTCAGCATCTGAGCCGCGAACCGATTTGATGAATGCGCTGATGGTGTCGTAGTGCTGATCCCCTGCTTGGTCATAGACGATTGTTGACTGTGCTGCCAACTTGGCGGACTCTAAGCTAACTGAGTTACTTGAACCACTGGCGGCCGCTTCCATTAGTGTGAGAGCCCGTCTGGCGTCTCCACTGGAGATCTTCGCTAAATATCGAAGCGCATCGATTTCGAAGCTTGCGTGCGGTAGGCCGCTTTTTGATTCGAGTGCACGGTTCATTATCGATAAAACATCAGCGTCATTCAACGGATCAAGCTTCACCACCACAGACCTTGAAATTAGAGGCGTGATAACGCTAAATGAAGGGTTTTCGGTAGTAGCAGCAACCAGAGTGATAATTCCGGACTCGACAGCGCTTAATAATGAATCCTGCTGAGATTTGGAGAATCGGTGTACCTCATCTAGGAACAGAACAGTTGGGCGATCGTAGAGATTCTTCAGCTCTTTGGCCTTGGTTATTAGCTCTCTTACCTGCGCAACGGATGCACTGACTGCACTGAGCTCTAGAAAGTGTGCGCCTTCATTATTTCCAATAAGACGAGCAATTGTGGTCTTGCCACTACCGGGAGGTCCCCAAAGAATGACGGACGGCCAGCTACCGGACTGGTCGCCGGATATAAGTCTTGCCAGCGGGCCGTTTTCGATAAGTGCCCTTGACTGACCTATCACTTCAGTAAGCGAATTTGGTCTCAGTCTGGCAGCAAGAGGAATTTCAACCACACGCTAACTCTAAGCAACACCTAGAATTACGGAGGCGATAAAAGGGTGAGTTATGAAATCAAACAGCAAGCTAGAGAATTACCAGGCAAAGCAAGACCTACTCAGCAATAGAGCTGTCAGGTCCAAAAAGGACAATCGAGTCTTTTTCGCGGTCGCAGCCGGAGCGGTTGCCTTGGCATTCGCAGGCCAACTTGCCTATTATTCGTTTGGACCGGGTGGCCAGGAAGCCGATGTTGCTTCGACAGCCGATCAGGTTGAGACTCCCGCTGCCGACCAAGATGCCGATCCAACCGGCGTCCCGGATATAAGTCTTGCCGAAGGAAGAGCCTGGAACGGTTCCCTAAACCTAGATGGCCAAGAGCTGTCGTTCGAACTTGCTGGAGACCTTGCCCCACAGGCAGTAGCTAACTTTATTTCACTTTCCAAAAATGGCTTTTATGAAGGAGTCAGCTGTCACCGACTTGTAACTTCAGGTATTTACGTGCTCCAATGTGGCGACCCAAGCGGCGATGGCACCGGCGGCCCCGGCTACAACTGGGGACCAATCGAAAATGCACCCGAAGCCGACCTCTACACCGAAGGCGTATTGGCAATGGCTCGTCGCGGTGGTGACGATAGCTCCATGGGTTCTCAGTTTTTTATCGTCTATCAAGATTCGACCATCCCCTCTGATGCAGTTGGCGGCTATACCGTCTTTGGCTCCATTACGAGCGGTCTGGATGGAGTGAAGGCGATCGCAGAGGCCGGGACAATTGATGGCTCCTCGGACGCATCTCCGCTAGATGAAGTATTGATAAGTTCTGTTTCGGTAGAGTAAGACAAAACCAGTAGGAGCAACCCTTGACAAGCAGTGAATTCGGTCGCGTAGATGAGGCTAACAACGTCTACTTGATAGACGGTGGCCAAGAGCGCATCGTCGGTCAATATCCAAATGTCCCCGCAGAGGATGCGCTGAGCTATTTCACGCGAAAATTTGACGACCTAGCGGCCCAGGTCCGAACCCTAGAGCAGCGACTAGCCTCCGGAATCACAGATGCCAAAAGCTTGAAAACCACTCGTGAACACCTGAAGGCCGAGCTAGTTGAGCCAAAGGCAGTCGGAAATGTTCAGAACTTGCGTGATCGTGTCGAGGCAGTGACTGGGCTAATTGATGCCACCAGCGCCAAGGCCAACGAAGAGCGGGCTGCAGCAAATCAGCTCGCAATGGTTGCCAAAGAAGAAATCGCCATCAGAGCAGAGGCCCTAGTCGCCAACCTCGGAGGCATTAATTGGAAAAAGTCTGCCGTCGAAATGACCGAGTTGTTTGAGCGTTGGCAAAAGCTTCAAAAGGAAGGCCCGAAGGTTCCGAAGGCTAAGACCGACCCGATTTGGAAGCGATTCTCCCAGGCCCGCGCTAAATTCGAACAGGGACGCCGTGCCTTTTTCTCCAATTTGGATGGCGCGTTTAAGGAAGCTAAAGCCGAGAAGACATCCCTTGTAGAAAGTGCAAAGGCTCTACTGGCCAAGGGTGCTGGAGCAACGGACCAATACAAAAAGCTCCAGAATCAATGGAAATTGGCTGGCAAGGCCGGGAAAGCAGAAGAGGCGCTGTGGAAAGAGTTCCGCGCCGCGGGCGACGCTATCTTTGCTGCCAAAAAAGCTGAGGATGCCGAGATTGAAACCAGCCAGAAGGCGAACCTTGAAAAGAAGAGCGCTCTGAACCTTGAGATTGAAGCGCTGAACTTTGATGACATTGAGTCAGCTAAGAAAACTTTGGCCAATATCCAAGCGCGCTGGGAAAAAATCGGACACATCCCGCGTGACCAGGTCAGGAAAATTGAAGATCCACTAAGAAAAGCAGAGAAGAAGATTGCTGATGCTGCTGCTGACGCATGGCGACGATCCGATCCGGCTGCAAAAGCACGCTCGAATTCCTTGGTTTCGCAACTCGAGGATGCGATTGCCGGGCTTGAGAAGAGCCTCGAGCTTGCTAAACCTGAGAAGAAAAAGGAAATTGAAGAGCAGATAACGGCCCGCAAGGCTTGGCTGCTAGCTGCATCTCAGGCTGTTGATTAGCCTTAGTTGCTTTTGACTCGATAGACGTCGTAAACGGCTTCTACTCTCCGGACTTGGTTTAGAACGTGATCCAGATGTGATGGGTCCGCCATCTCAAAAATAAACTTGCTAATCGCTACTCTGTCCTTACCGGTTGAAACCGACGCGTTGAGGATGTTTACATGACTTTCGGTCAACACTCGCGTTACATCACTTAGCAGGCCGGAGCGATCTAGGGCCTCAATCTGTATCTGAACCATGAACACTCCCCTGGCTTCATCGGCCCAGGAAACTTCAACAAGTCTCTCTTTTGCAAGGGATTGAACGTTTTTACAGTCCATCCGGTGCACCGAAACTCCCTCGCCGCGAGTAATGAATCCGGTAATTTCATCTCCAGGCACCGGGGTGCAGCATCTAGCCATCTTCGACATGACATCTGGGTCCCCTTTGACCAGCACTCCCTGAGATTCGTTTCTTCTTTGACGCAGAGACTTAGGAACCTGTATCGGCAGCTCCTCGGTAATAGCCTCTGGCGCTAGGCCTTCAAGTTGCTTAAGCCTGTCAATCACGGTGCTGACAGTTAGCTGACCCTGTCCTATCGCGTTAAATAAGGCTGGAACCCCGACGAGGCCATGCTCTTCGGCGAGCTTTGTAAGCGAATCAGAGGACATAAGCGATTGAACAGGAAGGCCTTTTCTCCTGAGTCCTCGAGCCAATGCCTCTTTTCCGTCCTCGGTAGCAATTTCCTTGCGCTCCTGTGCAAACCAATGCTTTATCTTCGCGCGGGCCCCCGGGGAAGCCACAAAATTCAACCAATCCTTGCTCGGTCCGGCGGACTCTGACCGCGAAGTCAATACCTCCACGGAATCTCCGGCCTGCAGTTTGCTCTCAAGTGGCACCAATCGACTGTTAACCTTCGCGCCGATGGTCTTATGTCCTACCTCTGTATGAACCGCATAAGCGAAGTCCACTGGCGTCGATCCAGCTGCCAGACCGACGACCTTTCCCTTTGGCGTGAAGACATAGAGCTCTTTGGCACCAATTTCAAATCGCAAATTATCAAGGAACTCGCCGGGATCAGCGGTCTCCTCTTGCCAATCGGAGAGTTGCTTCATCCAGGCGAAGTCGACCTCCTTTTCGCTCTTTCCTGACTGAGCCTTGTACTTCCAGTGGGCTGCGACACCAAACTCGGCACGCTGGTGCATCTCCAGCGTTCGTATCTGTATCTCCACTGCCCTACCGTCTGGGCCGACAACTGTCGTGTGCAGCGACTGATAGAGATTGAACTTCGGCATCGCAATGTAGTCCTTGAACCTACCCGGTAACGGCGACCAGCGGGCGTGTATGGCACCCAGGGCGGCATAGCAGTCTTTTACGCTTGCAACTATCACCCTTACACCCACGAGGTCGTAGATGTCGTCGAACTCTCTTCCGCGCAACACCATCTTCTGGTAAATCGAGTAGTACTGCTTAGGGCGTCCGTCTATCTTTGATTTAACCTTGCCGTTTCGAAGTTCAAAGGAGATTTCGTCTATTACGTTCTGCGTGTAGTCGGATCTCAAGGGGTTTCTTTGACCGACCAGAGAGACAATCTCTTCGTAAACCTTCGGGTAGAGGACGCTAAAGCTGATGTCCTCGAGCTCAACTTTCATCGTTGAAATACCCAAACGGTGAGCTAATGGCGCGTAAATTTCCAGTGTTTCCTGGGCCTTTTTCCTTGCCGACTCGGGACTAACGAAACCCCAAGTTCTTGCATTGTGAAGTCGGTCCGCGAGCTTGATGACAAGAACTCTCACGTCCTTGCTCATGGCGACCACCATCTTGCGCATGGTTTCAGACTGCGCGCTGTCTCCGAACTTGACCTTGTCCAGTTTCGTGACTCCATCGACCAATAGAGCCACTTCGGGACCAAAGTCCTTCTCGAGGGCTTCTATGGAGTAATCAGTGTCCTCTACGGTGTCGTGCAGTAACGCTGCAGCAATTGTTGCCGGGCCAGAGCCAAGGTCAGCGAGGATCCTGCCTACCGCAAGCGGGTGGGTTATGTACTCTTCTCCACTTTTCCTCAGCTGGCCGGTGTGGTACTTCTCGGCGTACTGGAAAGCTTTGTCGATCACAATCAGGTCGGCTTTGGGGTGGTTTGATTTGACTACACGAATGAGAGAAGCCAAGTCGGTGCCATAAGAAGTCGAAGACTTCGTAAATATTTTAGGCAGACGTGAGCGAAGGGAACTGCTCTTCGCATCTGTCATGTTTCCATCCTCTTTTGAATGGACTCAAGTCTACGCGCGGCTTGCGAATACTTTGTCTGCAGCTTTCTTCAAAGTCGGCTCAGATTCGCGCAGATGAGCATAAATCGGGGCCGCCAGGAAGATGGATGAGTAGGTTCCGACAATAGTTCCAACAAACAGCGCCAAGGCGATGTCCCTAAGGGTTCCGGCACCAAGCAACAAAGACCCGACAAACAGGATTGAAGCCACTGGTAGGACGGCGACAACCGATGTGTTGATCGATCGAATCAGTGTTTGGTTAACCGCGAGATTTACCATCTCGCCAAAAGTTCGAGTTTCTGAGTACTCAACTTCTAGCGTATTTTCGCGAACCTTATCGAACACGACGACCGTGTCATAAAGCGAGTAGGCCAAAATTGTAAGGAATCCAATCACCGCAGCTGGCGTCACCTCAAAACCAACAGCGGCATAAATTCCGGCAGTAAGAATCAAGTCGTGGGCAAGAGCGAGGACCGCAGCTACCGACATTTTCCAACTTCTGAAGTAAACGGCTATCAAAAGAGACACCAGTATTAGGAATACGACAAGCCCCATCAGGGCTTGATTGGTAACATCTGCGCCCCAGTTTGGGCCAATGAAGCTGGATGCTACAGCGGCATCCTCTATTCCGTATGCCGCGGCAAGAGCCACACGAGCTCGCTCTGACTCTACGTCTACGAGCTGCTCGGTCTGAATGCGAATGTCGGCAAGCCCAACGTCAGTTACGTTGACTTGAGAACCCGGGGAGATTTCGGATATTACGTCTACCGCAAGCTGGTGGGGTAACTCTTGAGAGTTCGTGAGCCTAAATTCAGAACCTCCACGGAACTCAATTCCAAAGTTGAACCCGCCACGCGCGATGGGCAACAACAATGCCAAAATGACGGCCACAGCTCCGATGATGTACCAGGTTTTCCTTCGGGCTACAAAATTAAAGCTTCGCTCACCCGAGTAAAGCTGGTTTCCGAAATCTCTTGCCCTACTCATCTTGATCTCCCTGACCCGCCAAAGCTTTTCGCTCAGCAATTGTCTGTCGTTTTTGTGCTTCCTTTGAAGACTTTTCGGCCTTGCCTCCGGCTAGCGACTTGGCCACCCTAAATTCACCGCGGCCCTTATAGGAAACCTCTCTAGCCGAAAGGTCGAATCCGGAGAATCGGTGACCCGAGGCGAAGAACTTGTTTCTAGCCAATAGCTGCACGAGTGGATGTGTAAACATGGTCACTACCAAGAGGTCGATCAAAGTGGTGAGACCCAGAGTAAAGGCGAAGCCTCGTACCGAAGAGCTTGTTAGCAGGTAGAGAACTACCGCTGCAGTGAAGCTAACAGCGTCCGAGATAAGGATGGTACGAATTGCTCGCTTCCAACCGGCTTCGACAGCACTTTCAAGATTCCGACCGTCTCGAAGCTCATCCCTAATTCTTTCAAAGTAGACAATGAACGAGTCAGCAGTAATACCAATAGCTACGATCAGACCAGCTACCCCGGCAAGTGAGAGCCTGTAGCCCTGTCTCCAAGACAGGAACGCAATTGCTAGATAGACCAATAGCGCTGCCACGATCAAAGAACCGAGAACTACAGTTGCTAGACCTCGGTACTGGAAAGCCATGTAGATAATCACAAAGATAAGACCGATGAGTCCTGCAAGTAGTCCTGAACGCAGAGACTCTGAACCAAGAGTCGCGGAGATGTTCTCCTGTGACTGAACTTCAAAGCCAATAGGTAGGGCACCATACTTCAGCTGATCAGCCAATACAGTTGCAGATTCTTGAGTGAATGATCCCGTTATCTGTGCTTGACCGTTGGTGATAACCGCATTCGTCGATGGAGCAGTAATCACCAAGCCGTCCAGAGTAATCGCAAATTGATTCGCTGGGCTCTGAAGCCCGAACAGCCTCGAAGTCACCAAACCAAAGGCGTCGGTGCCCGTTCCATTGAACTCCAAGTTGACTGCCCAAGTGTTAGTGCTTGCACCAGTTTGGGTGGTAACTGTTCCAGCACTGGCGTCGGAAATGTTAGCGCCCTGTACTTCCACGGGACCAAGAATGTACTTGTACAGCGACGATTCGTCGCAAGTCACAAGTCCCACAGTTGGATCATCCACTTGTCCGGGGGCCCTAAAGGGCGAAGTGCAGTCTAGGTTTTCAAATTGCGCCTGAAGCCGCTCGGTTATCCATGCAGTGTCGCTGGCGTTGACTGGCGTAGTAGGGGTTGTGTCACTGAAAGTTTCTAGGTCCACTGGCAATGCGCCCTCGGCTGCAGGTGTAGAAACACCCTGAACAATGACGGGCCTGAACTCGAGCAGCGCACTGGCCTTAATCAGCTGAAGAGTCGTCGGATCTGGAGTTCCGGGGATTGCAACAACGATGTTTTGATTCCCTTGGATTGAAACCTGTGCTTCTCCAACACCGGATCCGTCGATTCTCTGTCGAATAATCGTTACGGCTTGGGTTAGCTGCTCGGAACTTGCCTGATCACCCTCGGCAATCGTTGGAGTCAGAATAATTTGCGTACCGCCCTGAAGGTCAAGACCCAACTCGGGGGCGAAGGCCGCTCCAGGTTGAACCGTAGCTACGCCCCAAATCATAAGCCCAACGAAAAAGACTGCAATGCCTGTGAGCCATGAGAGCTTTCGTCTCGAGGTTCTCGTTGTGGTGTTCTCAGCCAAAGCTAGTTCTCCTCAGAAGTCTGGATTGCTCGCACTGCCTGCTTCAGCACTTTGAGCTTCGTGCCTGGCGTGGTCTCAATCTCTAGGTCATCTTCGCCTATGGCGATAACCGTGCCTTTGATGCCTGCATGAAGGATGACGTTGGAGCCCACTTGGAGAGTCTGAACCAAGTTCGCTGCGTCACGCTTACGTTTTCTGTTCTGATTTACCAGCAACAGAATCATGGCGGCAAGGACCGCTAATAGTATTAAATCCAAGGTATTCCTAACCGATTGGTACCCCGAAATTATAGGGCTTAGATGAAAAACCTGCTCTACTGAATCCCTAAATGCACTAAACCGTGACTTGTTATCTCTCTGCCGCGCGGTGTTCGCTGCAATAAACCAGCTCTAATCAAGAAGGGTTCGATCACTGCTTCGATGGTCTCGGGCTCTTCGCCTAGCGCGACAGCAAGGGTTGAAAGGCCAACCGGCTTGGCGCTGAATTTAGTAGCCAGCATCGTCAAAAGAGTCCGATCCACTCGATCTAGGCCTAATTTGTCAACCTCAAAAAGGGCCATGGCATCCAAAGCGATCCCGTAGTCAATAACACTGTGTTCATTGACACTGGCGAAATCTCGCACTCGCCTAAGTAGGCGATTTGCTATGCGAGGCGTGCCTCTGGATCGGGTGCTCAGTAAATCAAGCGCCTCGGCCTCAAGGTTGATGCCAAGTTTCAGCGATGAAGCTTCTAGCACTCGTGCGATTTCGTGAGCCTCGTAATACTCGAGGAAAGCCGTGAAACCAAAACGGTCTCGAAGAGGAGTGGGTAGCATTCCGCTTCTAGTAGTTGCGCCAATGAGTGTAAACGGCTCGATGTCAAGAGAAATTGACGCAGCTCCCGGGCCCTTGCCAACCATCACGTCAACTCGAAAATCCTCCATTGCGAGGTACAGCATCTCTTCGGCACTTCTGGACATTCGGTGGATTTCGTCGATAAACAGTACGTCGCCAGCCTCTAGAGCGGAGAGTATTGATGCCAGATCCCCCGAGGACTGAATTGCTGGGCCGCTCGTTAGCTTGAGTGTTCGCTCCGCTTCGTGGGCAACGATCATGGCAAGCGTGGTTTTTCCGAGGCCGGGAGGACCTGCCAACAAAATATGATCCGCGGTCCTCCCCCCAAGCTTTGCCGCCTTGATCACTAGAGAAATCTGACTGACAACCTTGTCTTGGCCTACGAACTCTCTTAGAACTTTGGGCCTCAAGGCTGCTTCTAGCGCCCGCTCCTCTGGTGCGGAATCCATCATGAGATCAACTTAGAACGGCCAAGTTCAGCTAGTGCCTGCTTGAGTAACGCGGATTCGGATAGTGACTGGTCGAGGCTTGATAGAAGCTTTCTGGATGCGAGTTCGTCTCCACCCAGTTGAAGCATCGCCTGCAGCACGTTCTCATTAACTCTGACGCTGGAGGAAAGACCAACCTTGCCGCTCAGGGTAATCAAAACAAGTTTTGCAGTCTTTGGCCCAATTCCCGGTATCGCACGGAAAGCATTTTCGTCTTGGGAATTGATTGCATTCACTAATAGCTCGCCGGTTAGCCCAGACAGCGTGGTCATTGCTAGCTTGGGCCCAATCCCGTTTACCCCGCAGAGCAAGTCAAATAATTCGGCCTCTTGGTTCGTTTGAAAGCCAAACAAAGACAGGTCGTCCTCTCTGACAACGAGTTTTGTTTGGATCAAGATCTCTTGGCCGAGGGCAAGTTTGGCTGAGTGACGACTGGTTACCTGAATCGAAAAACCGACTCCGGACACAACCAAGGTAAGACGATCTGCGCCCAAGTGGCTGATGGTTCCCTGCAAGCTCGATATCACGTTGCTAACCTAATCTGCGGTTGGCACTCTTGGCGGCTGCGACCCACTTCTGTTGGGCATTCGTGCCCAGCCCCTGCGCTCTTTTAGATGCGCAAATCGCCACCGCCAGGGCGTCGGCAACGTCGGCCGGTTTGGGGGTTTCTTGCAAGTTGAGCGTGCGCTTAACCATTTCTGACACCTGCACTTTGTCGGCTCTTCCGCTGCCAGTAACCGCGAGCTTGACCTCGCTTGGCGTAAAGAACTCAAGCGGTATGTCGTGCTTAAAGGCCAAGGCCATAAGTGCGCCCGAGATCTGAGCGACCCCCATCACACTTCTGAGGTTAGCCTGAGCGAAAACTCGCTCTATGGCGATGAGGACTGGCTTGTGGACAGAAATAATCTGGTTCAAAGACTCGGCTATTGAGCCGACACGATCCCGCGGATCCTGGGTTGGTGAGGAGGTGAAGTGACCATAATCGATCGCCTTATTGCCGGTTATGAGGCCGTATCCACAGCGCGTGAGCCCAGGGTCGACTCCGAGAATTAGCTCCACTAGCTCATGGCTTCTAGCTCGGCCATTATGGCTTCTGAAATCTCCATGTTTGTGTATACCTCTTGGACATCGTCCAGCTCCTCTAGCGCTTCTATGAGATCAATGACTTTCTTGGCACTGGCGGCATCCACTTCGACCTTCAAAGAGGAAACAAATTCCACGTCAGCCGATTCGTAATCGATAGTTGACTGCTGGAGGGCAGTTCTGGTTTCCGTCATCTTGCTTGGGTCGCAGGTGAGCAAAAAATTGTCGCCTATTAGCTGTAGGTCTTCGACGCCGTGCTCAATGGTGGCTTCAAGAATTTCATCCTCGCTGTAGGAGCTTGGAACCGAAATAACACCCTTGCGTGCAAATTGGTAGCTCACCGAACCAGGGTCAGCCATGTTTCCGGAATTCTTACCGACCGCTAGCCTGACCTCGGCGGCAGCGCGGTTTTTGTTATCAGTGAGGCATTCAATCATTACAGCTACCCCAGCTGGTCCATAGCCCTCGTAAATAATGTTGTGATATTCAACGCCATCGCCTAATTCGCCTGCGCCACGTTTGACAGCCCGATCAATGTTGTCGCCGGGCAAGGAGAGCTTCTTGGCCTTATAAATGGCCTCGTAGAGCGTCGGGTTTCCTTCAAGGTCAGAGCCGCCTAGGCGCGCAGCCACCTCTATGTTCTTGATAAGTTTCGCAAACAGCTTTGCTCTCTTGGAGTCGTTGGCTGCTTTTTTATGCTTTGTTGTTGCCCATTTAGAGTGACCTGACATAATTCCTCTAAATTACTAGCTTTGATGCTCTTCGACGAGCAAAATGAACAACTTATGCAAATACGTGGCTCCAGTCAGCTCCGGGTGGAAGCTTGCGCCAATTAGATTCTGGAACTTTACGGCAACTGGCTCCTGGTTATGTGTTGCCAAAATCTCGCAGTTACCGGCATCGAGAATCCTCGGGGCTCTAATGAAGGCGACGTTTTCCGTGGTGCCATCCGCGAATGACACTGAGGCTTCAAACGAATTCAGCTGACCGCCATAAGCATTGCGTTCTGTCTTGACTGGAAGCCCGGTTATTAGCTGCTGATCTGGAAGAGCTCCGATTACTTCATCAGAAATTAGAATCAGCCCGGCGCAAGTGCCGAGCACTGGCTTTGATTTGGCGAAGTCTCGAACCTGCGGCATTAGATCAAAATTAACAAGAAGCTTCGATATGGTCGTTGACTCTCCCCCAGGGATTATCAACGCATTGACTTTTGATAAATCGCTGTCTGTTCTAACTGCGAGACCTTCTACTCCTAGTTGTTCTAGGAGTAGAAGGTGCTCTCGGCTATCGCCCTGAAGAGCGAGAACGCCTATTCGCAATTACCAGCCACGCTCCGAAAGTCGGTGAGGTGCTGGCAGGTCACTCACGTTTATGCCGACCATCGCTTCACCTAGACCGCGGGAAGCATTTGCGATCACGTCTGCGTCGTTGTAAAAAGTGGTTGCCTTGACAATTGCCGCAGCGCGAGCCACTGGGTTACCAGACTTGAATACACCGGATCCAACGAACACACCGTCTGCACCCATCTGCATCATCATGGCCGCGTCTGCAGGAGTAGCAACTCCTCCGGCTACGAATAGGACTACTGGCAGCTTTCCTTCTCTAGCTACTTGCTTGACAAGGGCGTATGGGGCCTGAAGTTCTTTGGCGGCGACGAATAGTTCGTCATCGCTTCTGGATGATAGAGCTCGGATTTCGCCAAGAATGGTCCTGATGTGCTTGGTGGCTTCCGACACGTCGCCGGTCCCGGCTTCGCCCTTGGACCTGATCATGGCTGCACCCTCGGTGATGCGACGAAGCGCCTCGCCCAAGTTAGTAGCACCACAAACAAATGGGATGTCGAAGTTCCACTTATCAATGTGATTTACGTAATCAGCCGGGCTCAAGACCTCTGATTCGTCGATGAAGTCAACTTTGAGGGACTGAAGAACCTGTGCCTCAACGAAGTGACCGATGCGAACCTTGGCCATGACGGGAATCGACACAGCTGCCCTGATACCGTCGAGCAGGTCTGGATCGCTCATGCGGGCTACGCCACCCTGAGCGCGGATGTCTGCTGGCACACGCTCTAAAGCCATCACAGCTACAGCTCCGGCATCCTGAGCAATAATTGCCTGTTCCGCGTTGACAACGTCCATAATGACGCCACCCTTTAGCATTTCTGCTAATCCAGATTTAACTAAGGGCGTTGATTCTGTCGTGTTATTTGTCATGATCTAATCCTAAACTCCGTCTATCCAGTTGGTAGCAATTGTTTCCCTAACTTCACCGAGAAGTTTTGGAATCGCTTTGGTCTGAGCAATAATCGGAAAAAAGTTGGAATCATTCCTCCAACGAGGAACTATATGTTGATGAAGGTGTTCTGCGATGCCGGCGCCAGCAACTTGACCTTGATTCATGCCGATATTAAAACCGTGAGCCCTCGAGGTCGCTTCAATCGTCGCCATCGCCTGTTGGGTCAAAAGTGCGATCTCGGCGGTCTCCTCAAGGGTGGCCTTGTCATAGGTTGCGACGTGCCTGTAAGGGCAAACAAGCAAATGCCCTGCGTTATAAGGGAACAGGTTCAAAAGAACATACGCGGTGACTCCGCGCTTAACTATCAGTCCATCTTCGTCTGACTTATTTGGCGCATCGCAAAAAACGCAGTCATCGGTTGGGGGCTTCTGCAGGTCCTCAATGTAAACCAAGCGATGTGGTGTCCACAGCCTTTCAAAGCCGTCCTGCATCCCAGTCATGTTGTCTAGGTATTCGCTCATTAGACCTGTTCCTTGTTGCCGATGGCATCTCGAATGAGTTGCCTGGCTTCCTCAAGCGGAATGTCATTGCGCTGATTCCCGTCTCGGAACCTAAAAGCCAAAGTTCCAGCTTCAACATCTCTGGCTCCAGCAAGGATTATGAACGGAACCCTATCAAGGGTGTGGTCTCGTATCTTTTTTTGCATCCGGCTGTCAGAGTGATCGACGTTTATGCGCACTCCCTCCTTCTTCAGCGAACTGGCGAAGATGTCTAGATAGTCTGCGAATTCGTCTGCAACGGGTATACACACCGCTTGAACGGGTGCTAGCCATGGTGGAAAGTGACCAGCGTAGTGCTCAGTTAGGACCCCAAAGAAACGTTCAATGGATCCAAATAAGGCCCTATGAATCATGATCGGCTGATGCCTCGCACCATCTGAGCCAACGTATTCCAAATTGAATCGATCTGGAAGATTAAAGTCCAGCTGAATTGTGCTCATTTGCCAGGTGCGACCGATAGCGTCTCTTGCCTGAACAGATATCTTTGGTCCATAGAATGCTGCGCCGCCGGGATCTGCAACCAGTTCCAAACCGGAGTCTTTTGCCACCTGCTCCAGCGTTTTCGTTGCGGATTCCCAAATAGCATCCTCACCGACAAACTTTGGATTGCCTTCTTCTCTGGTGGATAACTCAAGGTAGAAATCGTTTAGTCCGTAATCGCGAAGAAGATCAAGCACAAACTTCAAAACGCTAGTTAGCTCCTGCTGCAATTGATCTTGGGTGACAAATAGGTGGGCATCGTCCTGCGTCATGCCACGAACTCTCGTGAGGCCATGTAGAACGCCGGACTTCTCGTAGCGATAAACGGATCCAAACTCGAACATGCGAAGCGGTAGTTCTCGGTAGCTTCTGGAACGAGACTTAAAAATCAGAATATGGAATGGGCAGTTCATTGGCTTTAGGTAATAATCAACGCCCTGCTTGCGAACCTCTCCGTCCTCGCCGACCTCAGAGTCCAGCTTCATTGGTGGGAACATCCCATCCGAATACCAGTTCAAATGTCCGCTTTGTTCAAAGAGATTGGACTTAGTTATGTGCGGTGTGTAGACAAACTCATACCCGGCCTCTTCGTGCTTGGCACGTGAGTAGTCCTCCATGACCTTTCGGATGATTCCACCCTTTGGATGAAATACCGCAAGCCCTGATCCGATTTCTTCGGGAAAACTGAATAGATCAAGCTCCACGCCAAGTTTTCTGTGGTCGCGCTTCGCAGCCTGTTCAATTCTGTCTAGGTGCTCCGCTAGCGCCTCTTTAGTCGCCCAGGCGGTGCCGTAAATCCGTTGGAGTTGCTTATTGTTTTCGTTGCCTCGCCAGTAGGCTGCCGCGCTCCTGGATAAAGAAAAGCTCTTGCCGATTTGTCTCGTGTTTGGCAGGTGAGGCCCTCTGCAAAGATCTCGCCATGCGAAGCTGCCGTCTGGGTTCGTGTTTTCATACACCGATAGCCCACCGGATGAAACCTCAACCGAACCCTCCTGAACATCCTCAGACTTCAGCCCGATTAGTTCTAGCTTGTAGGGCTCGTCGGCCATAAGCCTCTTGGCCTCTTCGTCAGAAACTTCAACGCGCGTAAATCGCTGGGATTTACCCACTAGTTCCTTCATGCGTTTCTCTACCCGTTTTAGGTCGTCAGGAACGAAAGGTTCCTCAACATCAAAATCGAAATAAAACCCGTCGGTGATATACGGCCCGATGCCAAGCTTTGCGCTCGGAAATAGCTCCTGCACGGCTTGAGCCATGACGTGAGCCGTGGAGTGCCTAAGAATCTCCAGACCCGCTGGAGAGTCAATAAGTATGCCCTCGACTTGATCTTCGGCGGCTACGACATGAGAAAGATCCCTAGCCTCGCCATTCACGTGCATCGCAATGACCTCACGCAGTTCGAAAAGATCAAAACCGGTGGCTCCCTCACTTACTTGGTGAGTCTTCCCTGCTAACAAAATATTCACTTGTACTCCTTTACACGACAAAGTCTACTGACCGAGTTAGGTATGCCTTGCTAGTAATGCCGTAAGCAACACTGCAAAATTGGCTTATGAGCGAAAACAAAGAACGTGATCTTGAGCGCAAGCTGAATTGGCTGAGGGCGGCGGTTCTCGGTGCAAATGATGGCATTGTTTCGGTCGCAGGCATCGTGGTTGGAGTAGCAGCCGCAGGAGCCAGTTATGAGGTTATATTCCTTGCTGGAGCCGCGGCGATTGTCGCAGGCGCAATCTCAATGGGCGGCGGAGAATTTATAAGCGTGAGCGCTCAGCGCGACACTGAAATTGCGCACGGTCGAAAAAAAGGCAGCATAAACGCGAGGCCTTGGTCTGCCGCCTGGTCATCACTTCTGGCATTTATATCCGGGGCTGCGCTGCCGTTTCTCGCTATCACCGGTCCGTGGCAGGCAATTAGCATTCAGGCAACCTTTGCAAGTGTGGCTCTAGCACTAGCCCTCACGGGATGGTGGGCGGCGTGGGCTGGAAGCACGCCAGTACTGAAATCTGTTGCCAGAAACGTCGTGATTAGCACCCTGACAATGGGAATTTCCTATGCGATTGGTGCACTTTTGGGCGTAACAGTCCTCTAGACCGATTAGCCTCTAAGTGTGAGTGAGATTGAGAAATACGACTTTGCCCTAATTGGTGGCGGAATTATGTCCGCAACCCTAGGTGTGCTTCTAAAGAAGCTTGACCCGAGTATCTCTATTGTCATGTATGAGCGGTTGGGCGAAGTTGCAGAGGAAAGCTCGAACCCGTGGAATAATGCTGGTACCGGGCACGCGGCATTATGTGAACTGAATTACATGCCTGACTCGACCGATGGGTCTCTGCCAGATCCTGCCAAGGCAGTGGCCATCAACGAGCAATTTCAGGTCTCCAGGCAATTCTGGTCAAGCCTCGTAGGACTGGGTGCACTCGATGACCCAAAGACTTTCATACGTTCCGTCCCCCACATGACCTTTGTTCGTGGCGACTCAGATGTTGACTACTTAAGAAGACGGCAAAAGTCGCTGGATGCTCAGCCGCTATTTACGGGCATGAAGTTCTCAGAGGATGTCAAAGAACTCGCAGAGTGGATTCCCTTGATGATGGACGGCAGAGGCGACGAAAAAGTTGCTGCGACATTTACAAATCAAGGCACAGATGTTAACTACGGATCTATGACCAAGCAGATGATCAATTGGCTAGTCAAAAACGGTATGCGACTCGAAACGAACACCGAAGTCAAATCGGTACACCAGTTTGAAAATAAAAAGTGGCAGCTATGGTTCGGAGGCTCCCCAGGTCGTATTGTCCACGCAAATAAAGTATTCGTTGGTGCCGGAGGATATGCGTTGAAGATCCTTCAAAAATCCGGAATTCCAGAAATAGATGGCTACGGAACCTTCCCGGTTAGCGGTCACTTCCTGAGAACCGATGATCCCGAAATAGTCGCGAGCCATCAAGCAAAGGTCTATTCCCAAGCCGACGTCGGCGCTCCCCCAATGTCTGTGCCTCACCTCGACACAAGAGTTGTAGATGGCAAAACCAGTTTGCTCTTCGGGCCATTTGCCGGAATTAACCCCAAGTTTTTGAAAAACGGTTCGGTGCTTGATCTTCCCTTGTCGATCAGGATAAAGAACATCACCTCTTATCTCTCAGTTGCCCTCAGAAACTTAGACCTCATGAAGTACTTGCTTATGGAAGTAACCAAGACAAAGAAAAGTAAGTTCGAAGCTCTACGAGTGTTTGTGCCAAATGCTTCTCCAAAAAACTGGTCCTACTACGAAGCCGGCCAAAGAGCTCAAGTCATCAAGCCAAATGGCCGCGGTGGCACGCTTCAGTTTGGAACTGAAGTTATATCCAGCAAGGATGGGACCATTGCTGGACTTCTAGGGGCAAGCCCAGGAGCTTCGGTAAGCGTGAGCGTAATGCTAGACGTGCTTCAGCGGATGGCGCCGGATGACTTCCCAACCTGGACAAAAGCCATTAAAGAGCTGATACCCACCTTTGGCAAAGACCTAAATGAGAATGCAGAGCTTGCAAAAAAGACAATGAAGCAAACAGCGAAGTCGCTTAATCTAACAGCCTAAGTAGATAGCTCCTGTAGCATCTCAACATGAAGACATGCACTGTTGTAGCCACTTTTACGCCCAATGCCCAGAACCTGATCGAAGTCAAAGAGCTTCTGCTCGATGTCGCAAAAGATGTGAGGCTTGAGCTCGGTTGTCTCTTCTATGATCTCTACGAGGAAGTCTCAGGAAAGCTGATGTTCATCGAAGCATGGGAATCCAGAGAGCTCTGGGAAATCCACAACAACGCGCCCACCGTCGCAAGAATCCTAGAATTTATCGATGGAAAGCTTTCAGAGCCATTTTTGATTCAGGAAATGTACGCCGCAAAATAGCCACGTGCAGAACCGAAAAGCCTTGGAGATTCGGACCGTAAGAAATACCTATACGACTAATTAACGTCTTTTCCAAAGATGGAGGAGAACGAAAGATGCGCGAACATGCCCAACAGCGCAATGATGCCTGCAGCTGCAAGTGTCATCAGGACCGTTACCTCGTTGAGCACTAGAACCAAGTCGTGGCTTTCCATCAGATCATCCTTTTCTCGTCGTCCTAATAGAGTTTAGTTACTTTTGCTCTGCATCTCAGCCTTAGCGGCAGGTTAAAGGCGTTCTTTGTGGGACAGGTTCCGACTTCGCGAGGTGCTCTGAGGTAATCCTTTACACGGTCCTTCCGATCATTAGTATCGGGACGAAAAAAAGTGATTCGCTCGTGACCTAGTTTCCGCTGAGGCTTAATCTCAAAATACCCTCGCCGGCTTCCGTGATTTTGACTGGGATACCCCAATCTTGCTGATGAATGTGGCAAGTAGCGTGCTCGGAATTTGAATCACATGACGCACCCTTTGCGGCGACATGAATAACTCCATCTTGAACCTCAGGGTTTATTTCGATAATTCTTGTCAGCTCACTGGCGGAACCAGCGCCTGACAGCAGAAGCTCCGGAGGTGTTGAAGAAACATCTAGATATGTGGCGGGACCGTATCGAAGATCAATCTTCTGCCCAGGAGGAGGAACGAACACCACTTCTAGATCTACTAATCCAGGCTTCAGAATGCTCGCAGGACGAGCAGTTATAAAACTCTCCCCAACAACAAGCTGCGCAGCTGCTATCGGTAGCTTCGATATGCGATTCCCACTTGCCTCAGCGATATACAGATCTCCGTCGAGCATGACCACGTCGCTGGGTTCGGAGAGGTCTCTTGCGAGGGTCGCCACCTTATTTGTTGCCGGGTCAAAAACCCTCAAGGAGGCGTTGTAAGAATCGGCGATAACAACTTGACCGTTCGGCAGTTCTGTAAGGCCCAGCGGATGCTGCAGGAGTGCCTCACCTGCGTTACCGTCTAAATGTCCAAACTCGAACAAACCCTTGCCAACTAGAGTCGTCACCACGCCGTCTTGGAGCTTCCTAAGTGAGGAAGTTTCGGCGTCAATAACCCACACCAATCCATTCGTGGTTTTGGAGGCCAGCAGTCCGGAGCTTTGAGCAAACCAAGCAGTTTCGAAGGGCCCATCTTGCAACCCTTCATTGGTGGTGCCGGCTAGAACTTGAACAGTTGCCCCTTGAAGGTCAAGTGTCCAAATTCTGTGCTCCCCCGCCATCGCGATAAGCAAAAGACCCTCCGAGACAGTTATGTCCCATGGAGTTGAAAGATTGATCTCAAGGGCAGCCCCAGAGGTTTCGTCGTTTTGCATCCACTGAAGAGTCGTCCCCGCAATGGTTGAGACGCGCTGAGACCTTAGTGAAACAGCTCTGATTAGGTGATTCGCTGTGTCGGCAACGATCAGCTCGTAGCCAAGTGCCTCAGCGAGTTCCGGCTCCAAAAACACCGTGCCGTATGGCTCTGAAAATTCGGCCTGAGCAAAATCCCCATCTGCACTGCCCCGAGAAGACCTGCCGATTGTCATCACGGGCTCTGACAAAGCCTCAGAGCTGACCGCGTGTAAATTGTGTGAGCCAGAATTTGAAACCAGCAAATCCGCGCCCTGAAAGTAGCTTCTATAGCCTTCAGGAATCACGGAAAGCTTCCCGGGTTGATTGAACACTCCAGGCTCGTAATCCTCAAATGAGACCTCGAATTGCCCGGGTATTAGAAGACCTGAATCCTGGTATGTCTGAGTAGTTGAACTAATCAGAGCATCTATGGCATGACCATGCCCTTCACCAGAGAAAGTTCCGATTATTTCACCAGCAGGATCAATAAGCACCAAGGTCGGCCAGGCCCGCACTCCGAATGCTTCCCAGGTTGACATGTTGGGATCGTTTAGCACCAGGTGATCAATCCCGTGGCGGCTTATTGCAGCTCGAACTGCCTCGGGATCTTTCTCGTGTTCAAACTTCGGAGAGTGAATTCCAACCACGGTGAGGACCTCGCTGAACTTTTCTTCAAGCGGCCTAAGTTCGGCTAAAACATGGTGACAATTGACGCAACAAAGAGTCCAAAAATCTAGAAGTAAATATCGCCCCTTAAAATCGCCAACGCTAAGTTTGCGGTCGGTCCCAAACCAGGTATCTCCAATCAATTCTTTGGACATTAGAGAGCGGCTCTCCTTGAGCTAATAACACCAGTATTGAAGCCGGCTAAGTGAAGCCCTCCATGGAACCTGGCATGTTCAATCTTGAGACATTTATTCATGACGACATTTAGACCAGCTGCAGTCCCTCTGCTTGCCACTTCATCATTACTAACACCCAATTGCAGCCAGATGGTTTTCACGCCTAGGGCAATTGCTTCATCAAGAACTGCCGGAGTTTCAGAGGATTTTCGAAATACATCAACAATGTCTGGGACCTCTGGAAGATCAGCCAACGACGCGTAAACCTGATCGCCGAATAGCTGATCAATCATGGGATTTACGAAGTACACCTTGTAATACCCTCCGCCCTTGAGGTAACTCGCAACGAAGTAGCTTGATCTGGCTCTGTTTGACGATACCCCTACAATTGCAACAGTTTTAGCCTCTTGAATGATCTCCAGACGCTTGACTGCATTGGGCTCAACCCAACTCATCTGGATTGTCCCGTCGCCTTCGTAATTGCTTGGTCGAGATCCCAGAGGATGTCTTCGATGTCCTCTATGCCAACGCTTATTCTTATCAAATCCTCAGGCACACCGGCCGCAGCCAGCTGTTGCGTTCCAAGTTGACGATAGAGCGTGGAGGCCGGGTGAATGATCAAAGACTTGGCATCCCCGATGTTCGCAAGGTGGGAAAACAGCTGCACGCTGTTTATTAGCTTCTCCCCCGCTTTTCTTCCTCCCTCAACACCAAAAGAGAAGACGGCTCCCGGCCCTGCGGGTGCATACTTTTGGGCCAGCTTGAAGTCTGGGTGGGATTTCAATCCGGCGTAGGAAATCCAGCTAACACGCCGGTCACTATCGAGCCACTGCGCGACCGCTTTAGCGTTTTCAAGATGGTCACGCATTCTTTGAGAAAGTGTCTCCACTCCCTGCAATAACTGGAAGGCAGAAAATGGTGACAGCGAAGGGCCGATGTCCCGGAGCTGTTCGCTTCTAAGCTTTGTCAGAAAGCCGTACTCGCCAAAGTTCCCCCACCACTGGAGGCCGCCATAAGCATCAACCGGTTCGGTCATTGTTGGGAATTTACCGTTGTCCCAATTGAATGTGCCCGCGTCCACCACAACCCCACCAAGGGTAGTTCCATGGCCACCCAAAAATTTGGTGGCCGAATGAATAACCAGGTCAGCTCCATGTTCTATTGGTCGCACAATGTAGGGCGTGGCTGTTGTCGAATCGACCACAAGCGGGATTCCGTGCTTATGAGCAAGGTCTGACAACGCCTTCACGTCGGCGATAGCCGTCGACGGATTTGCAATCATCTCGACGAATATCAGCTTTGTGTTATCGGTAATTGCAGCCTCAAAGTCTTCGACATTGCTGGAGTCAACAAAGGTGGTTTCAATTCCAAATCGTTTCAAGGTGACGGTCATCTGAGTAACTGTTCCCCCGTAGAGTCTGGACGAAGAAACTATGTGGTCGCCAGATCCGCAAAGAGCTGCAAAGGTAATGAATTCCGCCGACTGGCCACTAGCCGTGGCAACCGCACCAATTCCGCCCTCCAGGGACGCGATTCTCTCCTCGAAAGCAGCAACTGTTGGGTTACCAATGCGCGAATAAATGTTCCCATACTTCTCTAGCGCAAATAGATTTGCGGCGTCCTTAGTGTCTTCAAATACAAATGAGGTGGTTTGATAAATTGGAACGGCTCTAGCGCCATGTGCGGCATCAGGAACCGCACCAGCATGCAGCGACCGGGTTTTGAATCCGAACTCTTTATCAGTCAACGTTTGACCTTTCCTTTTTTAGCGGGATTAGACCCAGTGCAAAACTCTTTTTTCTACGACTGCTATTAGACCATCGGAGGACTTACCCAAGATTGCAAGAATCACAATTGTCATGAATAAAATGTCCGTTCTTGCGGTGTTTTGACTATCCAATAATAAAAACCCGAGGCCCTTAGAGCTAGCGATCAATTCTGCTGCGACCAGAAACAGCCACGCTTGGGCAAGCCCCAATCTCATACCGGAAAAAATGGTGGGCGCTGAGGCTGGGAGAAGGACTTTTCTTACGAGAGAGACCCCCTTAAGCCCGTAGGCCCGACCAACCTCTATTAGATTTCGATCAACAGCGGCAAGTCCGGCAGCGACGGTTGTGAAAACTGGGAAAAATGCCCCAATCGCTATCAACGTTACCTTTGGCTCCTCATAAATACCCATCCATATCAGCAGCAAAGGGACCCACGCTAATGATGGAATTGCTCGAAGCGCACCAATTGTTGGCATTAGTAGCTGTGCTATCCATTTGTTCAAACCAACCAGCGAGCCAAGAGTGATTCCAAGTATCGCGCCTATTAGAAAACCTAGGCCCACTCTCTGCAAGCTGATCAGCAAGTGTTCCCAGAGGGTACCCTTGCCGATCAGACTCGTAGCAGCCGCAAGCACTTCGCCGGGTGGGGGCAGCTGAGTAGCCGAAAAGCTGCCATTGCTTGAGAGATAAAACCAAAGTGCTAAAACTCCTCCTGGTAACAACAACCCCAGGAGAGCTGCCCGCACACTGGCTAGACGCTTCAGCAATCGCTGCTTGCTTGTGGCCTGCTGGTCAGATTTGAACTCTGTCAATTTAGCCGGCTACCTTGCGTGCGATGCTGTCCTCTATTAGTTCCAGAAGTGCCAACTCGGCGGCCTCTTGGCTCTTGACCTTGTCTTCAGCAACCAGGACCGGAAGAATTGTCCGGAAAACGGCCAATTGAGCCTCGCCTGGAATCAACGAAACCGCGATGTTTGTTCGCTCATTCAAAACCCTGGTCGCATCCTCAAGATTCAAGCCTGCGTCGCGGGCCAAAATATCAACTGCGGCGTCAGGATTGTCCAAAATCCAAGCTCTTGCCCTTTCATACTGCACCAGAACCAACTCAACCAATTCCGGCTTAGCCTTCAAGAACTTCTCGGTTGTGTTAAGCACTCCCCAGGTGTTGAAACTCGGCTCGTTGACCAGAATTACTGAGCCGGTCGTCCTTTGACTAGTCGCCGTCAATGGGTCCAAGCCGGCCCAAGCATCAACATCGCCGTTCTCAAGTGCTTTCTGCCCGTCAGCGTGGATTAGGTTCACGATCTCAACATCTGCTGAAGATAGGCCCTCTCTCGCCAAAGCCTGAAGTAAGAAGAAGTACGGATCAGTACCACTTGCCGCAGCGATAGTCTTCCCTGCCAGGTCAGCCACAGACTGTATTGGGCTATTTGCTGGGACAACAATCGTTCCCCAGTTCGGCTGTGAGAAAACTCCAACCGTATTTATTAGAGCTCCATTTGCACGTGCAGCAAACACTGCGCTACCGGCAGAAGACCCAATGTCTATCGCTTCAGCGTTTAGATTTTCGAGAGCTGTTGATGAGCCAAGCGACTGAATCCATTCAACTTCAATGCCTTGATCGGCCAATTCAGCTTCGAGCCAGCCCTGATCCTTGATGACAAGACTCAGCGGGTTCCAATAAGCAAAGTCCAACCTGAGCCTGGTCTCCTCAGTGGTACTCGAAGAGGAGCATCCAGATAGAGCCAACAGGGCAACCAGAGAGGCAGCCAGTGTTCCGATAATTTTTGATTTCATTTCTTAGTGATTCCTTTTTCTAGTGGTGGATTCCAAATTTGGAAAATAGTTCGTTCCTGAAAGGAACTAGATCTACGTGGGAGCGATCGCGAGGTTTTTCAACCCCAATGCGGACAATTTCATCAATGCCATTGCCACGCTGAGCCAAGACCACAACGCGATCTGCCAAGTGCAGAGCCTCGTCGATGTCGTGGGTAACAAAAATCACCGTCGTTTTTGATTCTCGGGTAACTTCCAGTAGTAGGTCTTGCATGGTGAGCCGAGTCAAAGCATCTAATGCTGCGAATGGCTCATCAAGCAGAAGCACCTTAGGATTCACTGCCAAACCACGGGCTAATGACGCACGCTGCGCCATTCCCCCGGAAACTTCGCGCGGCAAGCTCTTTTCAAAGCCAGCCAGTCCAACTCTTGCCAGAAGTGCGTCAACATCAACTTTTTCTGGATTCAAGTTTGCGCCTAGTTCCACGTTGTCCCGCAGGCTAAGCCACGGCAGTAGTCGTGGCTCTTGAAAAACAACCCCACATCGAGAGTCCACGCCAGAAACGACAGTTTCGTCGATCGTGACAGAGCCGAGACTTGGCGTATCAAGACCCGAAATGAGTCTCAATAGTGTTGATTTTCCGCAGCCAGAAGGGCCCAACAGAGCGACGAACTCGCCCTGTTTGATTTCTAAGTTGATGTCTCGTAGGACATCCACTCGAGATCTAGAGCGACCAAAGTGTTTTTGGACATCGATTATTTTTACCGATGCCCCGAGGTTTAGTGTGCTTGACAAATGACGGCCTTAAAAATTAGGAGAGTTTTTAGGTCATGACACCAAAGTCACCATCGCAAGGCGGCGAAGACTGTTGGTGCCTATCGCATTCGATTCAGCATGAAAGGGGCGTGAATGATTGTCATTCCAGTGCCTCCCTTTCGTGTGTAAAACAACTGATAGACATGAAGTTACGCGAAAGTTGTTGCTCGTGAGGGATTGTTACAAATAATTTCGCTTGGGGTTTTGCCATGCGAAAGGTATTGAACAAATTGTGATTTGGGAAACGAGATGATGCAGGCGAGCCTAGCGGTTTAGAACCGCTCACCTGCTCTCTGCGACGCAGACTTAGAGCGCGTTCGCAATCTCAGTCACGTGCGATTGAGAAATTTGATGGCCTCCCGGATGGCGCAACCACTTGACCTCGGCACCAAAACTTTGTAATTGCTCAACCCAAGCTTCGCTCACTTGCACTGGCGCGTAAGGGTCCTGATCACCATTTGCCAGCCAAACATGCTTTCCCTTGAGGTCTACTTTCTCAACCTCACGGTATGGCTTGGTCGACCCAAACAGAGCTGCTCCAGATAGTAATGCTGGATGCTTGATCATCAAGGCTGCAGCCGTGTTTGCCCCGTTACTGAAACCAGTGCCAAAGATGTTCGTCCGATCAATCTCATACTCGAGAATTGCGGCTTCAAGGAACTCAGCCAGTTCTGCGACACCCTGGTCTATGGAAACTTCGTTGAAGCTGCCATCGGGATAGCGCTCAAAGAAGCGATTCATTCCGGATTCTAAGTGCATGCCCCTCGGCGACAAGACAGATGCTTCCGGGTCAAGCGCCCTAGCTAGTCCTAGAAGATCATGCTCGTCAGCACCTGTGCCGTGGAGAAGTAGCAAAGTTCGAGAAGAACTCCCTTTCTGGAAGACATGTGGTCTTGCAATATCGTTATTTGTCATGTTTCTAGACGTTGATCTCGGTTAGGGACTGCTGGATTTGATCTCTTGACGGCTCCAACCATGGTGGGAGCTTTAGCTTCTTACCAAGCTCCAGAAGCGGCTCATCAGTCTCAAAGCCAGGATCATCCGTTGCAATTTCAAACAACACTCCCCCTGGCTCCCTAAAGTAAATGCTTTTGAAGTACTGCCTGTCCTTGATTTCAGTGACGGCTACTCCGCGGTTCATAAGCTCCTGCTGCCAAAGCTCCATGGTCGTTAGATCAGGAGCCCTAAACGCCACGTGGTGAACGGTGCCACCGGCCTGGAGACCGCGGTGGCCCACTCCGCCGAGAACTTCTACCTTGGTTCCGGAGGCCCCTTCGGCCATCTGGAAGTTAGCCTTGCCGGATGACTCCGATGAAAGGCTCATGCCCAGAAGGTTCTGAAGCATGCCTGCGGTTGGATCGATCTGGATCTGTGATAGCTCAACGGAGTGAAGTCCGCGGACAGCATGTTCGGCTGGAATGTTTGCCACCCCGTCCCATCCACTTCTGGTGTCACCCACAGTTCCGACAAGTTGCAGGCGCATGCCGTCGTAATCACGCACTTCGATTAGATCATGGCCAGATGAGTCCTTGCCCCATGACCAATCGATATTGAGCCCGGACAAGTGCTTGCTCCAAAAACTAAGCGATGTCGCTGGCACTGAGAACGAGGTGGCCGTGGTGAGTCCCGAGCCTTCACGACCCTTGGATACTCCAGGCCATGGGAAGAATGTCAAAATTGAGGCTGGAGAGCCGTGCTCATCCCCGTAATAAAGATGCCAAATGTGAGGCGCGTCGAAATTTACGGTTTGTTTTACGAGCCTTAGTCCGAAGACCTTCGTATAAAAATCGACGTTTCGCTGTGGGTCTCCGGCAATAGCCGTTACGTGGTGAATGCCATGTGGGGTTACGCTCATTTGAATCTCCAATCCATACGGTGGGAAAGCATCCCGGATACTTAGAAATTCCCCGAGGCCAAGGCGTTCTAACTCTTAGGTTTGCGCCCAAAGATTTTTTTTATGCGAGCAACTATTTTCTCAAGCCCCTGCACACCCTGCTGGTTCAACTCCCTTGCCCACTTGATTTCCAATGCCAAAATTGAGAGCCCAAAGAAGATAAAGAGAAGTCCGGGTCCTGGGGTGACCAACATTACCAACCCGAGAATCAAAAGTGCGAAACCGATCAACATGATCAAGGCCCAACGAATAGGGTGGGGCAGGTTTGCTAGCAACTTTTTTAGCTTGTCCATTTAAAATCTATCCGTATTCACAACCTCAGTATTTCAGGTCACACGGCCATAATGCTGCTTTTTCAGCAACCTTGGAGTAAAAGTCACTCCAAACACGGTTTGGTAGGTTGGTTTTACGTGCAGCGCAAACAATCTTGCTGCACCGCAAGGAATGGAGCACCGAATGAGCCTCGTAAATGTACGCACTCTCGTAGGAGAGTATGGGCACATCCATACCATCGTTGGCATCACTGGAAACGTGCTCTTCGTCGTGGGTTCCGTTCTATTTTTCAAAGAGTTCGACCGGTTCTACACGTTCGGGGTATGGATGTTCGTCCTAGGCTCGTTCTGCATGCTGATAGGTACACTCGGCACCGCCTTGGGTCGGCTCTACGAGCGCCGCGAAAAAGAGTCCACTATTAACGCAGATTAAACCTTTTGAAAAAACTTGAGAGCTTCAGGACCCTGAGATCGAGCTGCGAGGCGACTAATCGGTGCCAGGTATAAAAGGCAGGTTATACAGTGGAGGGTAGACGACCAAAGGATTGCTATGCAAAAGGCCAACTGGACAACTGACGACATACTAAACGTCAAAGGCAAAGTTGCCGTTGTCACTGGTGGCAACTCCGGACTAGGTAAGGAAACAGCTCGAGTGCTTGCCCAAAAGGGTGTCAAAGTGATACTTGCAGTTAGAAGCACAGATCGAGGCGAAGATGCTGCAATCGAAATCCGGAAGGAATTTCCCAAGTCATATGTCGAGGTTATGAAACTCGATCTATCGAGCCTGGCTTCTGTAAAAAGCTTTGCGAAGGAATTCCTAGGAAGATACGAACATTTGGACTTTCTGATAAATAATGCGGGGGTCATGGTGCCACCGTATACAAAGACCGAAGATGGTTTTGAACTGCAGTTTGGTACGAATCACCTTGCACATTTTGCCCTAACGGGGCTTCTATTGTCGCTTTTAGAGTCCACCGAAGACTCTAGGATTGTCACCATTTCGAGCGTCGCTCACCTAACCGGTGACGTTAATTTTCACGATCTTGCATGGGAACAGCGTAAATATGATGCTCCTAAGGCATACGCAGATTCTAAGATTGCGAATCTCTACTTCACATACGATTTGGCCCGCAAGTTGAATCTTTCTCTT
>CAJXOD010000002.1 GCA_913057795.1 uncultured Aquiluna sp.
TACTTGAGTTGGCGATCTCTAACGGATCTTGCCTAACTTTGGCTAACTCGGGAAAGCTTAGTCACGTTTTCATAACCTTGTCAAATCCAAGACAGACCGGCGTTTTCTAGCCGAAAAACAAACCTGCTAGAGACTTTTTTCCGCGCGACAAAACAGCTACTTTTCCAGGTAAATACTGGTCTATCAGGGCAAGCTCGTCAGTAACCTTGTCCTTATTGACGGCCACCGACCCCTGGGCGATTGCACGACGCGCCTGACCATTTGATTCAACTAAACCGGACTCCACCAACGCAGTCACAACAGAAATACCAATTTCGCAAACAATATTAGGCAATTCCATGAGCGCAGCGCGCAGAGTTTCTGGGTCAAGTTCGGCTAGTTCACCCTGCCCAAAGAGCGCCTGGGAGGCCGCCTCAGCGGCCAGGGCATCTTTTTCAGAGTGCACTAGCTCGGTCACCTCGATTGCCAGCCTGCGCTGTGCTGCCCGCTTATGCGGCTCGGCTGAGACTTGTTGTTCGTAATCCTCAACCTCTTTGCGCGTTAGGAAGGTAAATACCTTGAGGCGATCAATCACATCAGCGTCGTCGGTATTGAGCCAGAACTGATACATCGCGTAGGCGCTGGTGAGGTCCTTATCGAGCCAAACTGCGTTGCCCTCGGACTTACCAAATTTTTTGCCATCCGAGTTTGTGATGAGCGGGGTTGCAATCAAGTGGACGCTTTTGCCCTCAACTCGATGAACCAGATCTGCCCCAGAGGTGAGGTTTCCCCACTGATCGCTGCCGCCGGTTTCAAGAACGCAGCCAAAGCGCTTATAAAGCTCCAAGAAATCTAGCCCCTGAAGAATCTGATAACTGAACTCGGTATAGCTAATACCGCTGTCTGAGTTCAGCCTCGCACTCACAGCATCTTTAGCAAGCATTTTGCCGACTCGGTAGTGCTTACCGATGTCTCTCAAAAAATCAATCGCACTGTACTGGCTGGTCCAATCAAGGTTGTTGACCATCTGCGCCTTGTTTTCACCCTCAAATGATAAAAACTTTCGATTCTGATCGCTTAGTTTAATCACCCAACTTGCAACTGTCTCTCGATCGTTTAGAGTTCTCTCGGCAGTCGGCTTTGGGTCACCGATAAGCCCAGTGGCTCCTCCTACCAAAGCGAGTGGGTGATGCCCAGCTAATTGCAATCGACGCATGGTGAGCAGCTGAACCAGGTTTCCGAGGTGAAGACTCGGCGCCGTTGGGTCAAAACCGCAATAAAAAGTGATCGGTTTATTCAGCGCTTCCTTGAGAGCCGCAGCATCAGTTGACAAGGCCACCAGCCCTCGCCAATTGAGCTCGTCTAGCACGTGAGTGAACGAAGGGTCGTTATTTTGCGCTGAAAGTGTCGATGAGTCGGCCATTAGCTCCTCCGATGAGGCGCGAGCTTACGAAGAGCAACCAACTGATCGATCACCTGGGAGGAAGAAGTTCCTCCAGCGCCATTTCTTGCCTCTATCGAACCGGAAACCTTTAGTACTTTTCTAACTTCAGGCAATAAATGCTTGGAAACCTTTGCTAGTTGCTCATCGCTGACCTGATCGAGCTCGAGATCGTTCGCTTCACAAAACTGAACCAACTGACCGGTAATTTCGTGTGCATCTCTGAAAACGACCCCTTGTTTAACCAGCCACTCCGCGACGTCAGTCGCAAGCGAGAAGCCCTTGGGAGCAAGGAATTCCAGTCGCTCCTTATCAAAAGTCAAAGTCGAAATCATTCCGATAAATGCGGGGAAAATCAGCATGAGGGAGTCAAAGGAGTCAAACATTGGCTCCTTGTCCTCCTGCAAGTCACGGTTATAACTAAGTGGCAAGCCCTTGAGGGTGGCTAAAAGCCCAGTTAGGTTCCCAATAAGCCTTCCCGACTTACCTCTGGTTAACTCCGCAATGTCAGGGTTTTTTTTCTGAGGCATTATCGAGGATCCGGTTGAAAACTCGTCGGCAAGAGTTGCGTAGCCGAACTCGTAAGAGACCCAGGCAATCACCTCTTCGCTGATTCTTGAAAGATCGATACCAATCAAACTCAAGATAAACACGAACTCCGCGACCAAGTCGCGGCTGCTGGTGGCATCCATGCTGTTTTCGCTCACACCATTGAGCCCAAGCTCTTCGGCGACAAGCTTAGGATCCAGACCCAACGTGCTTCCGGCCAAAGCGCCGGCACCATAGGCCGAACGATTGGCTCTTTTTCGCCAATCCTCTAGCCGCTGCAGGTTACGAACCTGTGGCCAAGCATGCGCCAGCAAATGGTGCGAGAGCAAAACCGGCTGTGCGAGCTGGAAATGAGTCCTGCCGGGCATTGCGACACCAATGTGATTCTCCGCCTGGCTGCAAAGAGCGTCGAGGTAATCAAGGACCTGTGCCTCAATTGCGTCGGCTGCGTCCAGCATAAAAATTCTGATTAGAGTTGCGATCTGGTCATTGCGTGATCGACCAGCCCTAATTTTTCCGGCAAGCTGAGACCCCGCTATTTGGATGAGTCCGCGTTCGAGAGCAGCGTGTACGTCCTCTTCGGTTGCCTTAGGTAAAAAGGAACCGTCTTCAACTCGCTTAGTTAGCTCAGCAACTGCCTTGTTCAGAACCGCAAGTTCATCTGTTGTGACGTAGCCTCCCGCATGAAGAGCTACCAAGTGGGCAGAAGTGCCCTTTAGGTCATAGGTTGCCAGTCGCCAATCAAAATGAGTCGACTTGGAAAGAGCCTCGAGCGCTTCGCTCGGGCCCCCAGCAAACCGGCCTCCCCAGAGAGAGTCTTTACTTTGCGCCATTTCTACCCAATTTCCTGTTGTCTAAAGTTTAGTTTTGTTCGGCAAGCCAAGCCATCAAGGCCTTCTGGGCATGAAGCCTGTTTTCGGCTTCCTGCCAAACTCTTGACTGGCCGCCATCAATAACATCCGCGCTAACTTCAAAACCTCGGTACGCAGGAAGGCAGTGAAGGAATATTGCGCCCTTGTCCGCCTTGGACATCAGCGCCGAGTCCACCGTGAAGGCTTGGAATACCAACGCACGCTCTTGGGCCTGATCCTCCATGCCCATTGAGACCCAGGTGTCGGTTACCACCACGTGAGCACTTTCTACAGCTTCTAGAGGGTCATTCGACGAGGTAATCTTGCCTCCTTGAATACCCGCAATTTCCCGGGCTCGATCCAAAACCGCATCGTCTGGCCCGTAACCTTCTGGAGCGGCAATCGAAACATCCATGCCCGCCATGGCGCAGGCAACAAGGTAGCTATTTGCCATGTTGTTATTGGCATCGCCCACGTAGGCAAGCTTTAGCCCTTCGGTTTTCCCGAAACACTCTTTGATTGTCATCAGGTCGGCCAACAACTGACATGGGTGCCAGCTGTCGCTCAAGGCGTTTATAACTGGAACTGAAGAATTGGCGGCCATTTCATCCAGCCCAGCCTGCGAATATGTCCGCCAGACAATCTGAGCTACTTGTCGCTCTAGAACTCTGGCCGTGTCAGCCACTGACTCTTTTTTGCCTAACTGCGAGACACCGCTATCGATAATCAGAGGAACTCCCCCTAGTTCCGCAATGCCGACAGCGAAAGAGACTCTCGTCCGGGTGGAGGTCTTGTCAAAAATAACCGCCACGGTTTGAGGTCCAGCAAACGGCCTCTCACTAAATCGGTCCGCCTTTAGCTTGATGGCTCTATCAATAATCTGGGCCTGCTGCGACGGAGTAATGTCATCGTCTTTCAAAAAGTGCTTGGTCAATTTGTCCCTAACTCGTTACCTGGGTTCCAACACCGGCTTTTGTGAAAATTTCCAGCAGGATGCTGTGCGGTTGTCTGCCGTCAATAATGTGAGCCTTCGGAACCCCACCTTGGACCGCACGCAAGCAAGCCTGCATTTTTGGAATCATTCCAGATTCAAGCTTCGGCATCAGTTCGGTTAGCTCCTCGACGCTTATCTCGGATAAAAGCGAGTCTATTTCTGGCCAGTTCGCATAGAGACCTGGAACATCAGTTAGCACCATCAACTTGTCGGCACCGAGAGCTATAGCGAGCGCCGACGCGGCTAGGTCGGCATTGACATTCAGTAGCTGTCCTGCGTTAGAGGGCGCCACGGAAGAAATAACGGGTACCTTGCCCTGGTCAAGTGCTTGCAGTACCGCCCTTGGATTGACAGTCTTGACTTCACCGACAAGGCCCAAATCGACCTCACCTTCCGAAGTTTGGCCCTTTACTTTCACGGCCCTAAACAGGGAGTCATCTTCACCGGAAAGCACCACGGTCTGTGCTCCAGATTCCTCAATGAGATTTGCCAAGTTTTTTGAGATCTGATTTCTAAGTACATCTCTTACAACCGACATGGTCTTTTCATCGGTGTATCGCATTCCAGCCCGGAATTCACTTTTAATTCCAATTTCAGCGAGCCTGGCCGTTATTTGCGGCCCTCCACCATGCACCACAACCGGCTTAATGCCTACAAACCTTAGATATGCCATGTCCTGAGCAAATGCCAACTGCAGTTGCTCGTCAACCATCGCGTTCCCGCCGAACTTCACCACGACTATTCGCCCGTGGAACTCTCGCAGCCAATCCAGTGACTCGATGAGAGTTTCGGCCTTGAGCCTTGCAAGTGCTTGGTCTGTGTTTGCTGGAATCATTAGCTTGAGTATGCGCTGTTCTCTTCAACGTAGCTGTGGGTTAGATCATTGGTAACAACCGTAGCGCTGAGGTTACCCGCATGAAGGTCTATAACCACTTGAACCTCTTTACCGCTCAAGTCCACCTTTGACCGATCTTCGGCCGGCTCCCCCTTAGAAGAGATCAATATGGAGTTGATTGACACATCTATCCCGTAGGGATCAAATTCCGCAGAGGTTGTTCCAACCGCGGCCAAGATCCTGCCCCAGTTCGGGTCCTTGCCAAAAATGGCAGCCTTGAACAAGTTGTTGCGAGCTACTGCCCTAGAAACCTCAAGGGCGTCCTCTTCGGTCTTGGCCCCCTCAGTAGTGATGTGAATATTATGGCTAGACCCCTCAGCATCATCTAACAACTTGAGCGCTAGCTCTTTGCAAAGCTCAGTTAGCGATGCTGTGAACTCCCCTAAATCGGGAGTTTTCTGGCTTGCTCCAGAAGACATCAATGTCACCTGGTCGTTTGTGGACATGCAGCCATCAGAATCAAGACGATCGAAGCTCACTCGAGTGGCAGCCCTCAGGGCAGTGTCCAGCTGTTCGCTGTTCAAAACGGCATCCGTGGTGATGACAACGAGCATTGTTGCGAGGCCCGGCGCCAGCATTCCCGCGCCTTTGGCCATCCCGCCCAGAGTCCAACCTTCGGTGCTTGATCTTGTTCCAAGCTTCACCACGGTGTCAGTGGTCATAATGGCGTGAGCTGCGTCTTGTCCACCCGATTCTGAAAGCGATTCGAATGCCGAGGTTACCCCGCTCAATAATTTAGGTCTGTCCAGCTGTTCACCTATTAGGCCGGTCGAACAAACAACAATTTCAGCCGCGGGGAATCCGGTGAGTTCGGCAACTTTCTCTGCGGTTGCATGCGTCGTTTGGAAACCCTGCGCGCCGGTGTAGCAGTTGGCTCCGCCGGAGTTTAGAACGATTGCGCTTGCCTGGCCACCGGCAATAACCTGCTTAGACCAAAGTATTGGATTCGCGAGACAGCGATTTGTTGTGAATACCGCCGCCACGGCATTGTTGGGTCCCTGATTTACTACGAGAGCAACATCAAGACCGCCACTGGTTTTCAGGCCAGCCGCTACTCCGGCGGCTATAAAACCCTTCGGCCCGACAACACTCATGGGGCAACCCCAATCGAGCTCAAGCCAACCTGCTCCGTCAAGCCAAGGGCAATGTTCATGCACTGGATAGCGGCGCCGGCGGTGCCCTTCACCAGGTTATCAATCGCACTCACCACAATAACCTTCTGAGCGTGCTCATCGAAGGCAAGTGAAATCTGGGCATTATTAGTACCCAACACGCTAGCCGTTCTTGGCAGCTGACCTTCCGGGAGCAACTGGACAAAACTTTCATCCCCGTAGGCATTCTCATACACATCTCGCAGATGCTCCAGTGAAAAACGACTCGAAGGCTTCGCGGTATTAACGGCCAAGATTCCTCTGGACATAGGGACTAGAACCGGAGTCATAGAAACTGTCACCGGTTTGCCAGCGGCCAAGGATAGGTTCTGCTCAATCTCCGGCGTGTGTCGATGAGTTCCCCCAACCCCGTAAGCTCTTGCGGATCCGAGAACCTCGGCTGCCAATAAGTCGATGCTGCTGGCTTTTCCAGCCCCAGAGGTTCCAACTGATAGCACTGAAACGACGTCATCGGGTTCGATAAGCCCCGCTGTAAATGCCGGCGCCAGGGCAAGAGAAACCGCTGTCACGTTACAACCTGGTATGGCTAAGCGCCTAACTTCACGAAGTTCAGTCCTGAGCTTGCCTCCGGTTGCCAACGTTAGCTCTGGGAGGCCGTAGGGCCATGAGCCAGAGTGAGTAGTTTGGTAATAAGTTTCCCAAGCGTTTGCGTCTTGCAATCTAAAATCGGCTCCGCAGTCAATCACCATTACGTGCGTAGGCAGCTGCGCCGCCAGTTCCGCGCTTTTGGTGTGCGGCAGGGCAAGAAATACGACTTCATGTCCCGCTAGATTTTCAACCGAAGTCTCGACTAACACTCGATCTGCGAATTCCGGGATGTGGGGCTGAAGTAGACCAAGACTTTGACCAACATTGCTGTGGCCGGTGACTGCACCAAGGTCTAGCATCGGATGCGCTGCAATCAAGCGTAAAAGCTCGCCCCCAACGTACCCACTTGCTCCAGCAACTGCCACCTGAATAGTCATTTAGCCCCTTAGAGTTGCGCCGAATTGCTGGTTTGCAAGCTCCACGGCCTGGTCCCTGGCCGCGGTAGCCTCCGCTTGGGTAAGAGTCCGGTCATGCGCTCGATACAGAAGCGAGAAAGTCAGGGATTTCTGGCCGGCGTCTAAACCTTTACCGCGGTAGTCATCAACCAAGCGGATTTCTTCGAGAAGATCTCCGGCACCGGTCACGATGCTTTGCGTCAAATCGGCGGCACTGACCTGAACATCGACAACCAGAGAAAGATCCTGCGTCAAGGCAGTCATAACCCCAAGCTCCTGGGCCTGAACCAAATCCGGAGCCACAGCAAAAATTTCATCCAGATTCAATTCGAAAACTCCAACGGACCTGGGTAGGTGGTTTTGTGAAGCTAACTCCGGGTGAACTTCGCCTACAAATCCCACCACTTTTCCGGCCACCAGCACGTGCGCGGCCCGGCCAGGGTGAAGGCCAGCAATTTCGAGCTGACTTATTTCAAAGGAAACCGCGGCCTGCTGCATAACTACCTCAACTGCGCCTAGGGCCTGAGAGTAGCCCGCCAGTATGGAGTGCTGCCCTGGGCTTTGAGGTAACCAATGGCCCGTAAGTAGACCAGAAACCAACCTGGGCTGCATCGGTATTGCTGCCTTTAGCGCGGCCAAAGTCATTTCTGAAGGACGCACGTTGCCCGCGGGCAAAGTGGTCACGGCACTGGCACCATTTGACAGAAAAACTGAACCCTCTTCGAGCAACGCTAAGTCGGTGGACCCGCGAGATATGTTTCTGGCCGCAGCCGAAATCAATCCTGGAACCAAAGACGTTCTCAAGAAACTCGCCTCAGACTGCATTGGGTTTTCGAGCTCCAAGGCTCCAACTGGACCCATCCAACTGTTCTGCTCCGCAGAGACAAACGGATAGTTCAGAACCTCGACGAATCCAGCGCCGGTAAGGCCGGCCAATACCCGACGTCGAAGTTTCTGCCTGGCAGTAAGGCCACGCCCCGGAGGTGCAACCGGTAGCCTAGACGGAATTTTGTCATATCCGATAAGCCTTGCGACCTCTTCGACCAAGTCAGTCTTATGAGTAATGTCAGGACGCCAGCTAGGCACAATAACTTGAACGAGATCTTCAATTTTCGTAACAGTGCAACCGATTTCTTCGAGACTGGCAATCACTTCGTCCGCCGAATATTCAACACCCACCAATTGACCCGGATAATCAAGTTTCATTTCTATTGTTGGTAGCTGAAAATCGCTCGAGTGTTCGGCCCCGACACCGCTAAAGCTCCCAGAGGCAAGCTCAGTCAACAATCTGGCGGCCCTGGAAGCCGCAGCCCTGGAGATCGAACTGTCCACTCCCCGCTCAAATCGCTTGGACGCTTCGGATGGTAGCTTGTGGCGTCTAGCACTCCTGGCAATCGAAATTGGATCGAAAATCGCCGCCTCTATGAGCACTGCCTTAGTGCTTGAGCTAACCTCGGTCCGAGCCCCGCCCATGACACCGGCGATTCCTATTGGACCCTGCTCATCACAGATCAGCAGATCTTCTTCGTGAAGCTGTCTGGTTTTTTGATCTAGTGTTATGAGCTCTTCGCCCGCCTTTGCACGTCGAACGCTTATGCCCCCAACCAGCTTGTCAAGATCGTAGGCATGCAGTGGTTGACCGAGCTCTAGCATCACGTAGTTCGTGATGTCTACCGCGATTGATATCGAGCGCATTCCAGCAAGCTTTAGACGGTTTACCATCCAATCCGGAACCTTCGCCTCGGCGTCTAGACCGGAAACTCCAACCAATACAAACTGACTGCAGCCGGCCTTGCCGTGGATAGGGGCATTGTCTTTCACTTCGAGCGCAAAGCCCGACCCCATTACCGGCTCAATGGTAAGAACCGGGTCTTGGAACTTCACGCCAGTCGCATGCGAATACTCTCTTGCGATTCCTCTTATTGACAGGCAATAGCCACGGTCCGGTGTCACGTTCACCTCGGCGGCAGACTCGTCCAATCCCAGCAGCGCGATTGCATCGAGCCCAATTTCAGGGTCAAGACCTATCGAACTCAACACAAGGATTCCTTCGTGCTCATCTCCCAGTCCAAGCTCCTTAGCAGAAGCGATCATTCCATCCGAGACGTGTCCGTAAGTCTTTCTAGCTGCAATCTCGAACCCTCCGGGCAAAACGGCGCCCGGCAGACTCACTACAACCTTGTCCCCGACCGCAAAATTGGCGGCGCCACAGACGATGCCCCTAATCTCCTCTGAGCCGCTGGTTGCAACTCGAACTTGGCACCAACGAATGGTTTTTCCATTTTTTTGCTCTTCAGCCTGGAAGGACAGGACTTCCCCGACGACGACCGGACCAGATATGTCCCCACCGTGAGAACCTTCTTCTTCGAGGCCAACTTTTACGAGCTCAGCCATCACGTCATTCGGGGTAATTTTCGCACCAAGCTCGACCATCTCACCGAGCCATCCAAGTGGAATTCTCACCTAGATCACCGAACCAAACTGCGCACTAAACCGAACATCGGCTTCGACCATGTCGTGCATGTCTTTCACGCCGTTTCTGAACATCAGGGTTCTCTCAATGCCCATTCCGAAGGCAAATCCGGAATAGACCTCGGGATCAATTCCTGCCGCAAGCAAAACGTTCGGATTCACCATGCCGCAGCCACCCCACTCAACCCAACGCGGACCACCTTTGGCATCCGGGTGCCAAACATCCAGCTCGGCGGAAGGTTCAGTGAAAGGAAAAAAGCTGGGTCTCAATCTAATTTTGGCTTCGTCGCCAAACATCACCCTTGCAAAGTGTTCCAAAGTTCCCCGAAGGTCGGCCATGGTCAAACCCTTGTCAATCGCCAAACCCTCCACCTGGTGAAACACCGGGGTGTGGGTGGCATCTAATTCGTCGGTCCTGAAGACTCTTCCTGGGCACAGCACGTAAACCGGCAGTTCGCGCTCAAGAAGGGATCTAACCTGAACTGGAGACGTGTGAGTCCGCAACAGCAGGTGATTCTCGACTGGCCTAACAAAGAAAGTGTCCTGCATTGCCCTGGCTGGGTGATCCGGGTGAAAATTCAATGCGTCGAAATTAAACCATTCATTTTCAAGCTCCGGCCCATCAGCTATCTCCCAGCCCATACCAACGAATACATCGCTGACCTGATCCATCAAAAGAGACAGCGGGTGTCTTGCGCCGAGCTTCAAAAACTTTGGTGCAGCCGTCATGTCAACTTTTTCGTTAGCAAGGGCCTCGCTTGCCGCTAGCGATTCCAGCTTGACTTCTTTTTCTTCAAACGCTTGGTTTAGCTTTGCCCTTGCCCCTCCAACTAACTTGCCAGCCTCAGCCTTTTGCTCATTGGGAACTGCCTTTATCAAAGCGTTGAGCCTACTGATTGGGGAGCTGTCTCCAACAATCTGAGCCTTCTGGTTCCTCAGGGTTGCCGCATCTTCTACAGCGGCCAGCGCGCTTAGAGACTCTTGTAGCGCATTGGCTACTACTTCGGGAGTTAATTTCTCGGACATCGCCACAAGTTTAGCGATTAGTGTGCTGAGCGACCGCAGTGAGATACAGGCAAATTGAAGCCGCTATTCCTAGGTTCAATGATTCAGCGGCACCATAAATAGGCAAAGACATCGTCCTATCCGCATTTTCGGCGACTTCACTGGTAACACCATGAGCTTCGTTACCAAAAACCCAAGCGGTTGGCTTTGCCATTTCGGCCACAGAAACTTGAGTGACATCCTGACCCGAAGAGCTAGACGAAAACACTTGAATGCCGGCGGACTTGATTTTACTAATCGCCTCAACTAAATCTTGATCTACAACGATGGGGACGTTCAGAATACTGCCGGCAGTCGACCTGACTACCTTCGGGTTATAAACATCCACCGAGTCAGGGCTGAGGATGACAGCGTCGGCCCCTGCGGCGTCTGCGGCTCTTATTATTGACCCAAGATTCCCGGGGTCTCGCCCTTGATCAATAAGTGCCAACAAAACAGGCTGCTTTGACAGTAGCTCCTCAAGCTGAATATCGAGATGATGAACGACCGCCACCACTCCTTGGGGGGTTCTGGTATCAGAAATCTTGCTCATGACTTCATCCGAGACTTCTTCGATAGCAACGCCCAGATCCGATAGGCCGGACAAGACCTCGCGATAACGCTCCCAGGCCGAGGCGGTCACGAAGACCTCTTCGATTAGACGGGGAGATTTTTCTAGCTCTTTCAGGCCTTGTGGCCCCTCAAGCAAAAAGAGCCCGGTTTCATACCGGGCGTCTTTTTGATTCAGTCGAACAATCCCCTTGACCCTGTTGGATCTGGGATCATCCAACATTAGCTAGCCTTTGGAGCGTTCACGTCCTTTGGCAATGCTGCCTTTGCCGAGGCAACCAAGGTTGCGAAAGACTTCGGGTCATGAATTGCCATGTCGGACATAATTCTGCGATCTACCTCAATACCAGCGAGGCTGAGCCCCTGGATAAAGCGGTTATAAGTCATTCCGTTTAGACGGGCCGCAGCGTTGATTCGCTGAATCCACAGTCTCCGGAAATCACCCTTGCGCTTACGACGATCGTTGTATGCGTAGACAAGCGAATGCAGCAACTGCTGCTTGGCCTGACGATACAGTCTCGAGCGTTGACCGCGGTAACCCTTGGCGCGCTCTAGAGCAACTCTGCGCTTTTTGTGCGAGTTGACAGCATTTTTTACTCTTGCCATGTTCTTACTCCTTCTTCGTCAGCCCTAGCGGCCGAGCTGCCTTTTAAGCTTCTTGAAATCTGCGGGGGAAACCACCTGGTCAGCATTCAGGCGACGCTTGCGCCTGGAGGACATGTGCTCCTGGTTGTGTCGCATGTTAATCTGCTGCTTCATCAGCTTGCCGCTGCCAGTAAAGCGGAAACGCTTTTTGGCACCCGAATGGGTCTTCATCTTCGGCATGAGCTCTCCTTTTAGTTCTCTTGCTCCACAGCAGGCTTCTGCTGTGCCTTTTTAGCCTCTGCTCGAGCTTCGGCCTTGTTCTTGAGCGGACCTATAACCATGACCATGCTTCGGCCATCGATTGATGGATTCGACTCAACTGTTCCAAATTCGGTAACTTGGTCAGCTAAATTCCTGAGTAACTTGACGCCCATTTCGGGTCGAGACTGCTCTCTTCCGCGAAACACAACCATTACCTTGACTTTGTCGCCGGCCTTCAGGAACTTTCGGACCTGTCCTGCCTTTGTCTCGTAGTCGTGACTGTCAATCTTCAAACCAAATCGAACAGTTTTCAGAACTGTGTTGACCTGGTTCTTGCGAGCCTCACGGACTTTTTGGGCAGCTTCATATTTGAACTTGCCGTAATCCATAATCTTGCAGACGGGAGGGCTTGATCCTGGCGAAACCTCGACTAAGTCGAGGTCGGCCTCTCTAGCCAACTTGAGTGCTTGATCAATATCAACAACGCCAACTTGCTCTCCAGCTGGTCCCACAAGACGAACCTGTGCCACCCGAATACGCTCATTAATGCGAGGATCGCTGATAATTTCTCCTTAATAACTGTTTTTGACCACGCAAGCGTGCAGAAGTAAATCAACTCTCTTACCCGGCAGCCTATTTAGAAGGCGGCTGACAGGTGGGATTGTAATCCACTTCTGACCGAGCAATAGCTCGGAGCCTCAGGTAGCCTAGCAGAGCATTTGAATATTGAGAAGAGGAAAAGTGGAAGAAGACTTAGCTCGTGACATCGCTGAAGTTCCAGCGGTCGAGGTTATTAACACAACCGCAGTGCACCTAATGAGTGCTGCAGCGGTTCAGTGTGGGCTGTCCGATGACACTCCAGGCGACTTAGCAGAGGCACGCAAGCTGATCACTGCGCTGGCAGGCTTGGTGAGCGCTGCTGCGGGAGAGATCGGCGATCACCACGCTCGACCCCTGAGGGACGGACTTAGATCCTTGCAGTTGGCATTCCGGGAAGCCTCGTTCATCAAGGACGCACCCGGGCAAGGGCCTGGGGAGAAATACACGGGTCCAGTTTCCTGACCTAAATGACAGAAATTATTTTCAGCTTGAAGGAATCCACGAAGTCATCAAGATCCCCCGCCCTGAGGTGAGCGACGAAACTGATGAGCGCATTTTCTAAGTCCTCAGCGGTCAAACCCGGCCTCATGCCGACCTCGATGATTATTTCCTCAGCCACAAGTCTTGCCTCTGGGTCTCCAGCTGAAACTCCAGCCATAACGACGTCCCTTACTTCCTTGACCGCATGAGCAATTACTTGCTTTACCTCAGGGCCAGAAACTGCGTCAATTATCTTCAAGTCCTGAGCCAGAGCTGCTAGTTCGGTCCTGCGAAGAGCTCGTGCATGGGTTGCCGGATTAATAATTACCCGCGTGTGACCTTCTCCGACAGTTGCCACGCAGAGTTTATTTATCGATACCGGCACGGGACGAGCCTCAGGCTTCCAAGAAAGCATGTCCGCGACCGACGTGAAGGCAGGTATTGCGGTTCTATCATCCGGGGTTGACACCGCGACAATTGCCAAGTCCGCACTCTTATCAACCGCTTGACCGTGAGGGCCAATGCCGCTCTCACCAATCTCCGCAATTAGTGGAACCAGCAAACGCTGCCCGCGAAGTGACTCGACGAACCCCATTTTTACAAACGGAGTTGCGGCCAAAGCCCTCGCAATTACCTCTGGAGTCTCGCCGTCGTCTTCTGCCCAAGGATTCTCATCGAAGGATCGCCCCTTCCATGGGACGCCCGCCGAATCAACAAAGGGGCTTTCAGTCAATGGCCGGAACCGATCGCCAGGGCTTCCTCTAGCGTGAAGCGCCCGGCATAAAGCGACTTACCTAAAATCGCACCCTCCAGGCCAAGAGGCACTAAGTCAACTAGGTCCTGGATGTCCTGCAAAGTGGAAATACCGCCGGAAGCCACGACCGGTTTGTTGGTGTGCTGCATTACTAATTTTAAGAGCTCGAGGTTGGGGCCTTTCAGGGTCCCATCCTTAGTAACGTCAGTCACGACATATCTGGCGCAGCCGTCCGCCTCAAGTCTGGCCAAAACCTCAAGCAGGTCTCCACCTTCTTTGGTCCATCCGCGAGCCGCCAATGTGCTTCCCCTCACGTCCAATCCAACGGCAATCTGATCACCGTATTTACTGATCACTTTCGATGTCCACTCAGGATCCTCAAGTGCGGCGGTTCCGAGATTTACTCTCGCGGCGCCCAGCTCAAGAGCGGCCTCAAGCGAATGATCGTCGCGGATGCCTCCTGAAAGTTCGATTTTTACGGCACCACTTTGAGCAACTACATCGGCGATGACTTCTCGGTTATGTCCTCGACCAAACGCAGCATCAAGATCAACCAAGTGAATCCACTCTGCCCCGGCCGCGATCCAGTCTTGCGCTGCCTTCAGAGGGTGCCCGAAATCTTCTTCAGTGCCGGCCTCTCCTTGGGTAAGACGCACGGCCTTGCCGGATGCAACGTCGACCGCGGGTAGTAACTCAAGCTTCAAGGTGTCTCCTAGATAGATTCAATCCAATTTGAAAGTAGCTTCAAACCGGCTGGGCCAGATTTTTCAGGGTGAAACTGAGTGGTCGCTAGCGGTCCATTTTCAACGGCGGCCAAGAATCGTTCTCCATGGTTAGACCAAGTCAAGTGAGCGGGGATAAAAGGTGGCCGGATATCAAGCTCCCAAGCCACGGAGGCGTAAGAATGCACGAAGTAAAAGCGCTCTTGCTCGACTCCATTAAACAAAGTGGAGCCCGAAGAGGCCTCCACCTTGCTCCAACCGATGTGGGGCAATCTTGGTGCATCTAGCAATTTCACGGTGCCAGGCCACTGCCCTAGGCCTTGAGCTTCAAGGCCGTGCTCCAAGCCGGTTTCAAACATTACCTGCATGCCAACGCAAATTCCAAGCACTGGTCTAGAGGCGGTCAGACGCTTGTCAATAAGACGGTCAGCCCCATGCGCCTTCAGCTTTTCCATGACCGAACCAAAAGCCCCGACACCGGGAACTACAAGACCATCGGATTCATAGATATTGCTGGCGTTGTCCGTGAGTGTTACATTCGCCCCAGCTTCAGTTAGCGCCTTGCAAACGGAATGGACGTTGCCACTCCCGTAATCGAGTACTGTGACCGATTTGGTCACAAGCTCCCCTTGGTAGATGGCACGCCAATAACGCGAGGGTCAATAGCAACCGCTTTTCTGAGTGCGCGCGCAAAAGCCTTGAATTGAGACTCTGCAATGTGGTGAGCATCTCGACCCGCCAAAACATTTATGTGCACGGTTAGGCCGGCATTATGTGCAATCGCCTCGAACACGTGCCTTACTAACGACCCAGTGAAGTGACCACCTATCAAGTGATACTCAAATCCAGCTGGCTCCCCGGAGTGCACCAAAAAAGGTCTGCCTGAGACATCCACGACAGCTCGCGCTAATGCCTCGTCCAATGGGACAGTCGCGTCGCCATAGCGACCAATGCCTTGCTTATCTCCAAGAGCCTGAGCAATTGCCTGACCCAAAACAATAGCTACGTCCTCGACGGTGTGGTGCGCATCGATCTCTACATCGCCGGTTGCTAAGACATTTAGGTCTATTAGAGAGTGCTTAGAGAACGCGGTAAGCATGTGGTCATAAAAGGGCACACCGGTTGAGATTTCACTCTTTCCGGTGCCGTCAAGATTCATCGACAACTCAACCGACGATTCGCTTGTCTTGCGACTGATTTTTGCTTCCCGATTCACAACTGTTCCTTTGGCTCTGATGCCCCTAGTTTAGTCAAGCAGTAATGCCAGCTCGCCAAGTAATTTTGTGGTCTCTGCCTCGGTACCAGCCGTGACTCGAAGACAACCCGCAATTCCGATGTCCCTCACAATGATTCCCTTGGACAGCAGGCCGTCAAAAATCATCTGAGTGTCACTGAACCCCTCAATCAAGACGAAGTTTGCATCTGAGGGCAAAGGCCTAAGCCCCATCTTTAGGACGCCGGCCATAATTCGATCGCGCTGAACTTTTATCTGCTGGACGTTAGCAAGAAGCTGTCCGCTGGTCTCCAGAGCCGCCATTGCCGCTGCTTGCGTTAGAGCCGACAGATGATAGGGCAACCTAACAATGCGCATGGCATCGACCACTGCGGCGTCGGCAGCCATGTAGCCAACCCTCGCCCCGGCAAAAGCAAATGCCTTACTCATGGTCCGGCTGATTACAAGCCGCGGTCGTCCAGGCAGTAGAGAGATGGCGCTCGGAGAGTTTGAAAACTCCTGATAGGCCTCGTCAACTAGCAGCATTCCTTCGAAACTGTCGTATGCCGCCTTAATCACGTCAAGTGATATGCCAGTTCCGGTTGGATTATTTGGCGAACAAAGAATAACTATTTGTGGCTTCGCTTTTAGGATTTCCCGACGAACATACTCTTCGGACAGGGAGTAGTCCTCGAGCCGAGGGAGCAACTGGTATTCAGTCAGCGTCGTTCTGGCGATATTCAGATACATCGAGTAAGTGGGACCGAAACTTATTGCTTTTACATCCGGCCCGCCAAAGACCTGAAAAAACTGCTGCAAAATTTCATTTGAACCATTCGCGGCCCAAATCTGCTCGGCTGCTAAGTTCCCACCCAAAAACTCTGCAAGCATTCGACGGAGCTCGATAAACTCACGATCCGGATACCTGTTAAGTGTTAGTGCGGCCTCCGCAGTTCGCTGAACTATTTTGAGCGCGACCTCTTCGGGAATTCCAAAAGTGTTTTCATTCACATTGAGTCTGATTGGAACGTCAATTTGAGGTGCGCCATACGGCAGCTGTCCGACCAAGTCGCGTCGTATTGGCAGATCATCGAGGTTAGTCACCTCTTAAGAGTAGCGAATCAGTTGGAACAACAGCGACTCAAGGCAGAGCTATTTGCTGACCGGGAGTCAATTCGACGGTTTCAAGGGCATTCAACATAACGACCCGGGCAATCCAGTCTCTCGGGTCCTGGGATGAAGCGTACTTGTCCGCCAGCTCCCAGAGCGAGTCACCCGACTGCACCGTTACGAATTCGACTGCTACTCCCGGGGTGCTTCCAGCGAAAGAGCCGCTAATCCCCAAGATACTGATTGCAAAGCTGAGAGCGAGAACTACAACTGCGCGAACTAAACGCCTCGGGTTTGTAAGCCGGTAGTTTCCAAGAACTAACATGTTGTGTCCCTTCTGCTCGAATACTTGTTTCGAACACTTGTTCTAAGTTTATGTAACCTATTCAAAAAAGCAAGTGTTTTTGCCCTAATAGTTGTAGCTTTATCGAAAATGTGTTTGGTATTTGCTATAAATACGAATACAGTTTCGATAAAGGTAGTAAACAGCTACCCACAGACATTTTGCATAAGGGGCACGCATGGACACCTCAAACCTGACCAATGTTCAGCAAAGAATTCTCACCGTTATAGCCGAGTCAATGGCAGGCCGCAATTACGCACCCTCCATGAGGGAGATCGGCGAGTCTGTAGGTCTGTCTTCAACCGCTAGCGTCTCTCATCAGCTGAATAAACTTGAGTTACTCGGTTTCATAAGCCGCGACCCAAGACGCCCCCGAACGATCGACCTCCTAGGTCTAGAGCCAGCCGGAGAGATCATCAACCCGGATGCGGCAATGGTCCCACTCGTCGGCCGCATTGCAGCCGGTGGCCCCATTACCGCAGAGCAAAACGTTGAGGACGTCTTCGCCCTCCCTCGACAACTTGTTGGCCAAGGCGATCTGTTTTTGCTGAAGGTAGTGGGAGAATCCATGATCGACGCCGCCATTTGTGATGGCGACTGGGTAGTGGTTCGTCAACAGCAGACCGCTGAGAACGGTGACATTGTCGCCGCAATGCTGGAAGACGAGGCGACAGTTAAGATGTTCAAACAACGAGACGGAAACACCTGGCTGCTTCCAAGAAACTCAGCATTTGAACCAATCCCCGGAGAGCATGCCGTTATCCTCGGAAAGGTCGTTGCGGTTCTTAGAGCCGTTTAGTAAGGCGCGACAATTCCGCTGCTAGGTCTTCACGAACCAATGCTTTGACCTTTGTACCACCCTCTATGTATTCAATCGTCTGAACTTTTCCAGCCATGTGAATTTTTGAAACCAAATCTCCGCGGTCATAAGGAATCAAACCCTCAAACAAAACCTCCGGTAGGGGCAGCGAGGATGCAATTGCCGCCTCAAGTTCGGCAATCCCCATGCCGGTTCTCGCAGAAACTAAAAATGCCCCTGGGCAAATACCCCGCAGCCTGATGTGCTCCTCTTCGGAAACTAAATCGGCCTTATTGAATACGATCAGCTCTTCAATTGCGGAAGCGTCGACTTCGGCTACCACCAGGCGAACGGTCTGGATCTGTCCAAGTGGATCTGGGTCGGTCGCGTCCACAACGTGGACAATCAAATCCGCACCCGCAATTTCTTCGAGAGTCGATCTAAAGGCCTCAACCAGCTGGTGAGGCAACGAGCGCACAAAGCCAACCGTGTCCGCGAGCGTATAACTTCTTCCGTCCGGGGTCTCGTGCCTTCTTATTGTTGGGTCGAGAGTGGCAAAAAGTGCGTTCTCAACCAGGACTCCAGCCTTGGTGAGCCTGTTGAGCAAAGATGACTTTCCTGCGTTGGTGTAGCCAGCGATCGCCACCTGCGGAACTCGAGCTTTCTCGCGCTTGAGCCGCTTGGTGTCCCGGGCGCTCTTCATTAACAAGATTTCGCGGCGTAATTTAGCCATTTTGGTGTTAATGCGTCTTCTATCTAACTCAATCTTGGTTTCACCGGGTCCGCGTGAACCGATTCCGACACCTCCGGCAGCCTGACCTCCGGCCTGCCTGGACATCGACTCGCCCCATCCGCGCAGTCTTGGAAGTAGATACTCAAGCTGAGCAAGTTCGACTTGGGCTTTTCCCTCTTTGCTCTTGGCGTGCTGGGCAAAAATATCGAGAATGATGGCGGTCCTATCGACGACCTTTACCTTGACTATGTCCTCAAGGGTTCTGCGCTGTGAGGGTGCAAGCTCGGTGTCCGCTATCACAGTGTCGGCGCCGACTTCTTTGACTAACTCCCTTAGCTCTTCTGCCTTTCCTTTTCCGAAGTAACTCGCGGGGTCAGGTTTTGCGCGCCGCTGAAGAAGACCGTCAAGCACTTCAGCCCCCGCCGTCTCGGCAAGGGCAGCAAGTTCGCGAAGCGAGTTTTCGGCACCGGTCAACGTGCCAGTCCCCCAAACGCCTATTAGGACGACTCTTTCCAGGCGGAGTTGACGGTACTCGACCTCTGTTACGTCTTCTAGCTCTGTCGACAGTCCGGGGACTCTTCTGAGCGATGCTCGCTCTTCCAGCTCAAGCTGGTCACCGTCATACTCGGACGCCGGCGCGAGAGAGCCGCGGCGTAAAATTCGGTCGATAGTAGATTCTGGTTCCATTGTTGTTTAAGACTAAGCCTGTATTACATTTGTCGTATGCAGATGGAGCACTATTTCAGCTCAGAGCCGACAACGAAGAAAATTGAAACCGAGGTTTCATTTGAAGTTGATGGTGTCAGATTTGACATGGCCGCCGCAAGCGGAACCTTTAGCTCAACAAAACTAGACGCCGGTACAAAAGTTCTTCTGTCCCATACCTCCATGCTGCCCAAGGATGGAAACGTACTTGATCTTGGCTGCGGCTGGGGGCCAATCGGCATCGTGATAGCTGCCCTCTACCCAGCTTCTAAGGTTCACGCCGTAGATATAAACCAGCGGAGCATTGAACAAACCCGAGCTAATGCCGATCGAATTGGGCTTCCAAATCTCAGCATTTGTCTTGCAGAGGACCTGCCCACGGACTTGAAATTCGACGCTATCTGGTCGAATCCGCCGATTCGAATTGGCAAAGTGGCTTTGCACGAATTGCTAAGCGCATACATTCCTCGCCTCGGGGATGGAGGAAGGGCCGTATTTGTGGTTCAGAAGAATCTGGGCGCTGATTCACTCATTCGATGGCTAGCCGAAGAGTACCCAGATCATATGGTTTCAAGAATTGGAACAGCAAAGACCTACCGAATTATCGAAGTGGCTAATCCTGCCAAGTCCCAGAATAAGTAAGCACAGCAGGACCACTTATTGAAACGTGTTCGCCATCCTCAGTTGGAAACATCCTGACAGCGACCTCTCCCCCAGGAACCTTGACCTTCCAAAAGTTTTGAGTGCCCCCAGCCCAGTGTCGAATTGCGATGGCGGCTGCTGCTATTCCGGTGCCACAACTCATGGTCTCTCCGGAGCCACGTTCGTGGACCCTCATGGTTAGCCCTGCAACGCCCTTGTTGATAAGAGGCTCGTCTAAAACGACAAACTCGACATTTGCGCCATCTTCCGGCAAAGGCTCGAGAACGGGCGGCTTTGACAGCGCGAGCCCCTGAAGCTCTTCGAGGTCAGCAAGCGCGACTACGACGTGAGGGTTACCCACATTCACAGAAAGACCAGGCCTTGAAACCTGAAGACCCTGGGTGCTAACTAGGGTTTGGTCGTCCCCGATTACAAACAGACCCAGGTCGACGGCAAACCCATTCACAGTGGCAGTCAGGTCCTTAATGCCATCTCTAGTCGCGACCGGCAAAGTACTGCCATCTGTAAGCGTCGCTAGTCCATTTTCCAACAAGTATCGGGCAAAAACGCGAATGCCGTTTCCGCACATCTCACTCCTAGAACCGTCAGAGTTTCTGTAATCCATAAACCAAACGGCCTCCGGCTCGGATTGAAGCAACTCAGCCACCTCGGAATCCTTGACGGTGGGCTTGACAATAATTAGACCGTCGGCACCGATACCAAAATGCCGATCACACATTGCGGCCACTTGGTCGGCACTTAAATCTATTTGACCGGCCCTATCAAGCACGAGGATGAAATCATTACCCGTGCCATGCCCTTTTGTGAATTCAACTTTCATACCCCAAGCCTAATTCGCTCAAGGGCGGACTGGAGTAACTTCGGCGAGTCCGGCAACCAATGAGTGCGACGATCTCGCATAAACCAGGACATTTGTCTTCTTGCATATCGGTTCGTTAGCTGAATCGTCTCTTGAATTGCCGCAGCTTCAGTCAGGTCTCCGGAGATTTGCTGGAACGCTTGCTGATAACCGATTGCGGCAAGCGCGGTTTTGGAGAGCGATGCATCACCATCTAGCAGCTGCCCAGCCTCGTCAATTAATCCATGTGACCACATCTCGGCTACCCGATTAGCAATACGGGGTTTGAGAACCTCTCTTTCGACTTTGATACCAATCGTGAGAGTAGGCACAAGGTATTCGGGTTCCGGAAGCGTTGAGGGGAATGGCTGACCCGTTATCTGAATTACCTCGAGTGCCCTGATTACCTTACGAACATTATTGCTGTGAATTTTCCTCCCGGACTCGGGATCTAGCGCCGCAAGCTGATTATGCATTTCGAGAGTCCCAACGGCCTCCGCTTGAGACTCGAGCTGGTCCCGAATTCCCTTATCGGTCGGAGCAAAATCGAAATGGTCGAGAGCGGCCGCAAGGTAGAACATGCTGCCGCCAACAAACACCGGTAACTTGTTTCGAGCTCTGATTTCATTGGCAGTATCGATAGCCAGCTTGCTATATTCGGCCGCTGTCATTTCCGCGCTAGGTTCGATGGCATCGATCAAGTGATGCGCGATTCCGCGACGCTCATTTTTGGGTAATTTGGCCGTACCAATGTCCATGCTTCTATAAAGCTGCATGGCATCCGCATTAATAATTTCGGCGGCCTGTCCGGATGACTCCAAGGCTTCGACCACAGACAATGCCAATCCGGACTTGCCGGAGGCAGTAGGGCCGACGATAGCTAGGGCGCTAAACCCCACTTTTAACTCTGATCGGTAGCCCGAGCGAGACTTTGGACTCTCCGGGTCCTGGCACGCCGCAGCTTTCGAGCTGACGACGGTCATAGGCGTCCCCGCCGGCAGTCCTACGAACCTCGTAAAGACCACCTGGCACATAGTCAGCAACAAGGAAATACGGAGCCGCTCTGGTGATTCTAAGCCTGACAGCATCCCCAGGACGGGGAGCATTCTGGCCCTCAGGAACATCGAAATGAACCAGACGATTGTCCCTAGCTCTTCCGGTTAGACGATTGGTCTGAGAATCCTTGCGGCCCTGATCGGCGGACGCCAATACCTCGACCTCGGTGCCAACCAAAGGCTTATTCTCTTCCCAAGCGACTTCGTTCACGACTTCTAGAAGGCGTTCGTATCTTTCCTGAACCACTTCCTTGGCTAGCTGATCGGGCATATCAGCCGCAGCCGTTCCCGGCCGCTTCGAGTATTGATAAGTGAAGGAAGACGCAAACCGTGACTTCCGCACAACGTCTATGGTGTCCTGAAAATCCTGCTCCGTCTCACCGGGGAAGCCCACGATTATGTCCGTGGTTATTGCAGCTTCTGGCATTACCGCCCGTACTCGATCGAGTATTCCAAGATACTTTGACGCACGGTAACTCCGCTTCATGTTTTTCAGAACCTTATCCGACCCCGACTGCATTGGCATGTGAAGTTGAGGCATTACGTTGGGGGTCTCCGCCATCGCGGCAATCACGTCATCCGTGAATGAAGCCGGGTGAGGTGATGTAAACCTAAGCCGTTCAAGACCCTTAATTTCACCACACGCCCTCAGTAGCTTGGCAAAGGCGCCGCGATCACCGAACTCGACACCGTATGCATTTACGTTCTGACCCAACAAGGTAACTTCGATTGCACCGTCGGCCACGAGCGCCTGAACTTCGGCCAAAATCTCCCCAGGACGACGATCTTTCTCCTTGCCCCTCAGGGTTGGGACAATGCAAAAGGTGCAGGTGTTGTTGCAACCAACCGAGATCGAGACCCAGCCGCTAAACGGGCTCTCGCGCTTGGTTGGAAGGGTTGATGGGAAAACCTCCAGGGATTCCAGTATTTCAATCTGGGCTTCGGCATTGTGCCTTGCGCGCTCGAGAAGAACGGGTAGAGAACCCATGTTGTGAGTTCCGAACACCACGTCCACCCAAGGTGCCCGCTCCAAGATTATGTCCTGGTCCTTCTGGGCAAGACAGCCACCAACAGCAATCTGCAGCTTTGGATTAGCCTCTTTCTTGGGAAGCAACATTCCGAGTGTTCCATACAGCTTGTTGTCCGCATTCTCACGAACAGCGCAAGTGTTAAAAACCACCACATCGGGGTCTGCGCCCTTGCTCTGCTGATAGCCCGCTGAATCAAGCAGCCCTGAGATGCGCTCAGAATCGTGGACGTTCATTTGGCACCCAAAGGTGCGGACTTCGTAGGTAAGTGACATGACAACCCCGATTTTAGTCGTCAGACCTGATTTCGCGAAGTGCACTCGAAACCATTGACGAACTAAAGCCTCTCCGCATCAAAAACCCGGAAACCCTCCTGTACTTAGTATCCGGCTCTAAATCCCTAAGTCGATCCCAACGCGCCCTGCCCAATTCCAGAACCAACTTCTCTTCATCTTCTCTGGTTATACCGGAAACAGCTTCCTCAACGACTGCTCTGTCGACTCCTTTTTGTTGCAATTCTCTGCCGATTATCCTAGAGGATTTGCCCTTTTCGACTCGAGAGCGAACATAGGCAGCAGCGAAAACTGCGTCGTCAATCAACTGGACCTCTTCGAAACGATCGAGGAGCGGTTTTGCAATCTCCACTGGAATCTCACGTTTTTCCAAGATTTGAGCTAACTGCCATTTAGTCTTCATGCTCCGAGAGAGCTGGAAAAGCAACACATTTCGAGCCCGCTTTTCCAGCTTTTCGTCAGACCTTATGTCAGGCATTGTTTGCGGCCTTAGCGACCGGCTTGGTGTCCTTTATTACATCCGCAATTTCTTCAACCGGTAGGTCAGCGACAGGGCGAGGAACCCCTACGCCCAGCTTGACTTTAATTTTCTGTTCAATAGTGGCTGCAATCTCTGGATTTTCCTTCAGGAACTTACGTGAATTTTCTTTTCCTTGACCCAGTTGTTCGCCATCGAAGGTGTACCAGGCTCCTGACTTATTGACAATGTCCTGCTCGACTCCGAAGTCAATCAAACTACCTTCGCGAGAGATCCCCTCACCGAAGATGATGTCAAACTCTGCCTGCTTGAAGGGGGATGCAAGCTTGTTCTTTACGACCTTCACTCTTGAACGGTTGCCTACCGCGTTGTTCTGGCTGTCCTTGAGAGTTTCAATTCGACGAATGTCCAATCGAACTGAAGCGTAGAACTTCAATGCCTTTCCACCAGAAGTAGTTTCTGGGGAGCCGAAGAAAACACCAATTTTCTCGCGAAGCTGGTTAATAAAGATTGCTGTGGTGTCTGTGTTGCTGATTGCTCCGGTTAGCTTACGTAGCGCCTGAGACATCAAGCGAGCCTGGAGACCCACATGCGTGTCCCCCATTTCGCCTTCGATTTCCGCACGAGGCACAAGTGCTGCGACTGAGTCAATAACGATGACGTCAATTGATCCGGATCGAATCAGCATGTCGGTGATCTCGAGAGCCTGCTCTCCGGTATCAGGCTGGCTAACCAAAAGGGCGTCAATGTCTACGCCTAATTTGGCTGCGTAAATAGGGTCTAGAGCGTGCTCTGCGTCAATAAATGCAGCTGTACCGCCCGCTTTCTGGGCGCTAGCGATAGCGTGCAGGGCAATGGTTGTCTTACCTGAGGCCTCCGGTCCATAAACCTCTACGATTCGACCTCTCGGAAGTCCTCCGATTCCCAATGCAACGTCCAACGCGATCGAACCGGTTGAAATTGATGCTATCGGCGCGCGTTCTTCGGATCCCAACCGCATAACTGACCCTTTGCCAAATTGGCGATCAATCTGCGCCAGAGCGGTGTCTAGGGCCTTTTCTCTATCTGATGCACTTGGCATTACAACCTCTTTCCGACGCCTGGCGCCTTGTATGTAACGAAGCTACGCTCCGTCTAAGACATTTTGCAGAAACAGCAAGAAAGCTCTTGATAAGTCTTAGAAACTCTTAGCTGTTAGCAAGAATAGGCGTTCGAACAAAATTTCGAATGATTAGTTTTCGGCGTGTTGCTTTGTCCTAGGTTTACCGTGCCAACGTTCCTTGGGAACGCCGAGGTGAGAACAGAGTGCCAGCCAGACTTCCCTGGGGTCATCACCGGTCTTGAGAAGCTCTAACGGAGTCTTATCTGATTTCTCAGTGAGTCTGGTATCGGCCAAAATCACGGCAGCAAAGCTAGGCCCAAACTCCTCATCGACTAATTGCCGGAACTGACTCAGCTTCACTAGTGAGAGTAGAGCTCTGATTCGGTTACAAAAGCATCTGGAACGGTGTCCGGGATGTAAGTCTTTTCGGCGTAAACGCCTTCTACAAGTGCCAGACGGTCGGAAACTTCGCGCAGCAACTGTGCCAGTGGCACTTCCAGCGCCTCTGTGACAGAGGCAAGAATCTCAGAAGAGGCTTCTTTTTGACCGCGCTCGACCTCTGAGAGATAACCGAGGGCAACTGAAGCCTTGGCAGCCACTTGCCTAAGTGTCTGACCCTGTTCTAAGCGGTGATTGCGAAGCACGTCGCCAATTTCTTGTCTAAGCAGAACCAAAGTTTCCTCCTGGCCGATAATCTATCGGCTTCTTTTCATAAAATTACCCAAAGTATCTGAATGTTTCCTGATTGATAACCAACCACTCAGGCTAAATGTTCCCTAAGGATCTCAATTGCGCGATCTCGAGTGAGCATCCTTATTTGATTTCTCGATCCCTCAAAGCTTTCGCTGTAAACGGTCACGCCCAGAGAGGAACTTATTGCGATATATACTTCACCCGGCTTCCGTCCCGACACGCTCCTAGGCCCTGCAACGCCGGTAGTTGCCACTCCGATTACTAAGCTTGCGTCTTTACCAGCAGCCTTGGAGAGCCTCTCCCGAACGCCCTCGGCCATCTGCGCAGCTACTTCGGCATCGACCGCGCTCTGATTGGCGATTAGGGCGGGTGATACACCTAGCAGTTGCTCCTTAATGCGGTCTTGGTAGGCAACAATTCCTCCAAGAATCACCTCCGAAGCACCATCGACCCCTATAAGGACCGAGGCCAACGCGCCTCCGGTTATTGATTCGGCGATCGCTATTGAAAGCCCGGCTTTTTTTGCCAGAGCTATAACTTGCTCGGCCATAGAACCTGCTTTCCGCTCCACAGCGTCAATACAACCGTAAACCAGAGCACGGCCTGGGAAAATAATGTGTACCAGTTGCCCAGTGCTTCAAAGGGTGCCAATGCAAGAGAAACCGCGATGATTTGCATGACCGTTTTGAATTTTCCACCTCCGGTAGCTGCAATCACTCGACGCCTAGCAACTACCAACCGGTACACGGTAACAATCAACTCTCTTGCCAGAATCAACGAAGTCGCTATCCAAGGAACTGCACCCTGTGCAGATAAGGCGAGCAAAGCACCGGTCAGCAGAGCTTTATCGGCGATCGGATCAATAAGCTTTCCAAAATCGCTGACTAGGTTTCGCTTTCTGGCAATCGCACCGTCTATACCATCGGTAGAGGCCGCAAGCACCAGCAGTACCAACGCAGCTATCCGACCCCAAAAATCCCAGTAATCAAAGATTATCCACAACACAATCGGCACCATGGCCAGCCTGGTCAATGTGATTATGTTGGGTGTTTGCCTATAAATAAAGCCTCTAGAAGTCATCACGCCTACCGGTTAGCTGCCAAGCGTCTTCGTCCGGTTCGTCATCGGAACCCGGCGAATCCCCTTCGACCACGGCCGAGCTTTGGCCACTGATCTTGGCAAGTAATGCAGGCAGATCCTCCGCCCTAACTAAAACCTCTCGGGCCTTTGAGCCCTCAGATGCTCCGACGACCCCGCGAGACTCAAGTAGATCCATCATTCTTCCGGCCTTGGCAAAGCCAATTCTAAGCTTCCGCTGCAGCATAGAGGTTGACCCAAATTGAGAATTAACGATTAGATCGCAAGCAGCAAGCAGAACATCCATGTCATCGCCGATATCACTGTCCACGATCTTCGAAGTTACCCGCTGAATTACATCACTTCGGTACTCGGGGTCCATCTGAGCCTTGACATGATTCACTACTTTTTGGAGCTCCGCTTCAGACACCCATGCTCCCTGAACGCGAACTGCCTTGTTTGTTCCCATTGGCGCGAACAGCGCGTCGCCCTGGCCCACCAACTTTTCGGCTCCAGGCTGATCCAGAATTACCCGGGAGTCCGTCAAAGACGAGACTGAAAAGGCGAGTCTAGAAGGCACGTTGGCCTTGATAAGACCCGTCACCACGTCCACCGAAGGCCGTTGGGTCGCTAGCACTAGGTGGATGCCGGATGCTCTGGCTAACTGAGTAATACGAACAATGGAATCCTCGACGTCCCTCGGAGCAACAATCATTAGATCCGCAAGCTCGTCTACTACTACCAAGAGATAAGGATATGGCTGCAAGTCTCGCTTGGAACCTTCCGGCACCTTTACATCCCCGCTAACCACCGCACGGTTGAAATCGTCAATGTGCTTGAAGCCAAAAGACGCCAGGTCGTCGTAACGCGATTCCATCTCTCTCACGACCCATTGCAATGCCTCAGAAGCTTTTTTCGGATTGGTGATAATTGGAGTCACCAGATGCGGAACTCCCTGATAAACAGAGAGCTCAACGCGCTTAGGGTCAACCAGCACCATTCGAACCTCCGCCGGAGTAGCGCGCATCAATACGGAGCAAATCATAGAGTTTATAAAGCTCGATTTACCGGCTCCAGTAGCTCCGGCTACTAATAAGTGAGGCATTTTGGCAAGGTTCGCTACTAGGTAGCCACCCTCAACGTCTTTTCCAACACCGATTGTCAATGGGTGTTGAGCACCGGTTGCAGCCTTAGACCTCAACACGTCCCCCAGAGAAACCGTCTCCCTGTCAGTGTTAGGAATCTCAATGCCGATAGCGCTCTTGCCTGGAATTGGAGCCAAAATGCGCACTTCGCTGGAGGCTACCGCGTAGCTAATGTTATTGATCAGTCTTGTTACTGCTTCAACCTTCACCCCAGGTGCCAATTCAACTTCGTACCTAGTCACAGTGGGTCCACGCTGGAAATCAGAAACCCTGGCCTGCACATCGAACTCTTTGAAAACATCGTTGATGGATGCGACCACCTGATCATTTACCGCAGATTTAGTCTTGTGGGGAGTTCCTGCCGCCAGCAGCCCAAGGGCCGGAAGTACGTAGGGTCTTTTTGCCCTCTGGGAAGAAGGTATGTCGATGGGCTCGGTAACCCCTTCTGGTTGAGAGAAAAACTCCGGCTCGTCAGTCGAATCATCCTCACTAAGCACGACCTCGACCGACTCAATCGGAGCATCAATTTCGGAGGCAACAAATTCGTCGATGTCGGACACCAGTGGTGAATCAAAAGCCGGCTCCAACTCACGCTCTTTTTTCCACCAGCTTGACTTCTTGGCATCGAATGCATCGGTTTCCACTGCGTGCTTATTTTCGGCAAACAAGAAACCGTAGAGCTTCCGGAAATTAACAAGAATTTTGTTTGGAGCAGTTCCAGTCATAACCAAGATTGAAATTATTGCCAATAAAACTAGAGCAGGCACAGCTCCGTAAATACTTAGAATCCCGGCAAGCGGACCTCCAACCAGCCAACCAAAGAGGCCCCCTGCCTCCGCTAGTGCGTCAACGCCATCCCTTGGGGACGGCATGTTGGAAAAGACATGGAAAAAACCAGAAACAACTGACAGTAGCAACCAGAATCCCAGCGCGAATCTAGAGCTGTCCCTAACCGAGGCGGGATGTCTGAACAAATAAAGCGCGTAGCCGAAAAACACCACCGGCAAGGCGTAAGCCACTAACCCAAAGAGCATCCCAAAAGTAAAATTATGCAGCGTCACTGCCCAAGACTCCCCGATTAAGAACCAAGCGTTTGCCGCTCCCAAGACGCTAAGCAAGAGCAGGAAGAATGGAGCACCGTCTCTACGGTCGTCCCTGGCAAGCTTTTCAGTGCTGAAGGCGCGAATTATGCCGCCGAAAAAATGAGCAATGCCCAGATAACCACTGCTCAGAGTGGAGCCAAAATTAGAGCTTTCATTCTTGGGCCTGGACGGCTTGCGGGCAGCCACCCTCGGCCTTGAGGTCGCAGGCTTTTTAGCAGACCGGCTACTGGCGGGTCTGCGAGGAGGTGGAGTCTTTGCTGCCATGAGGAAAAACTAGCAATCTATTTAGTGATTTGGGCTTAGGCGGGGCGCGAGGAATAAACAACGATTGGGATGATCATAGGCTTACGACGGTGCGCTCTAGCCACCCAGGAACCGACAGTTTTACGAATTACTTGCTGGAAGCCGTAGGTGTCTCGAACCCCATCGGCTGCGGCCCTCATCAGGGCGGTACGAACCTCGGGGAGGATGTCGTCAAAGACGTGATCCTCTTCGGCGTAGGCCCGAGCCTTGATCTCTGGGCCCTCGACAATCTGGCCGCTTGCTTTGTCTACCACCACGACAATAGAAATAAAGCCCTCTTCAGCCAATATCCTGCGATCCTTGAGGTCTTCCTCAGTGATTTTACCAACGGTCTTGCCGTCAACATAAAGCATGTCGCAGGGCACTCGACCGACTATTTCGCAAATACCGTCAACCATGTCGATTACGGCGCCATCTTCAGCCAACAGGGTTCGCTCCACCGGAACTCCGGTTTTAATAGCGAGGTCAGCATTCGCCTGCAGATGACGGAATTCGCCGTGAATCGGCAGCACGTTTTTTGGCTTCAAGATGTTGTAGCAATAAAGAAGCTCTCCGGCTGCCGCGTGACCAGAAACGTGGACCTTGGCATTGCCCTTGTGAACCACGTTGGCGCCAATTTTGGTGAGCCCATCGATAACTCGGTAGACAGCATTTTCGTTGCCTGGAATAAGAGAGCTTGCAAGCAAGACCGTGTCGCCAGGTCCAATTTGTATTTGATGATCTTGTCTTGCCATCCTCGAAAGCACCGCCATCGGTTCACCCTGGCTACCGGTAGACATGAAGACGAGCTTGCTGTCTGGATAGTTTCCAGCTTTTCGAATATCTACTATCTGTCCGTCGGGTACCTTCAAAAACCCAAGCTCGGCGGCGATGGTCATGTTTCGAACCATACTGCGTCCTACAAAAACTACCTTGCGATTATTCGCGAGCGCCGCATCAATAACCTGCTGAACTCTATGGACGTGTGAGCTAAATGATGCCACCACCACTCTTCCCGGAGTCTTAGCGATCACGTTCTCAATAACTGGCCCAATGTCTCGCTCTAGAGGGGTGAAACCTGGAACATCGGCGTTGGTGCTGTCGACCATAAATAGATCGAGCCCTTCTTCGCCAATCTTCGCGAATGCGCGAAGGTCAGTTAACCTGCCATCCAGTGGCAATTGATCCATCTTGAAATCTCCGGTCGCAAGGACTGTGCCCGCGACGCTCCGGACTATTACGGCCAAGGAGTCCGGAATCGAATGGTTTACGGCAACAAATTCAAGTTCGAACGGTCCCAGGCGCTCTATTTGCCCAGCGGCAACTGTGTGAGTCAGGGGAGCTATGCGGTGCTCCTTGAGTTTCGCCTCAAGGAATGCAAGCGTCAAAGTAGAGCCAAGGATCGGTATGTCTTTTTTATGACGAAGAAGATACGGCACTCCCCCGATGTGGTCTTCGTGCCCGTGAGTAAGCACCATGCCCACGATGCGATCCAGCTTGTCCTCCAGGTAACTAAAGTCAGGAAGAATTACATCCACTCCAGGCTGCGTCTCCTCAGGGAACAACACACCGCAATCAATGATCATGATTTGCTTGTCAAGCTCAAAAACGGTCATGTTTCGACCGATCTCGCCTAAACCTCCAAGTGGGATGATTCTCAATGTGCCCGGCTTGAGTGCCGGTGGGGCCTGCAGCTCCACTATCGGGTTGTCCCAGCTACCTTGGGCAGCGCACCGCCCGCGGCGGCATTTCTATCAGGACGGAAGTTGTCAAAACTCAAGCCAGGTACGCTCTGAACTTGGTCAATACCGGATTCAATCTCAGCGGCTTCGCTGTCCTCGGGGCCCACCAGCGGCAACCTGACACGCGGCGAACCAATTAGGCCTAAGCCGTGCAGTACGTACTTCGCTGCAACAGTTCCTGGAACGTGATTCATAACTGCGCGCTGCAGCGGCTCGAGGGCGTTGTGGACCTTGAGGGCTGCGTGGAAATCATTTGCATTCGTCGCATCTAGCATTTCCCTGTAAGCGTGCGGGGCAATGTTCGCAGTGACTCCGATAAGTCCGGTTGCACCCACTGAAAGCTGAGGCAGTGCGTAGGAGTCATCCCCAGAGAAATACATCAAACCCGTTTCCAGCATCAGTCTTGAAACTTGTGCAAGGTCGCCCTTGGCATCTTTGACGGCAACAATATTTGGATGCTTCGCCGCTCTGTGAAAAGTGTCATAGCCGATTGCAACCCCAGTGCGACCGGGAATGTCATAGAGGATCACCGGAAGGTCAGTTGCGTCTGCAATCATCCTGAAATGAGTCAAGATGCCAGCCTGAGTGGGCTTGTTGTAATAGGGCGTTACTATCATCACGCCGTCAGCCCCGGCTTTTTCACTGGCCTTGTAGAGCTGAATCGCATGGGCGGTCTCGTTGGACCCGCCCCCGGTGATGATCTTGGCTCGACCAGCTGAGACAGATTTGCCAACTTTTACAAGCTGAATCTTCTCGGCATCTGTGAGAGTCGAGGTTTCTCCGGTAGTGCCGGTGACCACGATGCCGTCGGCACCATTTGAAATGACATAATCCATGTGCTTTTCGGTTGCATCCCAATCAACCTCACCATCGTGAGTCATTGGCGTCACTAATGCAACTAGCACCTGGCCGAATATGTCTTTTTGTTCTGAACGCATCGCTCTAGCCTAGTCACGCCTGGCTAGAAACGACACAACTGGTGGTATCCTGCTGAATTATGAGTCGCAATCCATTAAATCCAGAGATTTTTAATTTGCGCACAGTAGCAACCAACTTGCTGGCCGGCCTAACGGTCGCATTTGTGGCTCTCCCACTTGCATTGGCCTTTGGAATCGGCTCTGGACTTGGAGCACAGGCTGGCCTAGTAACCGCTGTAATTGCCGGAATGATAGCCTCGGCACTGGGTGGCAGTCGCTACCAGGTATCCGGTCCGACCGGTGCGATGACAGTAATTTTGATACCTGTTGTAGCCCTATACGGAGCGACTGCAGTCTTGCAGGTTGGCCTTATGGCAAGTGCACTGCTAATTCTTGCTGGTCTTCTAAAACTAGGTCGGCACATCCACCGACTACCGACTGCACTTATAGAAGGCTTCACGGCTGGCATCGCAATCGTGATAGCGATGCAGCAAGTGGCGTTCGTTTTGGGTGTGGAGCTACAAGCCAGTGACCACATCTGGCAGAGCGTGATTGATGAAGTGCGCATTTGGCTATATGAGCCTCGGCCGTGGCCGCTAATTATCGGCATATTGGCAATTACCGCGAATCTCATCGGCGCAGCCAGATGGCCAAAACTACCCGTGGCTTTAGCTTCGATCATTGCGCTGACAGTTACCGCTAACTTTCTTGGGCTCGATGTGGACCGAATCGGCAGCCTGCCTCAAGACTTTATTGCTCCTAGCCTTGATTTTTTATCAGCAGGAAACTGGCTTGGCCTAGTTCCCGCGGCGCTAGCTATCGCATTCCTGGCAGGCCTCGAAAGCCTGTTGTCTGCAAAAATCGCGGACAAGTTGGCCGGTAGCTACGATCATGACTCCAATCGCGAGCTAATCGGACAGGGCGTTGCAAATCTGGTGGTCCCTTTCTTCGGAGGTGTTCCGGCTACGGCCGCGCTTGCTAGAACTGCCGTAAACATTAGAGCCGGCGCAACATCGAGGCTTGCGGGCTTCAGTCACGGACTATTTCTTCTAATTTTTGTACTCCTGCTGGCTCCGCAAATCGGTCAAATACCGCTTGCTGCGCTCGGTGGCGTGCTGATTGCTACGGCCTACCACATGGTCCGGGTGAGGGAGCTGATCTACACGGCCAGCCGGTCCAGACTGGACATGCTGGTACTGGTAATCACAATGATTTCAACCGTCGCACTGGACTTAATAAGCGCACTAGCCATCGGTCTGCTCCTATACCTGGTGCTGAGAAGAACTCGACTCAGCTACCTAACACCGGTGATTGACCCAGAAGAAACCTTGGGCGACTAGGTCCTGGACTAAATACTCGACGGCCTAAGGAGCGACTCGACCGTTCTCGTTGAAGGACTCGTAGCTCAGTGGCATTAGCTTCGCCCAAAAATCTTCCATCTTCTCGGCACACATCTCTATTTCGCGCTGCGGAAATGATGGGAAATGCGTACCTTCGCGCTTGGTGCGAAGTGACAAAAAGTTCATGAGCGAGCGAGAGTTCATCGTGACGTACATGCTGGAGTAAATATTTACCGGCAACACAATTCGGGCGACCTCGCGAGCAACTCCGGCCTCCAGCATGCGCTGATAGGACTCGTAGGCGGCACGGGTAATCGCCTGTGTCTCCTGGACCACTAGAGCAGTCTGCTCAACGGTTCCATCTTCGAAATCATAGGCACCGGGCTTTCCAACCTGAACCAGCTTGCGCTCGGGACCTGGAACGTAGAAAACCGGCTGCAGTTCACGATAACGACCGGATTCCTCGTTATAGCTAGCAATTCGGTGCCTCATGAACTCGCGGAAGACAAAAATAGGGGCCTGAACGTAAAAAGTCATTGAGTTGTGCTCAAACGGAGAACCGTGTCGATCTCGCATGAGGTAGTTGATCAGGCCCTTGTCACGCTTTTCAACCTCCGTACCAGATTGCATGGCGCTTTCAAGGGTCTGCTCGCCTTGAGTTGAGACTCTGGCAGCAAACAGCACGTCAGCATCTTGAGCGCTTGATCTAACAAGCTCAACAGTTACATCGCTACGGAATTGAATTTCGGTCATCTGATAACCCTAAGCCAGCCCAAAAGTAAAAAAGCGCAACACTCCGTATTTGTGCCTTTGTGTCACCTACGCTTTCTTACGTGGACTCGACAATCGCTCTATCAATCGCCCTAATTCTCTTGGCGACACTGACAGGGATTGGCTATCGCTTCTTTCAAGGTCGTGGACACAGCGTCTCGGGAGCTCAATGCATTGAACTGGAAAAACTTAATATCCTCAAGAATGGCGAAGAAGTAACCGAGTTCGGCAAAGAGGCTACGGTCGTTTTATTTTCCACCGAATACTGTGGCCAGTGCCCGGCGGTTAGAAGATCACTTTCAAAACTCGAGTATCGAAAGGGTGGACTTCTTTTTATTGAGGCCGATATCACCCACAGAATAGACTTGGCAGCACACTTCAACATAAGTCAGACTCCAACAGTATTTGTCCTAAATCCGGCTGGCGAGATTCGCTTCCGGATTGGCGGAGTTCCAAAACCAAGAACCATCGAAACCGAATTAGAAAAACTAGGAGTGAAATGACTACCAGCAAGCATGTAGACCCCCGTGGGCCAAGATTTGGCGCCGCGATCACCTCGGCATTATCTCTCATAGCTTTCTACCTGAGCCTCACGAACCAATCTCTTGCCTACGCAATAGTTGTCGCGCTGGGAGTGCTCTTCACCTGGTCGCTGATTTCCCCAAGTACCCACCCGTATGGTTGGGCTTTCGCGAAACTTGTTCGGCCAAACCTGGCTGCCCCCAAAGAATTAGAGGACCCAAGGCCACTGAAGTTCGCCCAGCAAGTCGGACTGGCGTTTGCTCTTCTTGGAATTGTTGGCGGCATCTTTAGCGCGCCGCTAGTGGCTGTTTCAGCAGCCTTCATTTTTATTGCTGCTTTTCTGAATGCTTTTTTTGGCCTGTGCCTCGGTTGCCAGCTTTATCTATTGATCCGCAGGGTCGGGATTATTCGCTAGCTGGATAGCTTGCCGAATAGCAGCCCTGGCATTCTTGCGCTCGCCGGCAGCATCGTGGGCCTCTCCTAGTTGGAACCAAAGGCTCCAGCTATTTGGGTCCTTGGTAACTGCGTCTTGAATTCTTTCCAGCTCTTTATTGGCTGACTCCTTGGTGGCCCTACCGCTAGCCCGAAGTTCAAGATCCAACCCCGGGATATCGAGAGCTATTAGACGTCGTGAGAGCCTCTGCGCCTTGAGGCCAAATTGCAGCTCAGCAAATAACGCCCAGAGCGCTACCAGCGGCAACACAAGAATCGCTAAACCCATGGCAATAGCGATGAGGCTGGGCTCTTGGAGCAGGATGATGCCCCTACCAAGCAGGGTCAGAACATAAAAGAGTGTCAGGGCCAGCATTAAGCCGACCCAGATTTTGGTAATCACTTGCCTAGAACGTTTTCCAGGCCAACAGTTAGACCGGTTGCGGTTTGTGCGAACTCAATTGATCGCAGGATCCCAAGAGAGTAAGCCCTTGGAGAAGAAACGTCGTGGGAAATGACAAGCTGTTCGCCGTCGGCACCGAAAATTGTGTCCTGTTTGGCAGAAATGCCCTTCTGCCGCAAGGAGTGAATAACCACACCCGCGTGAACTTCGCCCCTGCTAGGTTGACCGACTCCGGGAATTAGATGCTGTGGCAGGTCTTTTCTAGCCTCAGCAATCAACTCAGCGGTTCGGATTGCAGTGCCGGAAGGAGAATCAACTTTTTGCTCGTGGTGAGCCTCGAGAATCTCAATCGAGTCAAAGTACTTGGCCGCCATCGCAGCAAAGCGCTGAGCCAGCATTGAACCGACAGAAAAATTAGGCACCACGACAACAGCAGACTTGGGATTGGTCTCTAGCGCCTTTTCCAAAATTGCCAGCTTTTGCTCACTCCAACCAGATGTTCCAACCACGGTCTTTAGGCCATTCTCAATTGCGAACAGGACCAGCGATTCAGAGACTGACGGGTTAGTGAAATCAATCACCACATCGGCGCCGAGCATCTGCTCCTTGGGTGACGAGGAATCTAGGGCCGAGTGCAGCTTTAGATTGCTGTCAGTATCGACTAATTGCTTGGCAAGAGCTCCCATTCGACCGGTGGCTCCAAGTATTGAAACATGAATCATGTTAGAAAACCTATCAAGCTAATTGTTTAAGTGCTTCTAAGTTAGGCCCAACCGCGACCAGAGCGGAGCTATTCGCAGCGATTCGAGCAGCAACGGTTTGTATCTCGGAGATATCAACCTGTTGGAAGCGCTGCAAAATTTGCTCCGTGGACAAAAACTCACCGCTGCCGATTTCGGCAGACAACAGCCGGTTCATTCTTGCCAGCGAGCTTTCATAGCGAAGCGCTAGACCACCGGTAAGTGAACCAAGAGCCAAATCAAATTCTTCGCGCGTAACCCCGTGCTCGGCGATGGAATCGAGTCCAGATTTCATCAGCTGAGTCACCAAGGTGGCGTTTTCGGGACTGGTTCCCGCGTAAAGCCCGAAGTAGCCAGCATCGGCGTAGCCCTGCTGGTAAGAGTAGGTGGAATATGCCAATCCACGCTCTTCTCTGATTTCCTGATAAAGCCTTGAAGACATTCCGCCGCCCAAGATGCTGCTCATCAAACCAAGCGCATACCTGTCCTTATCCATACCCTTGATGCTCTGGTATCCAAGCAGAAGATTTGCTTGCGAAAAGTCATGATCCAAGTTGGTGAACGGAATGGTTTTAGGCAGCTCAAAAGCCACTTGAGAACGGCGCTCATTTGGATTCGCCTCGGTATCTAGCCAGCCGACTTTTGCAAGCTCCTGCTGAACCAGTTCGACAAGAGCTTCGTGCGACACTCCTCCGGCGGCGGTGACCACAAGGTTTTGTGGAACGTAATGCTTGCGGTAGTGCTCAATAACCTGCTCGCGAGTCACAGCAAGGATTGTTTCCTTGGTGCCGCCTATTGGCCTACCAAGTTCATGATCGGGCAACAGAGCGCTTGCCAAGGCCTCATGAGCCAAGTCCTCGGGATCATCCTCACCCATGGCGAGCTCCTCGAGGATGACAGTGCGCTCAACATCAAAGTCGTGCTTGCCAATTTTTGCCGAAGTGAACATGTCAAGAATGACGTCCAGCGCCAATGGTAAAGCCGAGTTCATGACCCTTGCGTAATAGCTGGTGTATTCCTTGGCAGTTGCAGCGTTCGAGGATCCGCCAACCGAATCGAATGCGACAGAAATATCTTTGGCATTCCTTCGATCGGTTCCCTTGAACAACAGGTGCTCAAGAAAATGCGTGGACCCAAATGTCCCTGGTAACTCATCCCTGGAACCCACGGCCACGGACGCAGCTATCGCGACAGACGGTGCCCCTGGGATTTCCTCACTTAAAATGCGAACACCGCTGGGCAGCACGGTCCTACAAATCCGTGATGCCTCAGCGGTGAAATCGCTTGAGTCTAAAAGACCTAGTTTCAATTATTACTCTTCGCTCGCTGCGTCACCCTCAACAACGGGTGCGAGTGACAACTTGCCTCGGTCATCAACCTTGGTGATTTCCACTAAGACTTTCTGACCGACAGTCAGGACATCCTCGACATTCTCAACACGCTTGCCAGCCGAAAGCTTCTTCAGCTCGGAGACGTGCAGTAGACCGTCTCTGCCCGGCATTAGCGAAACGAACGCACCGAATGTTGCTAGCTTCACGACGGTTCCTAGGAAACGTTCGCCAATTTCTGGCACGTGTGGGTTAGCAATCGCGTTGATGGCAGCCCTGGCAGCATCAGCACTTGGTCCGTCAACTGCACCGATGTAGACGGTTCCGTCGTCCTCGATGGAGATGTCCGCGCCAGTGTCTTCCTGAATCTGGTTGATCATCTTGCCCTTTGGCCCGATGACTTCACCGATCTTGTCAATTGGAATCTTGACAGCGATAACGCGAGGTGAGTACTTGGAAAGCTCATCTGGCTCGTCGATAGCTTCAGCCATGACATCCAGGATGAATAAGCGAGCTTCTTTGGCCTGAGTCAGCGCCTTAGCTAGCTCTGCGGATGGAATACCGTCCAACTTGGTGTCCAACTGAATCGCAGTAATGAAGTTGCGGGTACCAGCGACCTTGAAGTCCATGTCGCCAAGTGCATCTTCTGCGCCAAGGATGTCAGTCAGTGCCGCGTACTGGGTCTTGCCATCAACGGTGTCTGTGATCAAGCCCATCGCTATTCCAGCAACTGGAGCGCGCAATGGCACACCGGCGTTTAGAAGCGCAAGAGTCGATGCACAAACGGAACCCATTGAGGTTGATCCGTTCGAGCTAAGAGCCTCTGAAACCTGACGAATTGCGTAAGGGAACTCATCGCGTGCTGGTAGAACTGGCATTAAAGCCCGCTCTGCTAGGGCACCGTGACCAATTTCGCGACGCTTAGGCGTACCAACACGACCGGTCTCACCGGTTGAATATGGTGGGAAGTTGTAGTGGTGCATGTAGCGCTTTGACTTCTCTGGGGTTAGAGCATCAAGCTGCTGCTCCATCTTCAGCATGTTCAGCGTTGTGACACCCAAGATTTGGGTCTCGCCGCGCTGGAAAATAGCTGAACCATGGGCCCTAGGTATCACTCCAACTTCGGAATCAATTAGACGGATGTCGCTTAGTCCACGACCGTCGATTCGGATTCCCTCTTTTAGAACCCTTGTGCGCATTGCCTTCTTGGCAACTGCCTTGTATGCGGCGGAGAACTGAGACATATCTTCTTCACTTAGCTTCGCAGCCAGTGATTCCTTGACGCTCGCCTTCAGTGCATCGTCAGCATCCTGACGCTCTTGCTTATCGGCAATCTGATAAACCTTGGCAACCTCGGCTCCGGCAGCTTTTTCAACAGCCGCTAGCACCTCGTCGGAGTAAGGCAAGAACACTGGGTAGTCAGCGGTTGGCTTCGCAGCCTGCTTGGCCACATCGTTCTGAGCCCTAACTAGTTCCTTGATAAATGGCTTCGCAGCCTCAAGTCCCTGAGACACAATTTCTTCGCTCGGCGCAACAGCACCGCCGGCAATTAGATCCCAGCTGTTTTCAGTAGCCTCTGCTTCGACCATCATGATTGCAACATCGTCGCCGTCGATAACTCGACCGGCAACAACCATGTTAAACACGGCGTTTGCAAGTTGTGAGTGCTTAGGGAAAGCAACCCACTGACCATCAATTAGTGCCACACGAACACCGGCTACTGGGCCAGAGAATGGCAAGCCGGCTAGCTGAGTGGACATCGATGCTGCGTTGATAGCAACTACGTCATAAAGCTCATCTGGCTCAATCGACATAACAGTTACAACAACCTGAATTTCGTTGCGCAAGCCGTCAACGAACGAAGGCCTAAGAGGCCTATCAATCAAACGACAAGCCAAGATTGCTGCGGTAGATGGGCGACCCTCACGACGGAAGAATGAGCCTGGGATTTTACCCGCGGCATACATACGCTCTTCAACATCAATTGTGAGTGGGAAGAAGTCGAAGTGATCCTTCGGCGCCTTTGAAGCCGTGGTGGCCGAGAACAACATGGTCTCGTCATCGAGGTAGACAACCGCCGCACCAGCTGCTTGCTGGGCTAGGCGACCGGTTTCAAAGCGCACAACGCGCTTTCCGTACTTTCCGTTGTCAATAACGGCTTCTGCGAATTTAATCTCTGGGCCTTCCATGGCCCCTCCTTTTTTATCTGCGCAGCGCAAAGCCCGATCCACTTTCAGTGAAGTTTCGTGCGCGCTAGAGGTCGGACCTTGCCCGATGAAGTGCTGATCGTCAGTAAAAAACTCTGGGTCTAAACCCAGAAACTTCCACCGAAGACCCGCCTTCTACTCCTCGTTGTAACAAGCCTAACAACCAAAAGGTAAAAAGCCCAGCAATGAAAAACCCCGGCATTTCGGCCGGGGTTAGTCAAGAGTCATATTCCAAGGATCTAGCGACGAAGCCCTAGTCTCTCGATTAGCTTGCGGTAACGGTTAATGTCAACGCGTTGCAAGTAGCCAAGAAGACGGCGACGCTGTCCAACGATTAGCAACAGACCGCGACGTGAGTGGTGGTCATGCTTGTGGTCTTTTAGGTGCTCGGTAAGGTCAATGATTCGACGGGTCATAACTGCAACTTGAACTTCAGGCGAACCGGTGTCGCCTGGCTTCGTTGCATACTCTTCGATGATTTGAGTCTTTACCTGTGGGTCTAGAGCCATTGCTGATCCTTCCGATCCGCTGCGCGGTGCGTCAAACAGGTTGTCTGTCGCTCTCTTAATCCGCGGCCGTTACACGGCAACCCGAGAAGTCTAGACATAAAAACTGTTTTTGGCTAGGCGGTAGTGCCCTCATCGAGCGAATCAAGGGGCTCCGGTTCAACATATTTGTTCCCGTCATAAAAACTTCTTGAGGTCTTAAGAACCAAAACCAAGAAAATAATAAACACCACGGCGGCCAGGGCAAAGATCGGAACAATCAAGAACACCAGTGCCATCAACAACTCCGGGGAGAACTCTTGGCCAGAGGGGAAATCGTTAATCAAAGCGATTGCACCAATGGTCGCAAAAATAGAGTAGCCGGCCGGAACAATGAACAGGAACAACCACTTGGCGCTAAAGCCGGCGTCATGGAGTCGTCTTGCCAGAATCGAAAGGTTCGGCAAGAAAAGAATCAGTGAAGAAATAGTCGTGAGGGGAGTGAAGTCGGTGCTCAGCGACTGGATATCGGTCAGCGGGTCCCCTGTGGTAGCTGCCGTTGGCCAAATTACGCCCTCGATAGTGCCAAGCACTAGCGCCAACAGAATAGTAAATAGCACCCAATGCCAATACTGAGCGCGGCTGGCGCTGCCCTTGAAGTTCAGGTAATTCTTGAAACCGCTGGAAATCGCACCTACAAAAGTCATATTGAGACCCTACTCCCCCAGCACTCGCCTGCAGGCTTGAACATCGGAGCCGATCTGCGCGATTAGCTTTTCCATGGATTCATACTTGGCCCAGGGTCTGACCTGCTCGACGTACTCACACGTCACGATTTTGTCATAAAGGTCAAGATCATCTCGGCCAATAACATGGGATTCTAGAAGCCTTGGCACAGCCTCGATGGAGTCATTAGTGCCCACCGAATGCGCCGCCGGATAGCGAACACCATCCGAATAAAGCCAGCCGGCATAAACCCCGTCAACCGGCAAAAGTCCCTCGCTGTTACGTGCGAGGTTTGCTGTCGGAAAGCCGATTTGACGTCCAATTTTCCGGCCATGTTCGACCATGCCCTCGGTTTGATGATTACGCCCAAGCATTTTGTTTGCAGCCTTGAAATTGCCAGCAGCAATCGCTTTTCTTATCTCAGTACTAGAAACCGGAAGGTCGCCAAAGACCACTGTTGGAATTTCCTTAGCTCTGAAACCAAAGCGCTCACCAAGCTGTCTAAGCTCAACGATCCCTCCGGATCCCTTGTGCCCAAAACGAAACCCTTGGCCGACCAGCACCAGCTTCGCTCTGATTGGCATCAAATGATTCACCACAAACTGCTCTGGGGAAAGGTTCGCAAGCTGCTGATCAAAACGAAGGGTTATGAGCGCGTCGGCCCCAAGCGACTCTAGAATTCGCGCTTTTTGGATTGGCCCAATAATCGCTGAGGGCTCGGTTCCCGGTTTCAAAAACGCATCAGGATGGCGATCAAAAGTTAGTACCGCGGCTGCCAAACCTGCCTCTTCAGAAAGATGTACGAGTTCATGGAACAACTGCTGATGCCCCAAATGAATACCGTCGAATTTGCCTATGGCAACGGCGGTATCAGCGAATTCATGCGGCAGGCTGGAGTTACTTAGTTCCAGCATTTCGCCTCCTCAGCCAAATCAGGCCTAACACTGGCAAGACAAGTGGGATAAAGCCATAGCCGATGCCAAAACCCGACCAAACCGACGGATGACCGAATAGTTCCGGCATCAAAACTGAGAGCAAGCCGACGATTATTACTCCTGCAAGTTCAAAGCGCACGGCCAAAAGAGCCAAGGCATGATACTTCTCAGGCTGGGCAAGTGAAAAAGTCGCGACTATGTAGACCAATGCGGCAACCGCTGATAATAAATATGCAACGGGCGCTTGGTCAAACTCTCGAATTAGCTGGTAACCAGCTCTAGCTGATGCTGAGAGGGCAAAGACGCCATAGATAGCGACTAAAACCCTGCCAGCTCCCAATGATTTTTTCATGAATTCTCCACCCCTAATCTTAGACAGCGAAAGGGTTGACCCCGGTCCAGATTTGCTGCATTCTGACCAACATCACCGCAATCGTAAGAACTGCTGCACCTAAAACCACAGTTGACCAACGGTTTCTTTCTACTAAAGCCCATACCGCTCCGGCAATCGGAACCATGAGAGCAACTATCAAGTATCCGAAAAACTCCCAAGTATCTATGACCGCGGTCTGACCGAGAAAAACCAAAACAATCGAGAGAATAAGCTGGACCAAAAGGCCGGCCTCAACTCCGATCGCAAGCCCAAGGGAAAAACCGCTGGGCTCTCTGCCGATTAGTCCCAAAAAAATCAAAACCAAGCCAGCGGCGACCGCGTACCAGACCAAAATCAAGAAAAAAGCGTCTATCACTGTTCCTCCTGAAAAACCGAGATTGACTTGTATTGCGACCCTGTCTTTGTCGCAAGGGCAATCAGATGACGTTCTCGCGTCAGTGCGATTTCAGGCTCGGCTGATTCCAACTCAATTTTCTTACCGTGTCTCAGGTCCTGTTCCTGGTCTTTAGAAATCTCGTAACTGGGGAACAACTTGGATGCGGCATCGGCCAGGCTGATCCAGCGCGGCTCTTCGGTGATTGCCGTTGCATCGGCGATCACAAAAGAAGCAACAGCAGTTCGACGAAGCCCTATCAAGTGACCGCCAACGTTGAGCGCTTGGCCCATGTCCCTGGCTAATGCCCTGACATAGGTCCCTGTACTGCAACTAACGCTGATGTCAAAATCCACCAAACCCTCGTGGTGACCTAGCTCGCTGGTTCGAGCAAAGTCACGAATTACTATCGATTTGGGTTTTAGGTCAACCTCTTTACCCTGTCGAACCAAGTCGTAAGCTCTGACGCCATCAATTTTTTTAGCGCTCACACTCGACGGTATTTGATCAAGAGGCCCGGTCAAAGCGAAAATAGCGGAATCAATTTGCTCGGCGGTGATGTCTGAAGCATCTTTGGTCTCAAGGATCTCCGACTGAGAATCATCGCTGAGAGTGGATTGACCCAGTCGTATAGTCGCGATGTAGGACTTATCTTGACCAAGCAAAAACTGGAGCAATTTAGTGCCTTGGTTTGCTCCGAGCACTAAGAGACCGGTGGCCAAGGGATCCAAAGTTCCGCCATGCCCGACTTTTTTTGTGCCCAGAACGCCCCGCATTTTTGCGACAACATCAAAAGAAGTCCAGTCCTGAGGCTTGTCAATCAGAACTAGGCCATGCTGCATTAGTCTTCCTGTGGCTTTTGAATGTAAGGGTCGACGTCACCTGCGTGCTTGGCGCCCTTGGCCAGCTTCTCTAGTTCACCATCACGTCTCTTGGCCTCAGCCAGAAGGTCGTTCAAGTCCCCAGCATTTTCTGGGACATCGTCAAGAATAAGTTCGAGAGTTGGGGTCATTCTGATTCCCAACTGTTTGCCGATCTCTCCCCTAAGCCGCCCAGTATTTTTCTGCAGGATGGCAACGGTCAAAGCCTTATCGACGTCGGAACCAAAAACAGTATAGAAAAGCCTGGCCTGCATCAGGTCGGGAGTAACGCGAGCATCAGTGAAGGTCACGAAACCCAAATCAGGGTCCTTGACAATCTTCGCTAGCGCGGATGCTGCCAAGACTTTAATCCGCTCCGCAAGGCGCAGCGCTCTAGAGTGATCTGCCATTAGCCCCTCGGCTTCTCTACCATCTCGTAAGTCTCGATGACATCGTCGATCTTTACATCATTGAAGCTACCAAGTCCGATTCCGCACTCGAAATCAGCCTTGACCTCAGTGGCGTCGTCCTTGAATCGCTTCAGTGACTCAACCTTGAGGTTCTCGCCGATCACTTCGCCGTTTCTCAGGACTCTCGCCATAGCGTTTCGACGCATTAGGCCGCTTCTCACGTATGAACCAGCGATGAGACCGAACTTGGAGGACTTGAAGACCTCTCGAACTTCGGCTGTTCCCAGCTGCGCTTCTTCGTATTCCGGCTTGAGCATTCCCTTGAGTGAATTCTCGATGTCCTCAAGAACGTTGTAGATGACGGTGTAATGACGAATGTCGACACCTTCACGATCTGCACGCTCCTTCGCCTTGTTATCTGGGCGAACGTTGAATCCGATAATTACCGCCGAGTCGACGGTGGCTAGGTTTACGTCGGATTCAGTGATTGCTCCAACACCGCGGTGGATGATTCGCAACTGCACTGAGTCGCCCACATCGATCTTGAGCAAGCTGTCCTCCAGGGCCTCAACAGCTCCTGAAACGTCACCCTTGATGATCAAGTTCAGTGATTCGACCTTGCCATCTTCGAGAGCCTTGGTGAAGTCCTCGAGTGAAAGCTTCTTCCTGGTCCTTGCTAGCAGGGCGTTTCGGTCAGCAGCTTCACGCTTTTCGGCGATCTGCCTGGCCTGACGCTCATCCTCGGCAACCACAAAAGTATCTCCGGCGCGCGGGACAGACTGCAGACCGAGTACTTGAACTGGCCTCGATGGAGTCGCGAACTTAACCGGATCTCCGTTTTCATCAAACATCGCCCGGACTCGACCGTAAGCCGCTCCGGCAACAATTGCGTTACCAATTTCTAGGGTTCCTGACTGAATCAAGACCGTCGCAACGGAACCGCGTCCCTTGTCTAGGTTCGCCTCAATGGCAACTCCACGCGCTGCCTTGTCGGGGTTGGCTCGAAGGTCTAGAGCTGCATCGGCGGTCAAAAGCACTGCGTCGAGAAGCTTGTCGATTCCATCGCCCTTGAGCGCAGAAACGTCTACGAACATCACGTCTCCACCGAATTCCTCAGCAACTAGACCAAATTCAGTTAGCTGCTGACGAATCTTTGCCGGGTTTGCGCCTTCTTTATCAACCTTGTTCACGGCCACCACAATTGGAACCCTTGCAGCCTGGGCATGGTTCAAGGCTTCAATGGTCTGAGGCATTACACCGTCGTCCGCAGCAATAACCAAAATGGCAATGTCTGTGACTTCGGTTCCTCTGACTCGCATCGCAGTGAAAGCCTCGTGACCCGGGGTGTCAATGAATGTGATCGCTCGATCTTTACCTTCGTGCGTTGTGTAAACCTGGTAAGCACCGATGTGCTGGGTAATTCCACCAGCCTCACCGTCGACAACATTCGCATTACGAATCGAGTCAAGCAACCGAGTTTTTCCGTGATCAACGTGTCCCATGACGGTCACGACCGGAGGTCTTGGAGAAAGTGCCTCGTCGTCTTCCTCGTCGATGCCAGTCGAAATATCGAGACCGAAGCCCTCGAATAGCTCTCGCTCTTCGTCTTCAGGTGAGACAACCTCGACCTTGTAGCCAAGCTCTTCACCGAGAATCTGGAAGGTGTCTTCGTCTAGAGACGCTGTCGCAGTCGCCATCTGTCCCAAGTGGAACAAAATAGTGATCAGCTGGGCAGAGTTAGTACCAATCTTGTCTGCGAAGTCCTGGATCGAAGATCCGCGACGAACTCGCAACACAGTGCTTCCATCGCCACGAGGCACCATTGCGCCGCCAAGGCTAGGAACATCCCTTTGTTCAAATTCTTCACGCTTTGTTCTCTTTGACTTACGGGATTTTCCTCGGGACCCGCCTCTACCAAATGCTCCTGCGGTGCCCGCTCCGCGCCCACCACGGCCGGCTGGGCCTGGTCTACCAGCTGGAGGTCCAAACCCTGGCTTCTGGCCCGGCGTTCCAAACGCTGGCGCTCCGCCTGGACGCGGTGCTCCGCCTCCCGGGCGAGGTGCTCCCCCGGCAGGTCTTGGTGCTCCCGGTCGTGGTGCTCCTGGTCGCGGTGCTCCCCCGGCGGGTCTTGGTGCTCCCGGTCGTGGTCGACCCATGCCCTGATTTGCAGCAAACGGGTTGTTGCCAGGTCGAACCATCGGGCGAGGTATTCCCATGCCCTGGTTCGAAGAAAATGGATTGTTGCCTGGGCGAGGTGTGCCAAGCATTGTTGCGGCGGCGGACTTCTCCTCCGCGACTGGCTCTCCAGCTTCCGGAGCGGAAGCTGGCGTTGGCTCGACTACCGCGGGAGCAACAGGCTCAGTGAAATCCGAGGGTTTTGGGCTTTCGACAACCGCCGGTGCTTCGGGGGCAGGCTTAGCCTTTGGCTTTGCCGGCTCCTTCTTGACCGGGGCTTCCTTCTTTGGGAAAGCACCCTTTAGCTTTTCGGCTACCGGTGGAGTGATTGTTGAAGAGCCACCTTTGACGTATTCGCCAAGCTCTTCTAATTTGGCCAAAGCTGTCTTGGTATCAATCCCAAGTTCTTTTGCAATATCGTATACGCGTGGAAGCGCCACTTTTTTTCTCCTGTTCGGGGCCGACCCCAAACAGGGAAGGCCTTAGTTCTGAGGGGGTCTCATTTCGAGAAACTCATTGTGTGTCAGCCATGTTTTGTGCCTGATTTCTAAGCCATGTCTCAAGCGACTCAGAATTAGAGTCGCCCAAGGCGCGAACTAGACCTTTTCGATCAAGCGCTAGCCTCAAACATTTTTCATGAACCCAAGCCCCTCTTCCATGTAGCTTTCGCTGCTGGTCGAGAAGAAAACTTTGATTCACTGAAACAATTTTTAGCAAGTGCTTCATCGAATCTCGTTGGCGGCAGCCAACACAGGTCCGAATAGGCTCCATTCTAGGGCCCCTTACCTAATGACGCTATCCCTCAAGGATGCTATCTGGCTGGATGTCGATTTTGGCACCGGTCAATTTCGCCGCCAGGCGGGCGTTCTGACCCTCTTTTCCGATTGCCAGTGAGAGCTGAAAATCAGGAACTAACACTCTAACTGCCTTGGTCGCAGCGTCTAAAACAAAGCTGTCCGACACTCTGGCTGGTGACAAGGCGTGAGCTACGAAGGTTGCCAAGTCCTCTGAGAAATCAACAACGTCGATTTTTTCCTCATTCAATTCCGCGCTAACAGCACGGACTCGCTGGCCAAGTTCGCCAATGCAGGCTCCCTTGGCATTGATTCCGGGTTCTTTCGCGAAAACCGCAATCTTGGTCCTGTGGCCTGCCTCGCGAGCAACAGAAGCAATTTCCACTTGTCCGGAAGCGACCTCTGGAACCTCCATTGCGAAAAGTTTTCTAACCAAACCAGGGTGGGTCCTGGAAACCGTGATTTGAGGCCCTCTTGTTCCCATTTGAACGCTGGTTACATAAACTCTGATGCGACTTCCGTGCAAATACTGTTCGGTTGGGACCTGCTCTTCGGGAGGCATAAGAGCCTCAATTGAGCCTAAGTTCACGTAAACCATGTGTGATCGAGAACCCTGTTGAATCTGCCCAGCGACTATGTCGCCCTCTTTGCCCTTGAACTCTCCCAGCAGTCCCTCGTCTGAAATGTCTCGCATCCGCTGCGCAATAACCTGTTTCGCGGCGTAAGCAGCAACTCGACCAAAACCTTCGGGGGTCACTTCCTCTTCGCCAATGGGCTCTAGGTCCTCATCGAGAGTGGACTGGAAGATTCGAACGTGACCGGTTTTGCGATCAAGCTCGGCTCGGGCTCCCTTTACTGGTTCCGGAAACCCCTTGGCGAAAGCGGCCAAAATGGCGGCTTCAATAATCAGAACTAGTTCGTCAAATGGGATTTCCCGCTCGCGCTCCAGTAGACGAAGAACTTGTAAATCGATATCCATGACTCGCCTCTTTTTAGTTTCTAGCGCTTAGCCATTAGCTCAGCGAGAACTGAGTCTATCTTTACTTGGGAGCGTTCGCCTGTCGCTCTGTTCCAAAGCTCAACTTCACCATCTGCCACACCTCGGCCACAGATGATTATCCATGGGTTGCCAATCAGCTCCGCATCGGCAAACTTCACTCCCGGGCTGACTTTTAGTCGGTCATCAAACATGACCTTGAGCCCAAGAGCCTCAGCGGCTAGGGTCAGAGACTCGGCGGTCGCGAAGGCAGCCTCATCTTTACCTGCCGCAATCACGTGAAGGTTCGCTGGAGCCACTGAATCCGGCCACATCAAACCAGCATCGTCGTGGAACGACTCGGCTATTACCGCCACCAACCTGGTCACGCCAATGCCGTAGGAGCCCATGGTTACTGTCACGAGCTTGCCGTTGGAATCAAGAACCTTGAGGCCAAGTGCTTCAGCATATTTGCGACCAAGCTGAAAAATGTGACCGATTTCGATGCCGCGAGCCATCTCCAACGGCCCTGAACCATCCGGGGCCGGGTCCCCAGCGCGAATCTCTGCAATGTCCGCAATTCCATCCGAGGAAAAGTCTCGACCAAAAGTCAGGTACCAAGTGTGCATCTGATCTTTATTGGCCCCACTGATCCAAGCACTTCCCTCAGCGACCCTCGGGTCTAGAAGGTACTCAATTCTCGAATCGGTTTCTAGCCCCAAAAATTGCTTCGAATCTCTTCGGGGTCCGATGTAGCCCTTAACAAGTTCTGGGTGACTCTTGAAGTCCGCTTCGTTGGCTTGCTCTACGTCACACCCAAACCACGCTTCGGCCCGCTTTTGATCTACGTCTCGATCGCCGGGAATTCCAACCGTAACCAGCCTGCGCTTGCCGTCTCCAGTTATTAGCGCTAGCACGACGTTTTTCAAGGTGTCGGATGCTTGCCAGGTGCCGTCCGTCTTGGGGTGGTTCTCATTCGAAAAACTGACCAAGCTAGCAATTGTTGGAGTGTTGGGCGATGAGTGATCCACCGCAGCCTGATCATCCGGAGTGAGGGCCGGAGACTGCATAAACCTAACCGCCTCGACATTGGCGGCGAAGCCAGAGGCGGATCGAACAAAGGAGTCTTCGCCAATTTCCGAGGGGTTCAGGAACTCTTCCGATTTTGACCCACCCATCGCGCCGGCATCCGCGCTAACGACTACATACTCCAGACCTAGGCGAGTGAAAATACGCTCGTAAGCTGCGCGTTGGGCTTGATATGAAACCTCGAGGCCTTCGTCAGTAACGTCGAAGCTGTAGGCGTCTTTCATTACGAACTCGCGACCACGTAAAAGACCGGCTCTTGGCCTGGCCTCGTCGCGGTATTTATTTTGAATTTGGTAGATGCTCAGTGGCAGGTCTTTATAGGAATTATAAAGATCTTTAACTAACAGAGTAAAAACCTCTTCGTGAGTTGGAGCCAGCAAATACTCCGCGCCTTTTCTGTCCTTCAGCCGGAAAATATTGTCTCCGTAATCGTTCCAGCGACCGGTTATCTCGTAGGGCTCTTTTGGAAGCAGGGCCGGAAAGAAGACCTCTTGGGCGCCAGCAGCAGCCATTTCTTCGCGAACGATTTGCTCAATCTTGTTTTTGACCATCAGGCCAAGAGGCAGCCAGCTAAAAACTCCCGGTGCCGCGCGCCTTATGTAACCCGCGCGTACAAGTAACCTGTGGCTTTCAACCTCAGCGTCAGCAGGGTCTTCTCGAAGGGTCCTTAGAAATAATGAGCTCAGGCGATATGGCATGAGCACAATGTTATCTACTCCCCGACGGTAACCTGAGCGGTTCCGATAAGTGCGCTATCCATTTCGGCTGCGATTCGGTTTGCCTCTTCAATCAAAGTGGCAACAATTTCATTTTCCGGAACCGTTTTGATGATCTCACCCTTTACAAAAATTTGACCCTTGCCATTTCCTGAGGCAACTCCCAAATCCGCTTCTCGGGCTTCGCCCGGTCCGTTTACAACGCAACCCATAACTGCAACCCTGATTGGGACAGTCAAGTGAGAAAGCCCCTCGGTGACATCGTTCGCGAGCGTATAAACATCTACTTGAGCGCGTCCACAACTTGGACAGGAGACAATCTCTAGTTTTCTAGGACGGAGGTTCAGGCTCTCCAAGATCTGCGAGCCCACCTTGATTTCCTCAACCGGAGGAGCGGAGAGCGAGACTCGAATCGTGTCACCGATTCCCTGCGCCAACAAAGCACCAAAGGCCACTGAGGACTTAATGGTGCCCTGGAATGCCGGTCCGGCCTCGGTAACTCCTAAGTGAAATGGCCAGTCCCCACGCTCAGCAAGAAGCTGATAGGCCTTCACCATAACCACTGGGTCATTGTGCTTCACAGAAATCTTGAAATCGTGAAAGTCATGCTCTTCGAAAAGACTCGCCTCCCAAACCGCGGACTCCACAAGGGCTTCGGCGGTCGGCTTGCCATATTTCTGCAGCAGCCTTGGGTCTAGAGACCCGGCATTTACACCAATCCGAATCGATATTCCAGCGTCCTTGGCAGCTTTTGAGATTGCGCCCACCTGGTCATCGAATTTTCTAATGTTTCCGGGGTTTACTCGCACTGCGCCGCACCCAGCTTCGATCGCCTGGAAGACATAGCGCGGCTGGAAGTGGATATCAGCGATAACCGGAAGCTGAGATCGCTTGGCAATGACCCTCAAAGCTTTTGCATCGTCGCTTGTGGGGACAGCCACCCGAACAATGTCACAACCCGTGGCGGTCAATTCAGCAATTTGCTGAAGTGTTCCGTTGATGTCTGTGGTTTGGGTGGTGGTCATAGACTGCACCGAAATTGGAGAATCCGAACCTACAGGAACCTTTCCAACCATTATTTGGCGAGTTTTCCGCCTAGGGGCGATTGTCAGTGGGGGTCCTACGGGAAGACCAAGATTTACAGCCGGCAATTATTACCTCTCGTTTGCTCCAAGCTTCAACAGCAAAGGAGGAAAGTTACTTCCTAACCCAATGTTATTGGGTTTACAAGGTCCGCTAATATTAGTATGAGGCCCGTTGCAATGAGCAGCATCCACACCGCATAGGCAATAGGTAGTGCTTTAGCGGTGTCGATTGGACCCGGGTCACTCTTTCCAAAAAGCACCCACGACCTTCTCTTTGCGCTTTCGTAGAGCGCCCCGAGAACATGTCCACCATCTAGCGGCAGCAACGGAATCATGTTGAAAACGAAAAGTGCAAGATTCAAAGAGCCTATCAACAGCAACAGCGAGGCGAGCTTGGCCTCCACACCGATATCGGCGGCAGTGAGCTCTCCCGCTAACTGGCCCACACCCAAAATGGAGACCGCACCATTTGGATCTCGATCCGTGCCGCCAAAAGTACTTGCCGCAACCTTATAAACCTGTTGCGGCAAATCGGCCACGAATGCCAGCATCCCACCGGTTGCAGTTAGAGAAAAGCTAACCGATTCGCCGATGCTCAATGGCGTCATCTCAGACCCCAACTGAATACCCAAAATTGGCCTGAGCTCAGTGACTTTGTTGCCGGCCGCGTCTAGCGCTGCCGCACCCGAGTCCAGAAAAACTTGAGTCTCGATAAATGACGGCGTAATCGCAAGGGTGATATTCGCCCCGTCACGAACAACCCCCAGCATTGACTGACTCGTCTGATTCTTGTTGAGCCCTGCAATCACTTCGGTCCAGCTCAGAACTGGTTTGCCATTGACTTGATTGACGATGTCGCCAGGCAAGAGTCCAGCGGCAATAGCGGGCGAGACCGGAGATCCACTCGGGCAATTACCCGCCGTATCAGCCTCAATGCATTCATAGACCTTGTTGACGCTCATCGTGGATTGCATTGTTCCAACACCACTCAGCGCTAGCAGAATAAGTAGCATCCCCAAAATAAGATTCATCAGCGGGCCGCCGAGCATGATAGTCAGCTTCTTGGGGGCGGACAGCTTGTAGAACTGGCGATTTTCATCGCTGGGCTCGATGCCCTGTCTTACTTGCTGCCTAGCATCCCTAATCCAACTCGCGAATGGACCCCGATACGGCTTGGACTCGGGAGGATACATTCCAGTCATGAGGATATAACCGCCGAGCGGTATTGCCTTGACGCCATACTCGGTGTCGCCCCTAGTCCAAGACTTAACGGTTGGGCCAAAGCCGATCATGTATTGATTTACCCGAACGCCAAAAATTTTCGCCGGTATCAGGTGACCTATTTCGTGCAGGCCTATAGACAGAGCAATTCCAATTAGGACAATTGCAATTCCGGCCGCGTACAAGAGGATGTCGATCACGAAACAAGGGTACCTAACACTTGGGGCTTTAGCTCTCTGCTATCAGCGAATCGGCAGTCCGTCTGGCCCAACTTTCGGAAGCCAAGACGCTTTCGAGACTCAACGGCCCCGGAGTGTGCACCTGAAGTACCTTATCGATTGTGTCGGTAATTCCAAGGAACGAGATTTCACCCCGGTGAAAGGCCTCCACGGCCTGCTCATTCGCCGCGTTATAGACCGCCGGAAAAGTAAGCCCTGCCTGCCCCACCTGCCGGGCCAACTTGACGGCGTTGAAGACATCCTCATCCAGCGGCTCGAAATCCCATCGATGGCTTTGAGTGAAATCCAACGGTTTTGTCGAATGGGCAAGCCGATCTGGCCAGCCAATTGCAAAGCCAATCGCGAGTTTCATATCTGGTACTGAGGCCTGTGCAATCACCGAACCGTCATAGAACTCGACCATAGAGTGAACAATGGACTGGGGATGAACGGTCACGGCGATGTTTTCAAACCCGATTCCAAACAAAATGTGAGCCTCAATTACCTCGAGGCCCTTGTTTACCATCGTCGCGGAATTAGTTGTTATGACCTTGCCCATACTCCAAGTCGGGTGCTTGAGAGCCTGAGCTGGAGTCACATTCTCGAGATCGGCTCTTGACATATTCCTAAACGGACCGCCAGATGCGGTCAATATAAGTCTTGAAACCTCAGATTTTTGGCCTGCCATTAAGCACTGTGCGATTGCCGAATGCTCTGAGTCAACGGGCAAGATTTGATCCTTGGCCGCCAGCTTCGTAACTAACGACCCGCCAACTATCAGAGACTCTTTGTTGGCCAGAGCCAGCTTGCTTCCCGCGCGAAGTGCCGAAAGGGTTGCCATCAACCCGGCAGAACCGGTTATCCCGTTCACAACGACATCTGCCGACAGCTCGCTGGCTAAATCGGCAGCCAGTTCGGGACCCAGTACTGCCCTGTCAATGGGCAAGCCGAATTGGACTCGCTGAGCCTCAAGTAACTCAGTATTCGAGTTTCCCGAGATGCCGACTAGCTGAAACTTATCGGGATTCGCCGCGAGCAACTCGAGAGTTTGAGTGCCGACAGAGCCCGTGGAGCCTAATACCAAAACAGTGCGCATCTACCAAAGCTTAGAACTCCATCCGCATTGCGAGTCAGGAATGATAAAAATCCGAATAAGTATCTAGAATTTAGAGATGAGCCTTGAACAAAAAAGAATCTTGACGACCTCTATCCCGGGACCTAAGTCTGTAGAGCTTCAAAAGCGTAGAACCGCGGTTGTTTCCGCGGGAGTCGGGACAATGCTTCCGGTATTTATTGAGCGCGCGCACGGCGCGATTCTCGAGGATGTCGACGGCAACCAATTGATCGATATGGGAACCGGCATTGGAGTGGTAACTATTGGGCACACAAACCCCGGGGTCGTTTCCGCTGTTCAAGAACAGGTTGCAAAACTGACTCACACCCTTTTCACGGTTGCCCCCTATGAGAAGTACGTTCGAGCAGCTGAGCTTTTAGCAGCTCACTCCCCTGGTTCTTTTCCGAAAAAAGTTGCATTTTTTAATTCAGGTGCAGAAGCCGTTGAAAATGCAGTAAAGATTGCACGGCGAGCAACCGGAAGAACAGAGATAGCGGTGTTCGACCACGCCTATCACGGTCGAACCAGCCTGACGATGGCCATGAACTTTAAGGCGCATCCCTATGCCACAGGCTTCGGTCCGCTTCCCGGGAGCATTCACCATGCACCCATGAGTTACCCCTTCCGCGACCCTGAGGGAATGACTGGCGAGCAGGCAGCTGCCAGGACAATTACCTACCTAGAAAAAAGAGTTGGTGCGTCCCAGCTTGCCGCCGTTTTCATCGAACCGATTCAAGGCGAAGCTGGATTCATCGTCCCGGCTCCAGGCTTCCTAAAGACAATCGATAGCTGGTGCAAGGCGAACGGAATTGTGATGGTTGCGGATGAAGTTCAAAGCGGTATGGCGAGGACCGGAAAATGGTTCGCTAGCCAGTGGGAAGACGGCTTTGACCCCGACCTAGTGACTGTCGCCAAAGGAATTGCCGGCGGAATGCCGCTATCCGGCGTTGTAGGCCGGGCCGAAATTATGGATTCAGCGCATGCGGGTGGCCTAGGTGGCACCTTCGGTGGTTCACCAACCGCCGTGGCGGCCGCAGTGGCGGTAATGGAGCAGTTTGAGCAAGGAGACTGGCTAAATCGCGCCCAAGAGATTGGCGCCCTAATTGTCAAGCGTCTGACCGAGATGATGGCGATCTATCCAATAATTGGTGAGGTTCGTGGAGTGGGCGCTATGCAGGCGTTTGAACTAGTGATGCCAGGTACCCTTGATCCCAACCAACCGGCCACCGAGGCGCTCTTGAAGCACTGCCACAAAAATGGTGTCGTGGTTCTCAATGCCGGAACCTATGCGAACGTAGTTCGCTTGCTTCCACCGCTTTCCATCTCCGACGATCTACTTCACGAGGCATTGGATGTCATTTCCGAAGGACTGGCGACCCTCTAGTTCCCTAGCCAGCTTCTGACCAAAACACCGCTTGAACCAAAGCTAAGCCAACGCTAAGACTGGAATAACATGAGTCAATATGAAGACCGCCAGCGATTAGCTGGGCTATTCGCCAAAGAAGTGAGCGTATACGTTTCGACCCATCCGAAGTCGCAAACGGCTCACCAAAAGTCTCAAGCGTCGCTAGTCAATGGTGTTCCCATGCTCTGGATGGCGAAGTGGCCGGGACCATTCCCGATTTACGTGGATAGTGCAAAAGGCGCCCACTTCACAGATCTTGACGGCAATGACTTCACCGATTTTTGCCTCGGTGACACTGGAGCGATGTCTGGACACGCTTCGGCGCCGACTGTGAAGGCAGTGCAGGACCAGATAGCTAAGGGGGCCACCTTTATGCTGCCCACCCTTGACGCGGCAATAAACGCCGAAACACTGGGTGCCCGTTTCGGTCTTCCCAAGTGGCAGTTCACTCTTAGTGCGACTGACGCCAATCGCCACCTAATACGATTTGCTAGGCAAGTAACCGGCAGGACAAAGATTGCAGTCCATGACTACTGCTATCACGGAAGCGTTGACGAGACCTTCGCGGTTCTTGATCATCAGGGCAACACTATTTCGAGGCCAAATAATATTGGCAAGCCGTCGGAGCTTCACACTACAACGGTCTCACTGCCCTTCAATGACTTGGCTGCTGCCGAAAAGGCATTTGCGACCGGTGAAGTCGCCCTATTGCTAATTGAACCGGGATTAACAAACATTGGCATCGTGCTGCCAGAGGCTGGTTATCTCGAGGGACTCCAAGCGCTGTGCAAAAAATACGATGTAATCTTTGCGTTGGATGAGACCCACACTCTTTCCGCAGGCGCCGGAGGCATCACAGCCCGAGACAACCTCAAACCAGACGCAGTCGTTCTTGGCAAGACCATAGGTGGCGGAGTGCCAGTCGGAGCAATTGGTTTCACGGAAGAGCTTTCAGAAAAGATTGCCAACAGCTTAGAACTGGAGAGCATCGACGTTGGAGGTGTCGGCGGAACGCTAGCCGGGAATGCCCTTTCAATGGCCGCAGTCCGTGCCACCCTCGAAGAAGTGCTGACCCCAAAGAACTTCTCGCGAATGGAGCAGCTGGCAATTACTTGGCAGGCTAACATTCAGGCCACCATTGATGAATATCAACTGCCCTGGCAAGTTTCCCGAATTGGCTGTCGAGGCGAATATAGCTTTAGAAAAACCGCGCCTACAACAGGAGCGGAAGCTGCGGCTGCCGAGGACTTTGAATTGGGTCAGTTCCTTCAGCTTCACGCAATAAACCAAGGGATTCTGATGACGCCGTTTCACAATATGGTTTTGGTCTCACCCGACACGACTGCCGTCGACATTGAAAAGCACCACCGCCATTTTCGCGATGCCGTGGAACTGCTATTTGCTAAGTAGCTTTCGCTTCTTCATTGCCGATCTAACCTGCACCGCTATAACAATTGCGATTGCGACGATGAAAACAAACGAGCCAACTACATTTGCCTCCGGTGGGATTCCTCTGGCTGCCGCCGTATAGACGAACTTAGGGAAAGTGTCGACCGAGCCTGAGTTGAATTGAGTAATGATGAAATCATCGAAACTCAAGGCGAACGCAAGCATGGCCGCCGAAAGAATTCCAGGAAGCAACAGCGGGAAAGTAATCTTCCAAAAAACCTGTATCGGAGACGCATAAAGATCTCGCCCAGCCTCTTCTAGGGCTGGATCCAAAGTTGCGACCCTGGCTTTCACAGTGACGACCACAAAACTCAAGGTGAACATGACGTGAGCAATGATCACTGTGGTTAGACCCTTTGTCCAGCCGAAGTCTAGGAACTGAGCCGCGAGCCCTGCGCCCATTACAACCTCGGGGGTTGCCAGGGGTAAAAACAGCAGCAAGTTGGTGGCGCTGCGGAATTTGAAACGGTATCGTACGAGCGCAATAGCAATCATTGTCCCCAGGACTGTCGACACTGCCGTTGCAATGACAGCGACTAGCAGCGAGTTGCCGAAAGCCCCACAGACGCCTGCCTGATCGCAAACGTTTAGCCAGTTATCAAGAGTGAAGCCGCGCCAGATTATGTTCGACTTAATCGAATCATTAAAGGAAAACGCGAATGTGTATCCAATTGGGATCATCAGGAACAAGAAGGTCAGGAACACATAGGTTGGAAGTAAGTACTTGCCCAACGAGAAACGGGTCATAGTAGGTCGTCCGTTCCACTGCGTCGAACATATGCTGAGACAAAGACCACGATCGTCGCCATCAGCATTACCGAAATTGCCGATGCCGTCGGGTAATCCTGAATTCTGAGGAAGTTCGCCTCCACCACGTTGCCAATCATCGCAGTGTCTGGGCCTCCTAGGAAGTCCCTGCTGGCAACAACATAGTCTCCGCTAATCGGGATGAACGTCAAAAGGGTTCCGGATATCACTCCTGGAAGTGACAGGGGAAGGGTTATTTTCCGGAAAGTTTTCGACGGACTTGCATATAGATCGGACCCGGCCTCAACCAGGCTCAAATCGAGTCGGTCTAGGTTGGCATAAATTGGCAGCGTCATAAACGGGATGAAGTTATAAACCAAACCAAAAACCACCGCGAAGTTTGTGCCAATTATGTAGCTGTCCGCTCCGAAAACACCGATGTCCTTGAGCACGTTGACGACCAGCGAATCATTGGAGAAAATCTGCTTCCAGGCAAAGGTTCGCAGCAAAAATGAGATAAAGAAAGGTGCCACAACCAGGGTTAGCAGGATGCCCTTGAGAAGTGGTCTGTTTCTTGACTTGACGGCGATGAAGTAAGCAATGGGGTAACTAATAGCCAGGGCAATTACTGTTGCGAGCACTGCGAAGCTAAACGAACGAAAGATCTGGGGAGCATACTGCGTAACCGCGTACGCGTAGTTACCGAATTCAAGGCCTAGGTCATACCTTCCGATTGCCCCGGTAGCACTTGGGGCTTTCAAGGAGGTGATGATCAGAGACACCAAAGGCGTGATAAAAAATAGGGCTAGGTAGAAAAGGCCTGGCAGCAATAAAAACAGCGCCACGCGACCGGTCTTGGAAGGTCCCTGCTCCTTAGCCGGAGCCTGTGACCCAAATGCCACGAACGCCATTAGTGCTCTTCTTCTACTCCGGATGGAAGATCGGACAGCCCAAAGCTGTGCTCAATTTTCCAGCTGACATAAACCTGCGCCCCAAGCTCCACGACCGGAGAGCGGCCGACGTTTTGAGCAAAAACAGTCATAACTCCAATTCCCGGAATATCGATCTGATACTGATTGGAAACTCCAGTGAATCGAATGTCAGTTATCTCTCCCGGGCCCAAAATGTTTAGGCCGGGGTCATCGTCTGGCTGAGTCTCGTGGAAGTATGTTTTTTCGGGCCTTACTCCGATTGCGATAACTCCGGTTACTTTCTCACTTCTTTTGGTCAAGCCGGTAATTTTCTTACCCTTGTATTCAATGCTTGTGGTTTCGGAGTTGGTCTCGGTGACCTTGCCAATAAACATGTTCGATTGTCCCAGGAATTTGGCTACGAAGGCTGTCTTCGGTCGGTCATACAGAACCTCGGGTGCACCAAGTTGTTCGATGTGCCCCTGATTCATGACCGCTACGGTATCGGCCATGTCCATGGCTTCTTCTTGATCGTGAGTTACGTGCAGGAATGTCAGCCCGACTTCCATCTGAATCGCCTTGAGTTCAATCTGCATCTGACGACGAAGCTTGAGATCCAAAGCTCCTAGTGGCTCATCTAATAAAAGCAGAGACGGACGGTTCACAAGGGCACGTGCAAGAGCGACTCGTTGCTGTTGGCCCCCGGATAACTGCTGTGGTCTGCGTTGGGCCAGATGCTCAAGCTCCACCATCGCAAGAGCTTTTTCTGCCTTTGAAAGCGGGTCGGTCAACTTACGTTGCCTGATTCCGAAAGCCACATTTTCCAAAACGCTCATGTGCGGAAACAGCGCGTAGTTTTGAAAAACTGTGTTTACTGGTCGCTCGTGAGGCTTCATGCCGGCAATATCTTTGCCGCCGAGTAAAATTTCACCCTTTGAAGGGCTCTCGAGCCCCGCAATCATGCGGAGAGTCGTTGTTTTACCGCAGCCCGATGGGCCTAGAAGGGCAAAGAACTCCCCGGCTGGAATTTTGAGGTTGAGATTGTCAACCGCAACAAAACCGGGGAACTCCTTGCGAATACCTTTTAGCTCCAGATCTTGACCTCTGGCTATGAACTCAGTGGCCACCTAGGAACCTAGAAGAAGGTTTTGCCAAGCAGCTGAGAAACGCTGCTCTTCTGGTCCGGTCAAACTCCGGAAAGAATGGCTCTTGGCCAGAGTGTCGGCGTTCGGGAAAATCAGCTGGTTTTCTGCCAATTCCGGATCCTCCTCAGCGGCAATTTCCTTAGCCCCAACTACTGGGGTGATGTAGTTCACCCAAAGAGCAAGTTCAGCTGCGTTTACGGGGTCGTAGTAATACTCGATTAGCGCCTCAACGTTGCGCTTGTGAGTTGCGCCCATTGGAACTACAAACTCGTCAGCCCAAAGAGTTACTCCGGATTCCGGGAAGACAAAGCCGAATGGGTCTGGGTTTTCATCGGTGCCACTCTCGAAGTTGATAAGAGTGATGTCACCAGACCAAGCAGTTGCAGCGATAATGTTGCCGGTTGTTAGGTCGTCCAGATAGCTGTTTCCACGAACGTTATAAACCTGTCCGCTGTCAATCTGGGCCTTGATTTCATCTAGGGCTAGGTTAAAAGCATCCTCCGTGAGGCTGTCGGCAGAGGTAATGTCGATTCCTTGGCTCAACAGAACAAGCCCAACAGTGTCACGCATCTCGGAAAGCAAACCGACGCGTCCCATTAGCTCCGCAGCCCAAAGGTCAGACATGGTTGCAGGCGCATCTTTACCGGTTGCCTCTTTGTAGGCCTGCTTGTTGTAACCGATGCCAGCAAATCCACCCTGCCAAGGAATCGAGTAAACGCGGTCCGGGTCATCCGGGTTTCCCTGGTAGCCAGGAGCTAGGTTTGCGACTTTGTTTGGCATGTTCGCGTTGTCAAGCGGCTGAAGGTATCCAAGACCCCGAAGGCGAGCTGCCATCCAGGTGGTTGGACAGGCAACATCTGCACCGATGTCTTGTCCGAGCTCTAGCTGGTCCTTGACCTTGGCATACCAAGTGTCGTTGTCATCAATCTCAACGCGGTAATCGACAGTGATTCCACTCTGTTCTTGGAAGCGAAGCAAAGTTGGGTAGTTGCCATCATCATCTTCGTCCATGTAGGCGGACCAGTTATGCCAGACAAGTACTTTTTCACTGTCGGAAAGATCGGTAGCCGCAACAACTGTCTCTTCCGCGGCCGCACAGGATGCTAGCGACAACGCTGCAGCGGTTCCTCCGACTCCGGCAAGGGCCGCTCTGCGAGATATCTGATGCTGTCTGGCCATCTGAACAAGTTGAGCAAGCATTGGGTCTTGAGGTAGTCCTCGCTTCATAGCATTCTCCTAGGTTCCGCAGCTTCCTGCGATTATCGGTTATCCACGTCCTATTTTCTTGAGGGTCCAAAGGCAATTGAAAGCTTTGCACAAGTTTCACAAAAAAAGAGGCAACGAAATCTAATCTTTACTTTTAATTACCTATGTAGTGCATTACATGTTTGATTCTTGTGTAGTCCTCGAAGCCGTAGTGCGACAGATCTTTGCCATATCCCGAGTGCTTAAAACCACCGTGCGGCATTTCCGCGGCCAATGGAATGTGAGTATTCACCCACACGGTTCCAAAATCTAGATACTTAGCGAAACGCATCGCCCTGGTGTGGTTAGTTGTCCAGACCGACGATGCCAGACCATACCTAATGTCATTTGCCCACTCCAAAGCTTGGGCGTCATCCGTAAATTTCTGGACTGTCATAACTGGTCCAAAGATTTCGTCCTGAATGTGCTCGTCCGTCTGCTTTAGACCAGACAGGACGGTCGGCTCGAAAAAGTAGCCGCTGCCGAGGATTCGTGATCCTCCAGTTTCAATCTTGGCGTGATCTGGCAACCTGTCTATGAAACCCTGAGCCCGAGCCAGCTGATTAGAGTTATTGACTGGACCAAACAAGATATCTGGCTCACTCGGCATTCCAACCTTTGCGCTTTTCTTTACCTCCGCAATAAGTGCAGTCATGAAATCGTCATATCCGGATTCCTGAACCAACAACCTTGTAGCCGCGGTGCAATCTTGACCTGCGTTGAAGAACCCTGCGGCCACGATGCCCTCGGCAGCCTTCTGGAAGTCGGCGTCGGCAAAAACTATCACCGGAGCCTTCCCGCCTAGTTCTAGGTGGACGCGCTTTAGATCGCTAGAGGCGGTCTTTGCGACCTCCATGCCTGCCCGCACCGAGCCGGTGATGGAAACCATCTGAGGTATGTGGTTTTCGATCATTGCCCGACCGGTGTCTCGATCACCGGTAACAACATTGAAGACGCCCTCTGGTAAGAACTCGCTCGCGATCTCGGCAAGCAGCAAGGTAGAGGCCGGAGTCGTGTCCGACGGTTTTAGAACGATCGTGTTTCCCGCGGCAATCGCCGGCGCAAACTTCCAGACCGCCATGTTCAGTGGATAATTCCAAGGCGTAACCTGGCCGATAACGCCGATTGGTTCTCTTCTTATAGACGAAGTGTGATCCCGCAAGTATTCTGCAGTTGCCCTGCCCTCTAGGTTCCTGGCTGCCCCCGCAAAAAATCTAATCTGGTCAACCGAAGGTCCGATTTCATAGTCAACCAAAGTTGTTCGAGGCTTACCAGTATTTTGAGACTCAACATCAGCCGCTTCTTCGGCTCTCGCCTCAAGAGCATCTGCAATGCGAAAGAGTGCTAACTGCCGTTCGGAAGGGGTTGTCTGTGACCAAGTCTCGAAAGCTTTGGCCGCTACCTTATAAGCATGGTCAACATCAGCAGCGCTGGACACTGGAGCGTGCGCGTAAACCTGCTCGGTCGAAGGGTCGATAACGTCGCTGACGCCTTCACTAATGGGTGACTGATACTTGCCACCAATAAAGTTCTGTAATTTTTTTACGGTCACTCTGCACCACTCCTCTTTGAGTTATTCCCCTAAGACTCTAAACCCAAATAGGCATTTCGGCCCTCAAGTTTCCAAAGTGTGCCGATTACGTAACAAATTGACGACAATTCGGCGCAAAAGGGCATTTAGGGCGCGAAAAAGTGTGATACTGGCGGTATGTCCAAAACCTTAAGGACCCGCCGGTCGCAACTTGACGAGACTTCTAAGCTCATCGTCGAAGAGCTGCAGCATGACGGCAGGAAGTCCTACGCGGAGATTGGCAAGGTCGTCGGACTCTCCGAAGCTGCCGTTAGACAGCGAGTACAGAAACTTACCGAAGCCAAAGTTATGCAAATTGTCGCGGTGACAGACCCTCTTGTTCTAGGTTTTTCGAGGCAAGCGATGATTGGAATCAAATGCTCCGGCGATGCTTTGGTCGTAGCTAAGTCGCTGGCTGAAATTACATCCGTTGACTACGTAGTACTCACAGCCGGAAGCTTCGACATAATGGCGGAGGCTGTCTGCGAGGACGATGACGCCCTTCTAGCCCTCATCAATGAACAAATACGAGCATTGCCGGGAGTTATCTCCGCAGAAAGTTTTGTCTACCTAAAACTAGAAAAGCAGCACTACAACTGGGGAACTCGATGACGAGTTTCTCTCCAACAAAAAAAGGTAAGAAGTGATATGAAATGGCAATCCAGGAGAACAACAAGACTAAATCCCTAAGGGGTCTGTTCAGTTCCAAGAAAAAAAGCCACGTTTCAAAAGCAGCCACGTCCGAGTTCCCGATAGTCCATGCCATGGCAGCCGGTCAAGAGATCGGTGACAAGGCGCTCCAAAAGAGTGCAAAGAAGCACCTTTGGATGCATTTCACGAGGCACAGCCCATACAAAAAAATTGACATGACCATTATTCAAAAAGCCGATGGTCACTACCTCACTGATTCCAAAGGCCGGAGAGTAATCGACGGACTGTCAGGACTCTTCACGGTCAATGCTGGACACGGTCGGCAGGAGCTAGCTGACGCGGCGGCCAAGCAAACCATGGAGCTTGACTTCATGCCACTTTGGTCCTACGCCCATCCAAGAGCAGTGGAGCTTGCAGAGCGATTGATTTCATACGCACCCAAGGACATGACCCGTATCTTTTTCACCACCGGTGGTGGAGAAGCGGTGGAATCGGCTTGGAAAATTGCCAAGCAGTATTTCAAGATGACAGGGAAGCCCCTGAAGCACAAGGTAATTTCTCGCCAAACTGCTTATCACGGCACCAGCCACGGTGCGCTTTCAATAACTGGAATTGCCGCCTTCAAGCAGATGTTTGAGCCCCTCGTCCCTTCGACATTCCGCATCCCGAACACGAACTGGTACCGAGCAGATTCGCGTTTCAAAACCGAGGATGAATTCGCACTGTGGGCTGCCAACCGACTAGAAGAAGTGATCTTGTTCGAGGGCCCCGATACGGTCGCGGCATTCTTTGTCGAGCCAATTCAGAACGCTGGCGGATGCTTCACTGCCCCTAAAAGCTACTTCAAGCGCATCCGTGAAATCTGCGACAAGTACGACGTGATATTGGTCGCGGACGAAACCATCACAGGCTTTGGCCGCACCGGAGAAATGTTTGGGTCGCAGCGATACGAGATAAACCCAGACATGATGGTCACCGCCAAGGCGATTACTTCCGGTGTCGCACCGTTAGGCGCACTATTTATAAAGGAAAAATACTTCACTCCCTTCAATGAAGGAACCGTGACCCTTGCCCATGGCTACACATTCGCGGCCCACCCGGTCGCGTGCGCAGTGGCATTGGCAAACTTAGACATCTATGACAAGGAGCGACTGGTCGACAACGTTCGAATCAACTCTCCTATTTTCCGCAAAACACTCGAAAAACTGAAGGACCTCCCAATTGTCGGAGATGTTAGAGGCGATGGCTACTTTTTCGCAATCGAACTAGTTCGAAATCAGGAGACTAAGGAGTCCCTCACCCGAGAGGAGTCCGAGAAAATTCTTCGAGGTTTCTTGAATGGCGCTCTCTACGAACAAGGACTGTACTGCCGAGCTGACGATCGTGGCGATCCAGTTATTCAGCTCGCTCCTCCCCTTACTTGCGGCCCAAAGGAATTCGAAGAGATCGAACAAATACTGAGATCGGTCCTAATAGAAGCCGGCAAGAGACTCTAATTTCGTGATGTTTCCACAGGTCCTGGAGACTAAATTCAGGACCTGCAGGAAACTTTGCAATACTTCTTGACATGACAGAACTATCGTCGCTGAAGCTCATCAAATCCCCCATAGGGAAAATTTCGATCGGGGCCACCCAGTCTGGCGTCGCTCAAATAGAAATTTTGCCTCCGGGTTCCGTTCGAATTGAATTTTCAGACTCGGCCAAAGCACACCGCTTTGCTTTAGATGCGGCCGATCAGCTCTCCGAATTCTTCCAGGGTTCAGGGAAGGGCTTTTCTGTTCCATTAGACATAGTCGGGACTGATTTCCAGCTGGCAGTCTGGGCGCAAATAGCCAAGCTTGAATTCGGGGACCAGAAGACCTACGCAGAGCTGGCGTTAGCCGTCGGAAACCCCAAGGCAGTCCGTGCCGTTGGCGGGGCCGTGGGGGCCAACCCCGTGCCACTGCTGGTTGGTTGTCACCGGATTTTGGGTGCGCAAAGACGTATTACTGGGTACTCCGGTGGCGAGGGCCTGGTTACCAAGCGTTGGCTGTTGGCCTTTGAGCAGATTGAGTTCAAAGAATGAAGAGCGGTTCTCAAGATCTCGTCAGGTGCCCCTGGGTCAGCTCGGATCAGATTTACATCGACTACCACGATTACGAGTGGGGCAAAGAACTCAAGGGGCAGCGAAACTTATACGAAAAAATGACCCTCGAAGGGTTTCAGTCGGGACTGAGCTGGCTCACGATTCTGAAACGAAGAGAAGGCTTCCGATTAGCCTTTCAAAACTTTGAACTAGAAAAAGTCGCGGCCTTTGGCGAATCAAATATTGAAGAGCTCATGTCAGATACGGGCATAATCAGGAATAGGGCCAAAATATCAGCCGCCGTGGGTAATGCTCGGATAATTCTTGAAAAGTCTTTAGACCTAACCGAGATTCTTTGGTCCTTCGCCCCTAAATTGTCGTCCTCTGTCAGATCTCAAGAATCGATCACAACCAGCCCAGAATCCGACGCCCTCAGTAAAGAGCTCAAAAGGCTCGGAATTAAATTTGTGGGGTCCACGACCATGTATGCGCTTATGCAATCGACCGGAATGGTCAAAGATCACTCAGTAGATTGCTTTTTATCAAACTGAAAATATCTGCGGACTGACTACATTGAGTAGTTAGAGGAGTTATATGTCGCCAGAGGAATTCAACCGAGTGTTTCGCGCTCAGTTGCCGATGGTCAGTGCATATCTGTCTCGGCGAGTGCCATCTAGCGATGTTGAGGATTTAGCCTCGGATCTTTTTGAGATCGCCTGGAGTAAGAAAGAGCAAATTCCTGAGGGTTTCGAATTGCCATGGCTTTACAAAACGGCTCGATATCTGGTTTCCAACTTTCACCGGAAGCAAGCAGGTCGTAAGAGCATCTTGGCGAGGCTCGCCGAACCAGTCGCAGCACCCTCCGCTGAATCAATCGCCTTGGCAGACATAGAACTAAGCGATGCCTTTGCTGGCCTGACTGCAGCGGAGCGAGAAATAATTTCGCTTTGGGCGCTGGAAGGCCTTTCAAATGCAGACATTGCAAAAGTACTTGAAGTGTCCGAAAATGCCGCCGCGATAAGGCTGACCCGGGCGAAGCAAAAACTAAAAGATTTACTGACTCTTGAAAATATTCGGTAGTTGGTTACGCATACCTGACATGAACGAAGAATTTGAGCTCCAAAAGAGAATCGCCTCGGCTGATCCTGGGAGAGACGCCCCCGAACTGGATCACACAGTGGTTACCCGGGCTTCTCTCGGGACACCTCGCCGACAATTCGGCTTTCGCGGCCTAAGGCTTGGGCTCGGAGTTGGAAGCATATCGCTGGCAGTTACAGCGGTGGCTCTTGCAATAACCTTGCCCGCGGTCATGGCGCCTTCTCCGTTGTTCACCGTCGCGAATTCATCAGGTGGCGGCGAGAAGCTGAGTTCGGGTGCCGCGAGCTCCTCAGACATGGCGGAGTCCTCGGTTTATTGGCCCGGCTGGATTAGCTATGAATACAACGCGGGGCCAGCAGTCAGCGACACGACTGGCAACGGTCAAGTTTTTCAGGGAAGCCTTGTGGGCGAACCCCTAGAGATATTGAAAGAAATGAGCATTCTCTTTGGGGTTACTGGCGAACCAATTCGTGACGAGTGGTCAGACGATAGTTACCCAAGCTATTCGATAACTGAAGAAAACGCATCGCTCAGCATCTACTGGAGCGGAACCGGTACCTGGTCGTTCTCAAATTGGACCAATTACCAGTATGACTGCGCGGAAGATGCAACGGAAACTTCAAATGACGAATTCCAATCCTGTGAGCCTCAACCGACCCCCGAACTAATCCCCTCGGCCTCAGAGCTTCGGAGCGAAACGGTTTCACTGCTGCAGGCAATGGGTCTAGATTTTCAAGCGGACTCGATAACCATTTACCGTGACGATTGGGGAGCATACGCGTCCCTCCCCTACCTGACCGAGGGCATAGACAGCGGCCTACAAACATATTTGAACTGGGGAATGGATGGCCAACTGACTTACTTCTCCAGCCACAGCATTGAGTTGGTCGCCAGGGGTTCATTTGATACTGTTTCTGCCCTCGAATCGGTCAGCCGCATTTCGGAGGGACGTTGGTACGGAAACCCTCCTGAGCGCTTTTACCAAGGCCTTGAGAGCCGAATGGCAGCCGATTCAAGGATGGCCAGTGACGGACAAAAGGCTGATGCTAATGGTGTTGAGGCTCAGTCCGATTCCTACGACCCGCAGGATGGCTCCGAACCCACCACGGACTCAGATGCCAGCCAAATCGATGAGCCACTTGTAGTAGAAGACCCAAATCAAAACGATGAGCCGGAGATCATCCAGCTAACCGTTGAACGGGCGGGAGCAACCATGTTGTCAGTTTGGGACTCGTCGGGAAACTACTGGCTGGTGCCGGGATATGTGCTCTTCAACGACCAGGGTTGGTTCGATTCGGTAATTTCCCTGAAAGAGGGAGTTATTGAACTTCCCGAACCGATGGTCATGCTTCCGATGGATGAGAATCAAAAGGGACCCGCTGTCTCGGAGATGATCGACTAGAAGCCTGCTGGCACGAACAGCTCCACTGTTCGCCCGGAAACCCTGGCCTCCAGGCCAGCAAGCTTTGCCACCTTTGGTACCTCTGAGCTGGACGCAAGCCCTGTCTCCAGGATGGCTTTGGCAAAAGCGCCCTTTGCCTTTTTGTTGAAGTGATTCAGTGCTTTGCCGCTGTTGGCGTCTAACACCTCTAAGAAAAAGGAGTCTTTGTCTTTGGGAATTGGGTTCAAAGAAACATATGCTTTGGACCTCATATCCAGAATTTGACCCGTTAGCCTCGGCCAAACATCCTTATGGGCCTCTGCCCACAGTCTGGAAAGAGAAAGCCCCGGAAGCGAAGAGCCTGCGGAAAGACGATAGTAGGGAATCCGCTCCAGAGCCGGAACTAGACCAAACAAAGAAGACTGTATAAACATCTGATTTTTTGCTCTTTGAAGCGCCTCTTTGGAAAGCTCATCGTAACCAAGTGCGTCATACAGCACACCGGTGTAGCGCTGGAGTGCAGGCATTGTCGCGGAGGTCATGATCTCTAGATTCGCCTGGATATCTTTTCTGTTTGTCTTGCCAAGCTTTAGGGACTTTGCAGCAGCCTCCTCGTCCTGGCACAGCTGAACTAAAGCTTTTATCGCGATATCTCTTGCGGGATCTAGGGCCGCCCAAATTATTGCGGCCTTATCTATGGACTCACCAACGCCGCCGGGACGCTTGGTCTCCGACGGCGGCAGTAGAACTAGCAATTAGCTTACTAAGTGAGCGTCCCTGACCACGAGAGTCAGAGTGTCATGCTCCATCGACAAAAAGCCACCGGCTTCCGTCTCGGCCACGACTTTGCCACCATCGGCTGTTGTGACTCTGATTGAGCCAGGAATCAGGATCGCAAGCATGGGCTCGTGCCCAGCAAGAAGTCCAATCTCGCCCTCTGATGTTTTAGCAATGACCATAGATGCCTCGCCGGACCAAATTTCTCGGTCCGCGGCAACTAAGTTCACCTGAATAAGGTTGGCCACTAGCCGAGGTCCTTCTTGATGCGCTCGTAAGCCTTCATCACGTCATCTATGCCACCGCAGTTATAGAAAGCCTGCTCCGGCACGTGATCAAGTTCTCCATCGGCGATCATAGTGAAGCCCTCGATAGTGTCCTTTAGAGGCACGGTTGATCCAGCAACACCGGTGAACTTGGTTGCCATGAAGGTGTTCTGACTCAAGAACTGCTCCATGCGTCGCGCCCTTGAAACGGTGATCTTGTCTTCCTCGGAAAGCTCCTCAACACCCAGAATTGCGATGATTTCCTGGAGTTCCTTGTTCTTTTGAAGGATGGCCTTTACTCGAATAGCCGTGTTGTAGTGTTCGTCGCCCAAGTAGGCGGCGCTCAGAATACGTGAGGTCGAGCTCAGTGGATCCACAGCTGGGTAGAGACCACGTGAAGCAATCTCACGGCTTAGCTCAGTAGTTGCGTCCAAGTGAGCGAAGGTGGTTGCCGGAGCTGGATCGGTGTAGTCATCGGCAGGCACATAAATTGCCTGGAGTGACGTAATCGAGTGACCCTTGGTCGAAGTAATTCGCTCCTGCAGAAGGCCCATCTCGTCCGCCAAGTTCGGCTGGTATCCAACAGCCGATGGCATGCGACCAAGCAGTGTTGAAACCTCGGCTCCGGCCTGAGTGAATCGGAAGATGTTGTCAATGAAGAGCAGTACGTCCTGGCCTTGCACGTCACGGAAGTATTCCGCCATAGTCAATGCGGAAAGCGCCACACGCAAACGGGTCCCAGGTGGCTCATCCATCTGGCCGAAGACCAGGGCGGTCTTCTCCAAGACGCCTGCCTCTGCCATTTCTTCGATCAAGTCGTTACCCTCACGAGTACGCTCACCGACACCGGCGAATACTGATACACCGTCGTGGTTCTCAGCAACACGGTAGATCATTTCCTGAATCAAAACGGTCTTGCCTACACCGGCACCACCGAATAGGCCAATTTTTCCACCCTGAACGTACGGGGTTAGCAAATCAATGACCTTGATGCCTGTCTCGAACATCTGAGTTTTGGACTCAAGCTGGTCGAAAGGAGGTGGCGTGCGGTGGATTGGCCAACGCTCCTTGATTTCAAACTTTTCGCCGGGCTTGCCGTTCAAGATCTCGCCTAGAACGTTGAAAACCTTACCCTTGGTAACATCACCAACTGGAACCATGATTGGGCTTCCAGAGTCGTGCACTACCCCACCGCGGACTAGACCGTCCGTCGGCTGCATGGCAATCGCTCTGACAAGGTCATCGCCTAAGTGCTGAGCAACCTCGAGAGTCAAGGTGCTCTTCTGGTCGCCAAAGGCTACCTCTGTGGTCAGGGCGTTGTAGATTTCCGGGATGGAGTCATGCGGAAACTCGATGTCTACCACCGGTCCGTTGACTCGCGCGATACGACCCGTTGCGGTCTTTGTGCTCTCGGCCATTATGTTTTCTCTTTCTTAGTCCTCGGACACCGTTGAGAGCGCGTCTGCGCCTCCAACAATTTCCGAAATCTGCTGGGTGATCTCTGCCTGACGCGCCTGGTTGGAGAGCCTGGTGTAGTTCAGTATTAATTTTTCAGCGTTGTCTGTTGCGCTCTTCATCGCCTTTTGTCTTGCGGCGTGCTCGGCAGCCGCCGACTGCAGCATTTTGTTGTAAATGCGGTTTTCAATGTAAACAGGAAGCAAGCTGTCCAGAACCTTTTCTACCTCGGGCTCGAACTCGTAGAGAGGGTGAACCTCGCTCTCCTCAGCCTCCTGCTCAACGATTTCTAGGGGCAACAACCTGGTGGTGTTTGGCTCCTGGACCATCATGGACACAAACTGGTTTCCCACAAGATAAATCTGGTCAACGCCACCGTCTTCAGTCGGCTTGATAAACAGTTCAGTTATTTCATCTGCAATCTCGCGAGCGGTTTCCAGAGTAGGTACGTCGGTACCGCCGGTCCACACCTTCTGCGCTGCACGCTGGCGAAACTTGAAGTTCGCCACTGCCTTGCGCCCGACAAGATAGTAAAGAACCTCTTGCCCTTGATCCTTTAGTAGTTTCGTAAGCTGCTCAACCTCTTTTAGGACAGATGAAGAAAACGCTCCGGCAAGACCTCGGTCAGACGTAAACACCACAATCGCGGAACGCGTTGGTGACTCAATTTTTCGGGTCAGTGGGTGATCAACATCGGAGTAGGTCGCAACCGCGGAAACAGCCTTGTTAACAGCCCGGGTATACGGATTAGACGCGCTCACACGCTGCTGTGCCTTCTGGATTCTCGATGCCGAGATTAACTCCATGGCACGGGTGATCTTCTTGGTCGTCTTGGCAGACTTTATTTTCTGCCTATAGACCCGAAGTTGCGATCCCATAACCTAACCCTTACCTGTCTCTATCGCTTTTGGCGAACAATTTTCTCTTGGTCGATGTCATCGTCGGCTAGCGCCTCGACGTTGTCTTTACCTGAGCCGATTAATGGCTCTCCGGTGTGCAACTGGAACATCTTCTTGAACTGATCCATCGCCTTCTGAAGCTCGTTGATGGTGTCATCTTCTAGCTTCTCAGTCTCGCGGATGGTCGTCAGGGCCTTCGAGTTGCGCTTTAGGTAATCCAAGAACTCCTGCTCAAACCTCAGGATGTCTTCTACCGGCAGCTCATCAAGCAAGCCTGCAGTGCCGGCCCAAATTGAAACCGTCTGGTCTTCAACTGGGTACGGCGAATACTGAGGCTGCTTCAATAGCTCTGTGAGCCTCGCACCGCGTGCAAGCTGTTTCCGGCTTGCAGCATCAAGGTCAGATGCGAACATTGCAAACGCCTCAAGGGATCGGTACTGAGCCAGTTCAAGCTTCAAGGTTCCAGAAACTTTCTTGATGCCCTTCTGCTGAGCAGCTCCACCAACACGGGAAACCGAGATACCAACATCAATAGCTGGTCGCTGATTCGCGTTGAACAAGTCCGACTGCAAGAAAATCTGACCGTCGGTGATGGAAATCACGTTGGTCGGAATGAATGCGGATACGTCGTTGGCCTTTGTTTCCACGATTGGTAAACCAGTCATCGATCCGGCACCCATTGCATCTGAAAGCTTTGCGCAACGCTCCAGCAGTCTGGAGTGAAGATAGAAAACGTCTCCTGGGTAAGCCTCGCGACCCGGTGGTCTGCGAAGTAGCAACGACACTGAACGGTAGGCCTCTGCCTGCTTGCTCAAGTCATCAAAAACAATCAGAACGTGCTTGCCCGCGTACATCCAGTGCTGCCCAATGGCGCTACCGGTATACGGAGCCAGATACTTGAAACCAGCAGCATCAGACGCTGGAGAGGCGACGATTGTCGTGTATTCCATTGCGCCGGCTTCTTCCAAAGCGCCACGTACGCCCGCAATTGTCGAACCCTTTTGACCAATTGCCACGTAGATACAACGAACCTGCTTGTTGGGGTCTTTTGACTTCCAGTTTTCAACTTGGTTGATAATCGCGTCAACCGCGATAGCGGTCTTACCGGTCTGACGATCACCGATGATTAGCTGTCGCTGTCCACGGCCGACAGGAATCATGGCGTCAATAGCCTTGATTCCAGTTTGAAGTGGCTCGTGAACCGACTTGCGATCCATCACACCTGGAGCCTGCAACTCCAGCGCGCGGCGACCCTCTGCCTTGATCTCACCAAGTCCGTCAATTGGGACACCCAGTGGGTCCACAACGCGCCCCATGAAGCCGTCTCCAACCGGAACAGACAAAACCTCACCGGTTCGGTGAACCTCCATGCCCTGCTCGATTCCGCCGAACTCACCGAGGATAACTACACCGATTTCACGCTCGTCTAGGTTGAGAGCTAGACCCAGAGTGCCATCGGCAAACTTGAGCAACTCATTCGCCATCGCGGACGGCAATCCCTCTACGTGCGCAATACCATCGGCCGCGTCCGTGACGTAGCCGACCTCTTGCTTGTCGGTCCCCTTTGACTCATAGGACGACACGAAGTCCTTCAGGGCATCCCGAATTTCATTCGGGTTGATCTTTAGCTCTGACATTGGTTCCTCTGCTTACTTGTTGGTTTCAACTCAACCGAGTTGCAATCTTGCGTTTTGAAGTTTTGTGAGAACGGTGGCGTCCAAGACCTCACCGTTTACGGTGATGTGTAATCCACCGATAATTTCTTGATCTATCTCAACATTAAGTTGAAGCTCTCTGCCGAAAACTTTCGTCAATGCTGCTGACAACCTAGATAGTTGCTCTTCGGACAGCTCCTTTGATGCCCGAACGTTTGCAACAGATTCGCCCGCGAACTCGGCGATCCACATCCCATACTGCTCCAAAACCTCAGCGAAACGCTTAAAGGTTCTCGAGTGAACAGCCTGACCGGCCAGGATCCCCGTGGTTTCAGTTGCTTTATTGTTCAAAAGCTTTGCAACCAGAACCATTTTCGCCTCGACCGATGCTCTGGTCGAAGACAGCGCTAGCTCTAGCTGTGGATCGGAAGACACCAGCTGGCCGACGGCAAATAATTCGGCCTGGACAGTATCTATGTCTTTTGATGCAGCTGCTGCGGCGCGAACACCCAAAGCTTCAGCGGTTAGCGCCAAGTCTCGAGTGGCGGACCATCGCATTTGGGCCATTTTGCCGAGTAGCCCAACAGTTTCCTTCGAAAGCTTGGGCCCGAATACGGCTTCAACTAGCTTTGACTTCCCTGCGGCTTGGGCAGAAGGATCCGACAGCGCCGAACGTAGCTGTGGGCTTGAAAGCAAAGCATTGGTGGCGGCAAAAAGCTCACTTGTCGTGAGCAGGCCAACGTTGCCGAGCTTGGAAAGTTCCTGCTCAGCTAATAGCCGTGATTGCCTCGTGCTTGATGCCACTTTTACTTCGCCTTCTTGCCTTCTAGTTCAGCTATGAACTCATCAACGACCCTATTGGCGACCTTGTCATCGTCAAGCTTTTCGCCAACTATACGAGAAGCTAGTTCGATTGCTAGAGCACCAATTTCGCCTCTAAGTGCGTTAGCTGCCGAGTCACGCTCGGCTAGCAAACTCGCCTTTGTTGATTCGGAGAGTCGCTCTGCATCCTTAGCCGCCTGCTGCTTTAGCTCCGCAAGAATCGCGGCTCCTTCAGCTCGGGCATCTTCTCTAATCGAAGACGACTCAGCGCGAAGCTGAGCCTTGTCGGCTTCAACCTCTGCAGTTCGAGCCTCAGCTGCTTTCTGCGCAGCTTCGGCGTCGGCAAGCCTGCCTTCGATTGCCTGTGCCCTCTCGTCGAGCATTTTCTTGAATCCAGGCAGAACCTTGAACCAGAAGAACACCAAAAGAACTACGAAGACAACTGACGACCAGAGAATGTCATAGTCAGCCGGCAGCAGTGGGTTAGGCGTTTCGGCCCCCTCTGGTGCGACTGCTGCAAGAATTCTGGAAATCATCGTTTTATCGCTTTCTTAGACGAATATGAATGGGGTCGCAAGACCAATCAGGGCAAGAGCCTCGGTGAAGGCGATACCTAGCCACATGGTGACCTGTAGTCGTCCTGCTAGCTCAGGTTGGCGAGCAATGGATTCGATGGTCTTTGAAACCACCAGTCCTACACCAATTCCTGGTCCAATTGCAGCCAGACCGTAGCCTACGACTGCTATGTTGCCGGTTAGTTCGGCGATGTTTACTGCGTCCACTTTATTTCCTTCCGTGGGGGTTTAGTGTTCGTCTGCTAATGCCAACTGGATGTAGACAGTAGTCAGAAGTGTAAATACGTAAGCCTGCAAAACTGAAACCAATATCTCAAAGAGAGTAAAGGCGAAGCCAAACAACAAGGTTCCAACTCCGAACAGGCTCAAGAGTCCGTCGGCCTGAAAGAAGAAGAACTGCGTTGCGGAGAAACAAAGGACCAGCAGCAAGTGGCCGGCAATCATGTTCATCAAAAGTCGAAGCGCCAAGGTGACTGGTCGCAAAATGAAAGTGGACAACAGCTCAATCGGAGTAACCAAGATGTAGAAAGGCTTTGGGACCCCTGAAGGGAACAGCGAATTCTTAAAGAAGCGAATGCCGTGCTTCTTGGTTCCAGCGTAGATAAATGTCACGTAAGCAACCCCAGCCAAAACAAGCGGAATACCAATTACGGAGGTGCCGGCAATGTTCGCAAAAGGAATAACTCCGGTGATGTTCATTCCAAACACCATGAAGAATATCGTCGTCAAAAGTGGGAGGAATCGATCCCCATCTTTTTCACCCAGCTGGTCATGAGCAATTGATTTCCGAACAAAATTTAGCGCCAACTCACCTAGGAGTTGAAAACGGCCCGGGACCACGTTTCCGGTTTTAACGGCCTTATTAAACTTTGCCGTCCAGAGCCAGAAAATGACAATCAGAAGCACCATGACAATCAAACGGATCATCATGATTCGGTTTATGGCGAAGGGAGTACCAGCGAAGGCAACTATTTCAGGATAAAACTCGAAAATGCTCGGAGGACTGAACTCCCCATCTTCCGCCCTAAACAGGCTTAGCGCACTTAACAACGTTGTTCTCCTGGTCCGGGCGGCATACTTCACTCCGCGAGATGATCATGGATTTGTATTTAGTATAAAAGACGCGGGGCGCCTCGTGGAGCAAAATCGGAAAAAAGTGACTATTTGCCGACAGTTGGAACCCTTCCTTTGAGAACCAACCAAGAATCTATGGCTAAGCCACCGAGCACGGTAGCCACGACCGCGAAGAAAAACACCGGTCCAGCGAAGCCCTCGGCGTTCTGTAAAGCGAGCAAGACACCTGCGAACAGCAAAAACTTGAATAGCCAGCCGCCAAGCACCAATGCGTAGAAACCGTTTAGGGACAATTTGCCGCCGAACCAGATGCTTAGGATCGTCATTATCCCAAACAAAGCGGAGACGCCAGCGCCTAAGAGGGCAGCAAAAACTCCTGGCAATTGATAAAAGAGATACCCCAACAGTGATCCAACAAGTGCTATTGCCACTGCTAGCAAAGTGCTGAGCCGTAGGGCTTTGGAAAATAAAGTATCTGAACTATTTGCCAAGACTGCTCCTTGCTTTCGTTACTCGCCGAAAGACCGGCCAGTAGGTGTGGATCAGGGCGATGATCATCCATGCCCCAAAAATGATAATAACCGGAGCGGCTTCGATCCAGAAAAAAAGCAGGAGACATAGCGAGACGACCGTTGTCCAGTGATAAAAAACAAGCACCGCTCCTCTATGTGAGTGCCCCAGGTCCTGCAACTGATGGTGCAGGTGCTCTCGGTCCGCTGCGAATGGGGATTGACCCCTGCGTACCCTGCGCACCACGGCCAGGAGAAGATCTAAAAGCGGCACCAACAGGATCACCACCGGCAGAACCAATGGGATAAGTGCGGGTAGCAAGTCATTTCTGGTTACGGTAGCCGGATCAATAGACCCAGTGACCGCTATAGCGCTGGTGGCCATCATCAGTCCGAGCAGCATCGCCCCTGAATCACCCATAAATATTTTTGCGGGACTGAAATTATGCGGCAGGAAGCCAGCAATCGCGCCCAGTACAACCGCCGAAAGCATGCCGGCAATCGAAAAGTAGTCCGTTGGTGAAGTCTGCTGAGCCAAAACGTAGCTATAGACAAAAAAGGCCAAGGTCCCGATGCCCACTACTCCTGCAGCAAGACCATCAAGCCCGTCAATAAAGTTGACTGCGTTCATGACCAGCACCACCACAAATACAGTTATTGCGAGGGACACGCCAAAACTGCCGACGGTTAGACCGCCAATTGGCAGCGAAACAATTTGCACACCGCTGGAGGCCAAGATCCAGGCCGCCGCAATTTGCCCACCCATTTTGGCTGTCCAATCAAGCTCAATCAGGTCATCAAGTAGGCCCACCACCACGATCAGTCCGCCGGCTCCGACTATTGCCCAGATCGGACCCGGATCCCTGAAAACGGATTCGAACCATCCGAAAGATCCCGCAACAATAATGCCGACCACGATTGCGATAAAGATTGCAACTCCACCGATTCTTGGGGTGGGTGTCTTATGAACGTCTCTGGCCCTGATGGCGGGAGTGATGTCGTAGCGCTTGGCCAAGTATCGAACCGCCCAGGTCGCCAAATAACTAACCACTGCAGTGATTATGGCGACCAAGAGATATGCCCGCACTAGTCGACCTCGAGCTCCACATCGCCAATCACACTTCGGATTCGCTCGAGCGACAATGCGCCCTTTCGTAAGACGCGGATTGCTTCGCCATCTCTTACTTGAGTCAGGTCCAAAATAGTGGACGCTTCACCCTTCGGGCTGCCACCACCATCTAGGTAAACAGGCACTTTGTCGCCGAAATAATCAAACGCTTGCTGCGCTGTCACAGCGGCCGGATTTCCGGTGGTATTGGCACTCGATACCGCCAATGGCCCAACGTCCTCTAGTAGGGCCAAAGTGATTTTATGATCTGGTACTCGAAGTGCCACTGTCCCCCGAGTCTCCCCCAAATCCCAGTCCAGTGAAGGCTGAGCCCTAAGAACCATGGTTAGGGCCCCAGGCCAAAAAGCTGCCGCTAACTTGCTCGCAACTAGTGGCAAGTCAGTCGCCAGCGCAGAAAGAGTTTCAACTTTCGGAATCAGCACCGGAGGCGGGACGCTTCTATCTCTGCCCTTTGTTTTCAGCAAAAGCTCGACAGCCTTGTGGCTAAATGCATCCACCGCAATGCCGTAGACGGTATCGGTGGGTATTACAACAACTTCATGGCGCTGCAAAGATACTTTTGCCTGCCTAAAACCCGTCAATAAGTCAGTGTCGAGTGAACAGTCATATATTCGCTGCATGTCGGCCTCCGGCTACGCTGTCGCACTCACGGCGCGAAGTCTTCCGGTTGGATCCGGGTGGACTTGAATCCTGCGCCAATTATTTTCTAATAGTAATTCACAGATCGAATCCGATTGACCATCGGCATGCTCTAATACCAGCAATCCCCCGTCTCTCAGAATCAGCTTCGTGCTAGCTACTAGATCGCGAACAATATCGAGGCCATCTTCACCGCCGTAAAGCGCCTGGGCTGGGTCATAATCCCTGACTTCTTGATCGAGTGGAACCATGGTGTTGGGTATGTAGGGAGGATTAGAGATAATTAAATCGAATTGTGGCAGACCACCGATTAGCTCCATGAAGTCACCAACCAGCAAATCAACATTCGCCTCGAGCGCACTAATGTTTGCCCGAGCAAATTCGGCCGCTGCTATTGATAGCTCAATCGCGGTCACTTTGGCATTAGTTTCTTTGGCAATCGAAATCGCGATTGCACCTGAGCCGGTTCCGATATCCAATGCCCGAGGCTCTCCAGGCAATAGAGCCAGGAAATCAATTGCGACCTGAACAACCTGTTCGGTCTCTGGACGCGGAATGAATACACCTTTGCCAACAATGAGTTCAATAGAGCGAAATGGGGCCTTGCCTGTTATGTGCTGCAACGGAACCCTGGTGCAACGCAGCTCTACTAGATCAAAAAATCCACTCGGGGCCTTGAGCTCAGTGTCAAGAATTAACTGAGTGGCTAACTCGCCTCTTGAGATTTCGAGAGCATGGCACATCAAAAGCTCTGCTTCTGCCGCCGCCGAAACAATCCCAGCAGCGGAAAGTGAGGCTTCGGCCTGTTTCAATGATGTAGACGCGAGCACTAGCTATCGCCGAATGCCGCCAGCTGAGCCTCTTCGTCGGTTTGGATGCAAGACTGCACCACCGGCTCCAAGGCTCCGTCCATCACTTGATCCAGGTTGTATGACTTATAACCAGTGCGATGATCGGCAATCCGGTTCTCAGGAAAGTTATAGGTTCTGATGCGCTCGGAGCGATCAACACTTCTAACTTGCGACTTCCTAGCCGCAGACAGCTCGGCGTTTAGTTCCTCTTGCTGCGCTGCCAAAATTCTCGCTCGCAAAACTCGCATCGCTGCATCACGGTTTTGCAGCTGGGACTTTTCGTTCTGCATTGAAACAACGATGCCAGTTGGTAAGTGAGTTATTCGAACAGCAGAGTCGGTTGTGTTAACTGACTGCCCTCCCGGACCCGAGGAGCGAAAGACGTCAATTCGAATGTCATTCTGAGAAATCTCCACCTCTTCAGGCTCATCGACCTCGGGGAAGGCCAAAACGCCGACAGCGGAGGTATGAATTCTTCCCTGAGTTTCAGTAACTGGTACACGCTGAACCCTGTGAACTCCGCCCTCATATTTCATGTGAGCCCAAACGCCCTGCGCCGGGTCTTTTGCGTTTGACTTGATCGCAACCTGAACGTCCTTGATGCCGCCCAAATCGCTCTCGGTCTTGCTCAGAACTTCGGTTTTCCAGCCCTTGGAGGTCGCGTAGTGCAAATACATTCTCAAAAGATCGGCAGCAAACAGGGCAGACTCAGCCCCACCTTCACCGGCTTTGACTTCGATAATTACATCTCTGCCATCATCTGGGTCTCGCGGGATAAGCAGTCGCCTAAGTTTTTCGCCTGCCTCGGCAAGTTGCTTTTCCAAAACCGGAAGCTCCTCGGCAAATGCGGAATCCTCTTTAGAAAGCTCCTTGGCAGCTGCCAAGTCATCATCTAAGCCCCGCACCAGCTCATCAGCGCCCATTATCGCGCTGAGCTCGGCATAGCGTCTATTAATCTTCCTAGCCAAGCCGGGGTTCGTGTGGACAGCCGAGTCACTGAGTTGCTCCTGCAAACTCGCGTGCTCAGCCCTTAGGCCCGCAAGCGAATCAACCAAGTTATTCTCCGTCGGAATCTGAAGGAACTGGCATGGACTTCTCCAGCTTCAGCAAGAACTCAACGTTGCTCGCTGTTTCCTTCAAGCGGTTCAGAACTAGCTCGAGAGCCTGCTGCTGCTCAAGACCTGCCAGCGCTCTGCGGAGCTTCCAAATAATCTTGGTCTCCTGTGGGCTCATTAGAAGCTCTTCGCGTCTGGTACCAGATGCATTGATGTCCACGGCTGGGAATATTCGCTTGTCAGCAAGCTGACGAGAGAGCCTGAGCTCCATGTTTCCAGTTCCCTTGAACTCCTCGAAGATAACCTCGTCCATTTTGGATCCAGTATCAACAAGGGCAGTAGCCAAAATAGTTAGTGACCCACCGAATTCAATGTTTCTGGCGGCACCAAAGAAACGCTTTGGTGGATAGAGAGCGGAAGAGTCGACTCCACCGGACAATATTCGTCCCGATGCCGGTGCACTCAGGTTGTAGGCACGACCTAATCTCGTGATCGAATCAAGCAAAATAACTACATCATGACCCATCTCCACTAGACGCTTTGCGCGCTCGATAGCGAGCTCGGCGACCGTAGTGTGATCTTCGGCAGGTCGGTCAAATGTGGATGCAATTACCTCACCCTTGACTGTGCGCTGCATGTCAGTCACTTCTTCTGGTCGCTCGTCGACCAAAACAACCATCAGGTGAACCTCAGGGTTGTTGGTTGAAATAGCGTTGGCAATGGCCTGAAGAACTAGGGTCTTACCGGCCTTTGGAGGCGAAACAATAAGTCCACGCTGCCCCTTACCGATGGGAGCAACTAGGTCAATAATTCTCGTCGAGAGACGCTTGTTGTCAGTCTCTAGACGTAGGCGAGTGTCCGGGTAAAGCGGAGTGAGCTTGCCGAACTCAACTCTGTCAGCCGACTCTTCAAGGGTTTGCCCGTTCAAAGTTTCAATCTTGACTAGGGCATTAAATTTTTGACGCTGGTTATTTTCGCTATCGCGAGGTTGACGAATTGAACCAACTACTGCATCGCCCTTACGCATACCGTATTTCTTTACCTGGCCCAAGGAGACATAAACATCGTTGTCACCGGGAAGGTAACCGGAAGTGCGAAGGAACGCATAGTTGTCGAGCACGTCCAAAATTCCAGCAACTGGGATAAGGACATCATCTTCGCTTACTTCAGGCTCTGCTTCGTCCTGGGGTCCACGTCCACGTCCACGGTCGCGGTCGCGATCGCGGTAACGACCACGTCGGTTGCGGTTTCCACCGCGACGCTCGTCATCTCTGTCGCGTTGGTTTTCACGGTCACCGCTTCGGGTTTCGTTGTCTTCTTTATTCGAACGGTCTGGCCTCTGCCCAGTTTTTGCCTCAGCATCGTTACTGGAGTCGGACTTTTTATCAGACTTGTCATTACTAGAATCCGGATTGCTGGAGTTACCCTTGTCTGCAGAAGATTCAGACGGAGCCTTCTCAGCAGAGGTTTCAGAAGTCGACTTCGAAGCTGTGGTCCGGCGTCTGGCCGGTGCCTTCTTTGGCTCCGCTTCCGAAGTTGCCTCAGCCTTGTCTGCCTTGGCTGCTTTACTTGGCTGCTCTGGCGCCTCGGTGGCCGACTTGGTTTCTGAAGAATCAGCACCGATTGCTCGCCTGGAACGGCGAACGGGCTTTTCTTGTTGGATTTCATCCATGTTTTTGATTACTCATTTCTATGCGGCGAAGTGCCGTTGTGTGGAAACTTAAGGAAAGATACAGTGGCGGGCGTTTAGGTGCCTGATCCTGACTGCACTAAAAGACTAGCACCTTTGACATCAACTGCAAGGGCTAAAACGCGCCAGTCGGGAAAAGAGCTCTCGACAAGAGCTACGGCTGCCATTCGCTTTGCCGGGTCGTCCTCTAAAACCAAAACCGACGGGCCCGCTCCGGACACTACTGCCGGATGGCCCTGATCTCTCAGCTTCTGGATCAGGGCTGATGTCTCTGGCATCGCGCTAGATCGGTAGCTCTGATGCAGCCTGTCCTCGGTTGCCGCAAGCATGAGCTCTGGGCTCTGAGTTAGCGCAGCAACAAGGAGGGCCGACCTGGATACGTTGAAAACTGCATCGGTATGTGGAACAGATTCCGGCTGCAGGCTTCTGGCTAGCTTGGTGGACATTTGATGGGGTGGAACCAGAACCAGCGGAGAAACTCCACGGTGAACCGTTAGCTTCTTGTGACGAGGAACCCCGTCTTCCTGAACCCAGGCAATAGTCAAACCGCCGAAAAGTGCGGGCGCAACATTGTCTGGATGCCCCTCCAGTTCCGTGGCAAACCCCAAAAGCTGCTGTTCGCTAATTTCAATCTCATCCTGCAAGATTCCAGCCGCAAGCATGATGCCACCTGCTACCGCCGCCCCAGAGGACCCCATTCCCCTGCCGTGAGGAATGTTGTTCTCGCATCTAATCTTTAGGCCCGGAACTTTTTTGCCGAGTTTGTTGAACACTAGGGCTAAGGACTTATAAATCAGATTGGACTCATCCAGAGGAATGTCACCCGCTCCTTCACCTACAACTGAAATTTCCAGTCCAGAAGAAACTACTTCTGCTTCGTAGCTGTCATAAAATGACAGCGCCATGCCAAGAGTGTCGAAGCCAGGACCCAGGTTGGCAGTGGTTGCCGGGATTTTTACCTTTACTATCTTCACTTTTCGCGCTCCAGTCCCAAGATTCCAGCCACCGCATCGGCGGTTGCTCCAACCTTTTTTGGCTTTATTAAGCGACCACGCTCGTCTTTTAGAGCCCAGTCGGGATCTTTAAGGCCGTGGCCCGTAACCGTAACCACCACGGTATTGACCGCCGGTAGGATTCCCTGCTGCTTGAGCTTATAAAGACCGGCAGCGCCGGTAGCACTCGAAGGCTCAACGAAAACGCCGCACTCCTGAGACAAGAATCGATGCATCCACAAAATCTGCTTGTCACTTACGGCGTCAAAACCGCCCTCGGTGTCGCGTTTAGCCTCTTGAGCCAAATCCCAAGACGCCGGGTTCCCAATCCTGATGGCAGTAGCTATAGTTTCTGGTTTTGCCACCGGTGATCCCTTAATAAACGGTGCAGATCCTTCAGCCTGAATCCCATAGAGCTTTGGAAGCTTCTTGATTCTTCCGTCCGCTACCTCTTCCCTGTAACCGAGGTGATAAGCGGAAATGTTGCCGGCATTACCCAGAGGCATAGCGTGAAGATCTGGTGCTTCACCAAGGACATCAACCACTTCAAAAGCCGCTGTTTTTTGACCTTGTAGACGATCCGGGTTTACGGAGTTCACTAAGAAAACCGGATAGTTCTCACTCAGCTCACGAGCAAGTCGCAGACAGTCATCGAAGTTTCCTCGAACCTGCAAAATCTTTGCTTTGTGCGCGACAGCCTGGGACAACTTCCCCCAAGAAATCTTTCCCGCCGGAACCAACACAACTGACTGCATCCCCGCCTTGACAGCGTAGGCAGCTGCGGCTGCAGAGGTGTTCCCGGTTGATGCAGCTATCACCGCCTTAGCGCCATGGGCCTTCGCCTTTGACACTGCGGTGGTCATCCCTCGGTCTTTAAACGATCCGGTCGGGTTCATTCCTTCAAATTTGAGGTGGACATTGCCTACATCTAGCAATTTCGCAAGTGCAGGTGCCTCGATTAGTGGAGTTCCACCCTCGCCCAGAGTAACAATCGGGTCACCAGTTTCAAATGGTAGCCGATCCATATACTCGCGAATCACTCCTCGCCATTGGTGCGCCATCAGAGTCCCTCCACCCGGATTACCGAGTTCACGTTTACGACCGCCATATTTTTACTGAGGGCAACTACAACTTTTTCTAGATCGGATTCCAAAGCCACATGTGTCATCACGGTTAGCACTGCAGCCGCGTCCTTATCCGCTGGGCTCTGATGAACCGTCTCTACACTGACGCCATTCTCGGCGAAAACTGATGCTATGGACGCCAGCACTCCAGCCTCATCAGACACCTCGAGAGTAATTTGGAATCTAGTAACCACTGACTGAACCGGAAGAATCTCTAAATTCGCATGGGTTGAGTCCGCGAGGCCTGGGCCCCCAGCTAAGTGTCGTTTGGCAGCACTAACCAGATCGCCAAGAATGGCCGAGGCGGTTTCTTTGCCACCGGCACCTGCGCCGTAAAACATCAACTCCCCAGCCGACTCCGCCTCAACAAAAACGGCATTGTAGGCTCCACGAACCGCGGCAAGTGGGTGAGATAACGGAATCAGAGTCGGGTGAACTCTAATTACTATTCCTTCTTTTTCCCCATTCGAGGCGCGTTCGCAAATCGCCAGAAGCTTCACTGCGTAACCAGCCGTGCGGGCAGCAGTTATCTGCTGGGCAGTAATCTTCGTTATCCCCTCCCGATAAACAGACTCGACCGGGACCTCGGAGTGAAAAGCCAAAGACGCGATTATCGACGCTTTACTCTGAGCGTCAAAGCCTTCGATATCTGCAGTTGGGTCAGCCTCGGCGTAGCCAAGCTTCTGTGCAAGCTCTAGAGCGTCACCGAAGTCAGCGCCGGTCGATTCCATACGATCCAGAATGAAGTTCGTCGTGCCGTTGACGATACCCATGACGCGATTTATTTTGTCTCCAGCCAAAGACTCTCGCAGCGGCCTAATAATCGGTATAGCTCCCGCGACCGCGGCTTCAAAGTAGAGCTGGGCGCCAAGCTGGTCGGCCAATCCGAACAACTCCGGCCCGTGGGCCGCAATTAGGGCCTTATTGGCGGTGACAACATCAGCACCAGACTCGAGAGCAAGCTTTATCCATGACCTGGCTGGCTCAATGCCTCCGATAAGTTCTATTACTATGTCGCTTCCAAGAATTAGCGATTCCGCATCCTCGGTCAATAGGCCCTCAGGCAAATCGAAATCTCGCTTTGCGTCTAAATTTCTCACCGCAATACCAGAAAGTTCGAGGGTCGTTCCTACTCGACTTGCCAGCTCTTCAGAGTTCTCAAGTAGCAACCTGGCTACCTGTGACCCGACCGAGCCTGCACCCAATAGGGCAACTCTGATCGGTCTATACGCGCTCTGCATCTCTAAGCCTCTCCTGGCTCATAGCCGGCATCTCGTCCTAGCAAATCTCTCTCGGTTTCCGCTCTGATGAGCACCTTGACGCTGCCTGCCTTGACTGCGATAACAGCTGGCCTAGGCAGATAGTTGTAATTAGACGATAGCGAAAAGCAATACGCTCCCGTTGCTGGCACGGCGAGCAAATCATTAACGGATACATCAGCTGGCAGCAATGCATGCCTCACAACAATGTCGCCTGACTCGCAGTGCTTACCAACGACTCTGCTCAGCGTTGCTTCGGCGTCGGACGAGCGCGAGGCGATTGTCGCGCTGTACTCCGCCTCGTAAAGCGCCGACCTGATGTTGTCACTCATGCCGCCGTCGACACTTACATACTTCCGGGTAGCCGCGGTACCTTGATCAGTTACCTGCACATCCTTGAGGGTCCCAACGGAGTAAATTGTTATTCCGGCCGGGCCGGCAATGACCCTGCCGGGCTCGAAAGCAAGCGCAGGAACCGGAATTCCAAGCTGCTCACACTTCTGGGCAACAGCGGTTGTTATTCTCCCCGCCATTTCATCAAGTGGCAATGGCCGATCTGCCTGAGTGTAGCTAATTCCAAAGCCTCCACCGAGATTTAGTTCGGGCACATCGCCACCGGCTAGAAGCTTTGCGTGCACGTCAAGCAGGCGCTCAGCCGCAGCAATGAAACCGTCAACGACGAAGATTTGCGATCCGATATGGGAGTGAAGCCCTAGAAATTTCAACTGCGAATGGGACCGAATCTTCTCGACCATATCTGGTACGTCAACCAGCGCAATACCAAATTTCTGATCTTCACGCGCGGTTGCCAAGTATTCGTGAGTAAAGGCGTGCACACCAGTATTTACGCGTAATCGAACTGCTTGGACTTTGTCCTGGGCGCTAGCGACCGAAGCAATGCGCTCGATCTCTAGTTCGGAGTCAATGACGATGGCCCCAACTCCAGCAGAAATAGCTCGGCCGATCTCAACGAGTGACTTGTTGTTCCCGTGAAGTCCGATTCTCGGTCCTTCAATTCCCGCGGCCAAGGCCACTGCAAGCTCCCCGCTCGTTGAAACATCGATCGAAAGACCAGCCTGGTCAACCCACCTAACCACCTCGGTTGTCAACAGGGCCTTTGACGCGTAATAGCACTTGGCGGTCGTGCCGATTTTCTGAGCAGCATCCGAAAAGGCTCTGCGCGTGCTCATAAGACGCGACTCAAAGTCCTCTTGATCGACAACGTACAGCGGAGAGCCAAACTGACGAACTAAGTCAGAAGCAGTTTGGCCACCGACTGAGAGCTCACCACGTTCATTGCGCTTCGCCGTTCTCGGCCAAATTCTTGGGTCGAGCTCGGAAAGGTTAGGTGGCGTCTCCAGCCACTTGGGCGTGAGCGGATTCTTCATAGCTACATCCTCTCCGGGGCGCTAACCCCAAGTAACCCAAGTCCATTAGCAAGCACTTGTGTGCAAGCGTCGTTGAGCCAAAGCCTGGACCGATGAACGGTTTCTACGGGATCCCCCGAGAGTGGAATTACTCGACAGTGGTCGTAGAAACGGTGATAGGTACCCGCCAATTCTTCCAGATATCTGGCGACCCGGTGTGGCTCACGGAATTGACTTGCAGTTTCAACCACCTGAGGGAACTGAGCGAGTTGAGCAATGAGGTTCTGCTCGCTCAAATGTGAAAGGGCTTCTGGAACAAACTCACTTCGTTCCACCAGCTGAGCCGATGCGTTTTTGGAGACCTGCCTGGTCCTCGCGTGAGCGTATTGAACATAGAAAACTGGATTGTCATTGGTCTTTTTCGTCAAAACCTCTAGATCAACATCCAGACTTGAGTTGATCGATGATCTAGCCAACGAATATCTGGCCGCATCAACGCCGACCGCATCGACCAGGTCCTCCATGGTTATTACCGTTCCAGCACGCTTGGACATTTTCACCGGCTGACCCGCTCGAACCAGATTCACCATCTGCCCAATCAGAATTTCTAGATGCTTGCCGGGAGTGTCACCGAAGGCCGCGCAAATAGCCATCATGCGCTGAACATAGCCATGATGATCTGCACCCAGCATATAAATGCACTGATCGAATCCACGTTCCCGCTTGTCAAGGTAGTAGGCGATATCGCCAGCAATGTAAGCATTGGAGCCGTCAGACTTCACGATCACACGATCGCGATCATCTCCGAAGGTACTCGAGCGCAACCAGGTTGCACCCTCGGCAACAAATGTGTGTCCTTTTTCGCCAAGCCTAAGGATTGACTTCTCGACGGCTCCAGACTCATATAGCGAGTGCTCGTGGAAAAAAACATCAAAATCAACGCCAAAATCATGAAGCGACTGTCTAATTTGGGCGAACATGAGCTCCACGCCAGCTGACCGAAAGGCTTCCTGAGTTGCATCGGGCTCGAGACTGAGAAGGTCATTTCCGGCTTGATCCATAACGGTTTTAGCAATGTCAACGATGTATTGGCCAGAATAACCGTCTTCAGGAGCCGGTTCATTTTTTGCTGCAGCAACTAACGACCTAGCAAACCTGTCAATCTGGCCGCCGTGGTCATTGAAGTAATACTCTCGAGTGACATCGGCGCCGCAAAAATCAAAAATTCGAGCTAAAGAATCTCCGACCGCGGCCCAACGGGTTCCTCCTAGATGGATCGGACCAGTGGGATTTGCCGAGACAAATTCAAGGTTGAGCTTTACTCCGACCAGGCTGTCGCCTTTTCCAAAGTCAGCGCCCTGATCGACGATGTTTTTGACAAGCGACGCGGAGGCACCCGTTGAAACAAACAAATTAATGAAACCGGGGCCTGCTATCTCCACCTTGGAGATGCCGTCTATTGTTTCCAGCTTTGCGGCGAGAATTTCGGCGAATTGCCTAGGAGTCATTTCGAAGGACTTACCCAGCTGCATCGCAACGTTCGTCGCCCAATCGCCATGGTCACGATTCTTGGGCCGTTCGACAACTACAGAGGTTGGAATTTCGGCTTTGGCCAGCTTTCCCTCAGCCATCAGCTGACTAAGTGCATTGAGAATCGCACTAGATAGCTGTTCTGGAGTCATGGCTATTTCCTAAATTTAGGCAAGGTGAAACGCTTTACACGAGCCGTTGTGAACCTAAATTATACCCTCAATGATCTTTGTGGCGTAGCTTCGCATCCCAAGCACCGCGTCAAAAATCATTCGTCTCTTGAACGATACCAAGTGCCCAAATCAACTCGGCGCCTTACAGGTTTTTGGCCAGTTTTCAGAATCGCTAAACCTCGGCACCCAGAACCAGGTTTCAGTTGCTCGACTAGTAAGCTGGCAGAACCCCAAGGCCCCCATAGCTCAGGGGATAGAGCACCGCCCTCCGGAGGCGGGAGCGCAGGTTCGAATCCTGCTGGGGGCACTACCTCTTAGACAGAAAACTCGCCATTTGGTTCATGGCCATTGCCCTGTGAGAAAGACTGGATTTCACTTCAGGCTCAAGCTCTGCCGCCGTGACCTCAAAACCCTCCGGAATGAACACTGGATCGTAGCCGAATCCCCCATCACCGGAAACGCGCATTGCTACTGACCCTGACCAAACACCGGTAAAAAAAGTCTCCCCAGATGCTTCAACAAGCGCAATAGTGCAGACAAAAGACGCAGTTCGATGCTCAGACGAAATGTCCGTCAGCTGATCCAGAAGCAGCTGCCTGTTTACCGCGTCGTCTCGTCCCCCGGCCCAGATGGCAGAGAATATACCCGGGGAGCCGCCCATCACCTCCACGCAGATGCCTGAATCGTCCGCAAAAGACGGTTGACCCGTAGCCTCGAATGCCGCACGAGCCTTGATGGCCGCATTTTCCAAAAAAGTAACTCCGTTTTCGACTGGCTCTGGGCCCTCGTGAGGCAAAAGCTTGAGCTGAGGTAACGACAACCCCAGAATGAATTCCGCCTCGGCAAGTTTGTGCTTATTTCCGGTGGCGAAAATCAGCTCCATCAGCGAGTCTCCAAAATCGATCCAAGCGATTCTTTCTGCAGTGCAGATAGCTCACTGGTTGATTGCAGAGCCAGCGCCAATAGCGCGTCAAGTTCGCTTTTATCAAACGGTGCAGCTTCGGCGGTTCCCTGAACTTCAACAAAAAGCCCTCTGCCGGTAACGACAACATTCATGTCTGTGTCAGCCCGCACGTCTTCAACGTAAGCCAGATCGGTCATCGGCTCTCCGCCGACGATTCCTACCGAAACTGCCGAAACTGTGTCCAGTAATGGGGTCGCCGATTTTGCAATAAATCCATTTTGCTTTCCCCAATTGATAGCGTCGACCAGAGCAATAAACGCTCCAGTAATTGCAGCTGTCCTGGTCCCACCGTCAGCCTGCAACACGTCGCAGTCCAAAACTATGGTGTTTTCACCGAGGCTCTTCACGTCTATCACTGCCCTCAGGGAGCGGCCGATCAGTCGAGATATTTCATGGGTCCGACCGCCGATTTTGCCCTTTACGCTCTCTCGATCCGATCGAGTGTGAGTGGCTCTTGGCAGCATCGAATATTCGGCCGTAACCCAGCCTTCTCCTGAGCCCTTTTTGAAACGAGGAACGCCCTCGGTGAAAGATGCGTTGCATAAGACTCTCGTGTTCCCAAAGGAGACAAGGCAGGAACCTTCAGCGTGCACGGTGAAGTTTCTTTCGAAACTAATCTGCCTAAGTTCAGTGTTGGTTCTATTGTCATGCCTAGTCATTAATGCTCTTTCTTTCTAGATGCTGCACTTTGGTCACTTCAGGTCCCAAGAATCGCCGCGCCAGCAAGCCGAACTCCTGTTCATCGCCGGTGGCAAAAAAATCATACTTCGGCCGGTTCCCAGCCGGCGCAAGTAGATCGTGCTCCGTTAGAACTCGAAAAACGTCCTTCGCCGTTTCGTCAGCCGAAGAAACCAGGTTCACACCCTTACCCATTACGTAGCCCAAAACTCCTTGCAACAGCGGATAGTGCGTGCAGCCCAAAACCAAAGTGTCGACCCCTGCCTGAATCAGCGGCGCCAAATACTTAGTTGCAGCCTCAACAACCTCCGGGCCGGACGTGACTCCTCGCTCGACTAAGTCAACGAAACTAGGGCAAGCAACGCTGTTGATTTCGAAGTCAACCGCGGCTGCAAAAGCATCGTCGTAAGCCCGAGAAGAAATAGTTGCGCTGGTGCCGATTACGCCGATTTTTTTATTTCCGCTGGTCGCAACTGCTGTCCTCACGGCGGGCTGAATAACCTCTACCACCGGAACACCAAGCCCGGCTGTATAGCGCTCTCTGGCGTCTCTGAGGACTGCTGCCGAGGCCGAGTTGCAGGCTATGACCAGTATCTTCACACCAGAGGCGACCAGGTCGTCCATAACCTCGAGTGCCAATGAGCGCACCACGGAAAGTGGCTTTGGCCCATAGGGCGAATTTAGAGTGTCCCCCACGTAATGAATAGATTCATTTGGAAGCTGATCGATGATCGCCCGGGCAACAGTGAGCCCACCGACTCCCGAGTCGAAAACTCCAATAGCTCTAGCATCCACCCCACAAGTGTAGGCCCGAGGTGCAATAGAGGTTGTGGCTTAGGTAGGCTGGTGTCGTGACAACAGCCCTGCTAACGGATCGCTACGAACTGACCATGGTTCAAGCTGCGCTGCGCTCAGGAAAAGCGGACCGCCAAACAGTTTTCGAAGTTTTTACCAGGTCATTACCAGCCGGACGCAGGTTCGGTGTCCTTGCTGGCAACGGCCGCCTGTTGGAAGCAGTCAAAAACTTTAGATTTAACCAGGAAGAAATTACGTTTCTTCTGCAAAACGAGATAGTCGATGACTCGACCGCTGTCTGGCTTGAGAACTTTAGGTTCAACGGGAACATCTATGGCTACCAAGAGGGCGAGCTTTTCTTCGCCAACTCTCCAGTTCTTAGGGTAGAAGGAAGCTTTGCAGAAGCGGTAATTCTGGAAACAGTAATACTTTCAATTTTGAACTATGACAGCGCTGTGGCAAGTGCGGCCGCCCGTATGCGATACGCCGCTGGAGATCGGTACTTGGCCGAAATGGGTGCAAGACGGGCCAATGAATACGCTGCAGTAGCCGCGGCTCGAGCCGCATACATTGTCGGGTTTGATTCCACGAGCAACTTAGAAGCCGGAAGAAGCTGGGGGGTCCCAACGATGGGCACCAGCGCCCACTCATTCACTTTGCTTCACGATAGTGAAACCGAAGCCTTTCGGTCTCAAATTGAGTCAATGGGTGCCGAAACCACATTGCTTGTCGACACCTACGAGATTGAACCAGCCGTGAGAGAAGCCGTCAGGCTCACCGACGGCAAAATAGCAGCCGTAAGGATCGACTCCGGTGATCTTTCCATGGCCGCCAGCAAAGTCCGTCACTTACTCGACTCTTTGGGTGCAAATGAAACAAAAATAGTTGTCACCAGTGACTTGGATGAATACACAATCGCAGCTCTGGCCGCGGCGCCCGTGGACAGATACGGCGTAGGCACATCCCTCGTTACTGGCTCCGGGCATCCCACTGTCGGATTCGTTTATAAGCTCGTGGCTCACTCCGACGGAGACGGCTGGGTTGATGTTGCGAAAACCTCGCCCTCCAAAGCCAACAGGGGCGGGAAAAAGTTTGCCAGCAGAAAAATCGAGGGCAAAATTGCAACCGCAGAGCTAGTCGGTGGAGACTCCCAAGGAAGGCCTCTTCAAGTCCAGTTAGTCGAAGACGGAAACTGCTCCTCGTCCGCCATGGGGCCCGAGGGAGTCCTTGCGGCAAGAAATCACCACAAGATGGCAATTTCCGAGCTGAATGCCTCTGGATTCAGACTGTCAAATGGTGACCCTGCGATCCCCACTTACTTCGTTTAGTCGCCCTTGAAGGATTCGTAAATCTTCTTACAATCCGGACAAACTGGAAAATTACCTGGATCTCGGCTTGGGACCCACGTTTTGCCGCAAAGGGCAAGTACTGGATCGCCCATGACGGCCGATTCAACAATTTTATTCTTTTTTACGTAGTGAGAGTAACGCTCGTGGTCGCCCTGATCAAATTGTTCAACCCTCTCTTTATCGAGAGTGGTTCCAGAATCTAAATCGCTCATAGCACCTTATTGTAGGTCAGCAGCGCTGCCAAGTGTCACCATGAAAACCAACTTCTGGCCATCTCGGATGACCTGAACCTCAACTTCGGCCCCAGCGGGTTCCGCCCTTACCAAAGCAGTTAGGTCACTCGCACCCTCAACGCGTTGCCCCGCGAAAACAGTCACGATGTCACCCTGCATGATGCCGGCGGCCTTCGCTGCACCATCATCGCTAACTCCTTCAACATAGGCCCCATTCGAGAATCCACCGGTCGCCTCTCGGCTATCGCTAACTAGAGCGCCTAACAAGCCGTGCGTCGCGAAGCCGGTTTCGATAATTTCATTCGCAATTCTCTCGGACGTGTTCGACGGAATAGCAAATCCGACGCCTATGCTTCCTGAGGTTCCCGAGCCGGCGGTGGCGATTGCCACGTTGATCCCGATCAACTCACCGCTGCTGTTCACAAGTGCACCACCTGAATTACCAGGGTTAATCGCGGCATCGGTCTGAATCACCTGGAGCGAAATTGGATTCCCACCACTTCCGGTGTAAAACTGGAGCCCCGGGTCATCGGATACTTCGGAGCTCGCAACCTGAATTGTTCTGTTGAGGGCTGAAATAATACCCTGAGTTACCGTGGAAGAAAGCCCAAGCGGTGCACCGATTGCCACCACGTTCTGCCCAACATTTAGAGCACTCGAATCAGCAAAGACAATTGGCTTAAGCCCGGCAGCTTCAATTTTCAAGACCGCCAAGTCGTAAACGGAATCAAAACCAATCAACTCAGCTGGGAGTACCTGTCCATCCCAGAGCATTACCGAAATGGAAGCGGTTTCGGTGAGTCCTCCAAGAGTCGCCACGTGCGCGTTGGTCAAAATGTAACCGTCCTCAGTAAGCACCACTCCGGAACCAGAGCCACCACTCGAAGCCGAGTTGACCGCCAGAGTAACCACAGAAGGAGAAGCTGCTGCTGCTGCACCCGTGACCCAGTTCACCTCAGTTGCGTTATTTACAACTATTGGCGCGGGCTGACTCAAGTTTGCAACCGAAAGCGTTAGTCCACTCGAGCCGATGATGCCGCCGACAAGGGCGGCTCCAAGAGCGAGGGCTGCCATGGGAAGCAGGTTACGTCTTTTCTTTTTGACCGGAGACGGCTGAGGCGCAAGGTATGGCTGGCTGAAGCTGAATTGATTTTCTCCAGAGCGATTCCACTGAGACATTTATAAAACCTTTCGTTGTCTACCTGATTATGGTCAACAACGCTGAGGATTGTATGAGTCCCGGCTGATAAGTTTCCTTACAAAATTAAAAGAGTTCTCCTCGGCGGCTCCGTAACTTTAATCTCCAGCTGGTTTGACGACAGCGATATCGTCGCGGCATTGGTAACCCAGTTCCGACCCAGCATTCGATAATCGACCCGATAGGTAACTTTTGCCACCGCAAAAAATGAACCGACGGTCTCAAAGGACTTTGAGACGGATCTACCCGACAGAATGAATGAGTCAGAAAAATGCCAAGAAGTCGAGTTGGCAGTGAATCGAATCTGGGCCGTTTGCCCTAGAAGATGACCGGTGGTCGTCCGGTTATTTACCTCAACATTGAATTGCCCGAATTCAAAAATTTCTAGCTCGTCTCCTGGGACCCAAGAGGCGAATGGACGATTAGAAAAACTTGTTAAGGAATCCCGAAGACCACTGGAGCTTTCAACAACGCTAGTCTTCGACGCCACTTCGGGCTCTGGCAGGGCGTCACCGATGCAACTTCTTGCGCCCACTGGAACCCATGCGGTAATCACGCCTTCGGTTGGAGAGTCGATCGAGTTGTTTAGGTAATAAGAACAGAGCCGCATGGGCTTGGCCTCTGGCACCTCTCCGGTGGTGTTCGAGCTTGCTTGAGAAGAACTTCGCTCAACTTTCTCGGCGCAAATTGTAAAGCTGTCCGCGGTGCTGCTGTGCGGTTGGCAACTACTAGCCGCAAACAAGATTGAAAGCTCTATCAACATTTAGTTAACCGATCCTGGGAGGTTTAGGAAAATATTCATGGCTAAAAAATAGAGCAAAACTTAGATGACTGATTCGCATTGTCCACAGCATAAAAAAACCCCTGAACTTATTAGGTTCAGGGGTTTTTCACTAGTTGCGGGGGCAGGATTTGAACCTACGACCTCCGGGTTATGAGCCCGGCGAGCTACCGAACTGCTCCACCCCGCGGCGAAGTTCCAACACTAGCAGGTTTTCGGTTGTTAATCTAACGCTGCCAAAGCGTCCTCAATAGCCCTAGTCAATCGAATATCTGCCCTTGCGAATGCCTCTAGGTCACCCGCCACCAAGGCCGCTTGCTTGTCCGCCAACGCCTTGTTGGCAGCAGTCAAGGCCGCGTTCAAAGCGGCGTTGCCAGAATCAGTAGGAGCAGGTTGTGCAACAGCATCCTCACCAGCACCGTCGGTTACTGGTGCGTCAAATCCGGAGTCGCCGCCGAATAGGGCGTCAAGTGCCTGATCCAGGCTGTCCTCGAACGCTATCTGATCGCCAAATGCCACCAGTACCTTTTCAAGCAACGGATAGCTTGTCTCACCAGTTGACTCGATGTAGACGGGCTGTACGTATAGCAGTCCGCCGGCAACCGGAAGTGTCAGCAGGTTTCCGCTTATAACGTTGGTCGAACCCTGTCGAAGGATGTTCAGAAGTGATGACACGTCGCTGTCAGCATTGAAGTTGTTCTGCACCTGACCCGGTCCAGGAACCACTGTCTCCCTTGGCAGGCTAAGCAATGTCAGCTTGCCGTAATTGTCGCTCACCTCGCCGGCTTCACTACCGGCATCGGCATTAGCAATCAGGTATCCGGTCAGCACGTTTCTTGTGCTCTCACCGGTGGACTGAGGGATGAAAGTCGAGTAGAGCGAGAACGCACTTTCGGCTTCACCGGGAGTCTGCATCGTCAAGTAGTAAGGGGGCTGAAGCGATCCGAGTCCGGTACCTTCCACGGGATCATTTGGTGTCATCCAAGCGTCCTGCTGAGAGTAGAAGGCTCCAGCTTCCTTCACGTGGTAGCTACCAAGAACCGAACGCTGAGTCTTGAATAGATCAGATGGGTACCTAACATGAGCCATTAGATCTCCCGACATTGCAGACTTTGGCTGCACGGTGTCCGGGTAAAGATTCATCCACGCCATAAGCAGAGGATCTTCGTCATCCCACTGGTAAAGATCTACCGAGCCGTCATACGCGTCCACGGTCGCCTTCACAGAGTTTCGGATGTAGTTCACCTGAGAGGTATCCCTGTTGAAAGTCTCTGAAGAAGAATCCAAAATCGCAAGGTTGAATGACTCTAGGTTCGAATATGGGTACTGAGTTGTGGTTGTGTAACCATCAACGATCCACTTGACCCGTCCATCAACAACTGCCGGATAAATTTCCGTATCGACTGTCAAAAACGGTGCAACTTCGGCAATTCGCTCGGCGGGGGAACGATTGTAGAGAATTTGCGACTCCGCGTTAATTGCATCTGAGAGCAGAATCTGCTCGCTTTGGAATTTCAGTGCGTACGCGATTTTAGTGAAGATGTTGCCCACGAGCGGTCCGCCATTCCCGCTGAAGGTTGTGTAGGTTTCATTGCTATCACCCTCGCCAGCTGGGAAATCAAACTCCAGAGGCTCCGCTCCATCTGGAGCACCGACAATTGAATAGGTCGGTGAATTCGCACCAAAGTAAATCCTGGGCTCAAATTCGCCGAGGTCTCCAACGTTTGGAATTCCAGACTGGAAAAACAGAGGCTTGCCATCGCTGTCAACCTTGTTTCCATAGGCCGCGACAAGACCGAATCCGTGGGTGTAGACAACCGATGAGTTGTACCAAGACTGTGAGTCTCCAAGGCCGGCTTGGTTCAACTCACGAACCGCAATCACCGTGTCCTGAGTCTCGCCGTCAAAGGAATATCGATCAACGTGCAGGCGGTTCGGGAAGCTGTAGTACTGACGGTACTGCTCAAGCTGACGGAAAGCGTCACCGACTAGAGCTGGATCCAAAATTCTTATAGATGAGGTCGTCCTCGCATCATTTCGGAGAGCACCGGGTTCCGGAATAACGTTAGCCGCGTAGTCGACGACTTCGACCTTGTCCAAGTCATAGGCGACCCTGGTGGCATCGATGTTCTTCTGCAAGTAAGGCCCTTCTAGGGTCCTCTCGTTGGGCACCACTTGGAAGGTTTGAACAATCCAAGGGTAGAGTCCGCCAAGAACTAATGAGCTTGCAACCATCAAAGCGGTCGCAATGATTGAAATCCTCCACTGTCCCAGGACGGCCGTGACGATAAATGCCACCGCGACCGCTAGGGAAATAAGTGCCAAGATTTGCAGGCCAGGAATCACGGCATTGTCATCCGTATAGGTAACTCCAGTGAAGAGTTCGCCGGCACTGGTGGCGGTTCCATACTGGTCGAGCCAAAGGCTCAAGCCCTGAAGAATGAAGTAAGTAGCGATCAAGATTGAAAGCTGAATACGAGCCGGCTTAGAGACGGTAACTTCGCGACCCGAGAAACGGATACCTCCGAAAATTAAGTGAACACCGGCATTAATAAGCGCGGCTAGGAAAATACCGCCCGACACGTAGCTGACTGCAAAGCCGTAAAACGGAAGATCGAAAACAAAGAAACCTACATCCAGCCCAAACTGAGGGTCTGTGACACCGAACGGACCACCGTTTAGCCACAAGGCCGCGGTCTGCCATTCGCGCGCAGCGATGAGACCGCCGAAAACACCAAGAAGAGCTGGCAGCCCGAGCATGATTACTCGTTTTAGCCCCTCAAGTAGCTGTTGATAAGCCTGAAATGGGGACTCATCCGGCATCTTTAGATAGACCGGGCGAGAACGCCACGCAGTCATCAGGCCGATTGCGACCAAAAGGGTCATGATGACAAATCCGACGAGGAATGCCACTATTTGACCGACTATTTGAGTGAAGAAGACCACTTCGAAGTCAAGTTGCCGAAACCAGAGCCAATCGGTGTAAATCCCTGCAGCGCTTACCAGTGCGAACACTATGACAGCCAGGATTCCAAAGGCGATGGACAACGGCGATACTCGTCTCTGCGGTTTTGCTTGTGCTTCAGACAATCTTTATCTCCTAGTTATTGCATTGCATTGCTGGTAGTTGTTCACCGTTGGCAAACATTTCTATTTTGTCAAGAGCTTCAGTCAAGTCTCTCACTAACACAACTGTCAAGTTACTGGGAATCTGGCCAATGGCCTCTTGGCAGTTTGCCGCGGGGGCTAAAAACAACTCCGCTCCGGCCCGTTTTGCACCAAGCATTTTTAGGGCAATGCCACCAATCGGCCCTACATTGCCCTCTGGGTCGATGGTGCCAGTGCCTGCCACGTGCACTTTCCCGGCCAGGGACCCCTCGGTCAGCGCATCGAGGACTCCAAGGCTAAAAATCAACCCACCGCTTGGTCCACCGACGTCTCCAAGTTGGAGTTCAAGTTCAAATGGGAAATTGTACGTGTACCCAATCATTGCGCCTATAACCCAGGCCTCTCCGTTTAGTGAGGGGGTCACCGAAAGGGAGATTTCTTCGCCATCCCTGATTACTTCTATGATCAAAGGAGTGCCTTCAGCCAGCTGGATTTGCGCCTTGAATGCATCGAATGTATCGACTGGAACTCCCCCAGCCGAGGTGATGAGATCGCCGGCGATCAGAATTCCGGAGGATGGGGCATCCTCTAGAAC
>CAJXOD010000003.1 GCA_913057795.1 uncultured Aquiluna sp.
CAGCTTTAGCTCGCGCCACCAGATAACGTCTGTGACATCTCCAAAGGTGCAAATCATTGCAATGCCCGTGCCTTTGTCGATTTGGGCGAGTCTGTGAGCCAAGATCGGAACCTCTACCCCAAAGAGGGGAGTTGTGGCTGTCTTGCCAAAGAGGTGCGCGTATCTTTGGTCATCCGGATGAGCAACTAGAGCGACACAAGCTGGAATTAGCTCTGGCCGAGTGGTTTCGATAAAGATCTTGCCATCTGGACCATCGAATCCGATTCGGATATACGCACTTGGCACCTCGCGGTCTTCGAGTTCCGCCTGAGCCACCGCGGTTCTAAAGCTCACATCCCACAGGGTTGGTGCCATCTGTGAGTAAGCCTCATTGCGAGCTAAGTTGTTCAAAAATGCTCTCTGGGACACCAGCTGAGACTCTTTGGAGATTGTTCTATAACTTTGTGTCCAGTCCACCGAGAGACCAAGATTTCGCCACAAATTTTCAAAAGTCTTCTCGTCCTCTTCGGTTAGTTGCTCACAAAGCGCGATGAAGTTTTGCCTCGAGATGGGAAGCTGGTCCTGCACTCTCGACGATTTGTTGTCTCCACCTGTTTGAGGCGGTTGGAAGTCTTTGTCAAAAGGCAGCTTCGGGTCGCATCTGACTCCGTAATAGTTTTGAACTCTTCTTTCAGTTGGGAGGCCATTGTCATCCCAGCCCATTGGGTAATAGACAGCCTTGCCATTCATTCGCTTATAGCGAGCGACCACGTCAGTGTGGGTATAGCTGAAAACGTGGCCAACATGCAGAGAGCCGGAAGCCGTTGGAGGAGGGGTGTCTATCGAGAAGATATCGCCTTTTAGAGCTTGAGAATCGAACTCATAAACTTTATTTACCTCCCAGGCAGGGGCCCACTTGGCCTCTAGGCCCTCTACGGAGGCTTTTTCTGGGACGCTGGCAGGCCTTAGTGGCTCGGGAATGTAGTTATTCAATAGGTATGACCTCTGTATATTCGTAGTCTCTAGATTAACATTGTTCTTGACCGTTACTTCTCCGAAAGCCGTGATGTATCCAAAGCACCGAAATTCCTCTCAAGGGCCAGTAGCCTCGCCCTCATTTCCTGAACTTGAAAGGGAGGTGCTGGCCTACTGGGATAAAGACGGAACTTTTCAAGAATCAATTGACCAGCGGGCTGCAACTGATGCTCCGGAGTTCGTTTTCTACGACGGCCCACCTTTTGCCAATGGACTTCCGCACTACGGTCACCTTTTAACTGGGTACGCGAAGGACCTAGTGCCTCGCTACCAAACCATGCGTGGCAAGCGCGTTGAGCGTAGGTTCGGCTGGGACACACACGGACTGCCAGCCGAAGTTGAGGCGGAGAGACTCTTAGGTATATCCGGCCGACCGGAAATCGAAAAATATGGAGTTGCTAAGTTCAATGAATTCTGCAAGACCTCCGTACTGAAGTACACCGAGGACTGGCGCAGCTACATAACTCGGCAAGCACGTTGGGTCGACTTTGATAATGACTACAAGACTCTGGACCAGAACTATACCGAAAGTGTCATCTGGGCCTTCCAGCAGCTGTACAACAAGGGCCTGATCTACGAAGGCTTCAAGGTCTTGGCTTACTGCTGGCGTTGCGAGACCCCACTTTCAAATCATGAACTCAAGATGGACGAAGAGGTCTACCGAGATAGACAGGATCAGTCCGTAACTGTCACTTTTGAGATAACTAGTCAGGGTGAACTTGCGGGTGTAAAAATGCTTGCATGGACAACAACACCGTGGACACTGCCAACCAACTTCGCATTGGCCGTGGGACCGAAAATTGAATATGCGCTCGTGCATGCCAAAAACAGTGACTTGGGCGATGAAAAGTTTTTAATCGCTTCGGCACTTCTGCCTAACTATGTAAAAGAACTCGGATTTGAAGATGCGGAGAGTGCGGCAGCCGCAGTATCGAAGACATACCTTGGTTCGGACCTTGCTGGTCTGAGGTACGAGCCAATTTTTGACTTTTACACTGATGCCAATAAGTTCAGCATCGAAAATGCGTGGCAAGTGCTAGTCGGCGACTACGTAACCGCGGAGGACGGCACGGGAATTGTTCATCAAGCACCGGCCTACGGTGAAGATGATCAGATTCTCTGCAATGCCGCCGGCATTCCGACTTACGTTTCAGTCAATGAAAGAGGAGAGTTCATCTCATTGATCGCCCCGTATGAAGGGCAGCATGTTTTTGAGGCCAATAAGCCAATCACTCAGGACTTGAAAGCGAAGAATCGACTTCTCAGGCAAGCGTCCTATGACCACAGCTACCCGCATTGTTACCGATGCAAAAACCCGCTGATTTACAAGGCGGTTTCCTCGTGGTTTGTTGAGACCACAAAAGTCAGAGACCGGATGCTTGAGCTAAACCAGGAGATCAACTGGGTTCCGGATCACACCAAAAATGGTGGCTTTGGGAAATGGCTTGAGAACGTTCGCGACTGGGCCATATCAAGAAACCGGTTCTGGGGAGCACCGATACCGGTTTGGAAATCGGACGATCCCAATTACCCGAGACTCGATGTTTACGGCTCTCTGGATGAAATGGAGCGCGACTTTGGTGTTCGCCCCACTGATTTTCACAGGCCGGTTATCGACGAGCTAACTAGACCAAACCCTGATGATCCAACCGGCAAGTCGACAATGAGAAGAGTTCCGGAAGTATTGGATTGCTGGTTCGAATCTGGATCGATGCCGTTCGCTCAGGTTCATTATCCGTTCGAGAATCAGGATTGGTTTGACTCGCATTTTCCAGGCGACTATATCGTTGAATATGTGGGGCAAACCAAGGGCTGGTTTTACACGTTGCACGTTTTGTCCACGGCGTTGTTTGATCGCCCGGCTTTTAAAAACGCGGTGAGCCACGGAATTGTTTTGGGAAATGACGGACAAAAGATGTCCAAGTCCCTTCGAAACTATCCAGACGTCAATGAGGTATTTGATCGTGACGGCTCTGATGCCATGAGATGGTTTTTGATGTCAAGCCCAATTCTTCGCGGTGGAAACATCTCAGTTACTGAACAGGGCATTCGGGAAGGCGTTCGTCAAGCCCTCTTACCCCTGTGGAATAGCTACTACTTCTTTGCTCTGTACGCCAACGCTTCCAGCTACACTGCAAGCCCATCGATGGCCTCCACTCAGTTATTAGACCGATATATTTTGGCTAAAACCCGTGAACTGATTGACTCGGTTGCTCTGGATCTTGACATATTTGATAGCTTTGCGGCCTCTGCCAAAGTCCGGGATTTCGCTGAAGTGCTTACCAATTGGTACATCCGTCGCTCCAGAGACCGTTTCTGGGAAGGTGATAAGGATGCCTTCGACACTCTCTACACGGTTCTAGAGGCGGCATTCAGGGTTATCGCCCCAATGCTGCCGTTGGTAGCCGAAGAGATGTGGCGTGGTCTGACTAACGGTCGCTCTGTTCACCTAGAAAGCTGGCCGGAGGCCGAGGAGTTCCTGCAGGATGCTCAGCTGGTTCGGGATATGGACGCGATCCGCGAGGCGGCATCCTCTGGGCTTTCATTGAGGAAGTCTTCAGGTATTCGCGTGAGGCAACCTCTGGCAAAAATAACTCTGGCTGTAGTTGGCTCTGAGACTCTGCGTGATTACGCGGAGTTATTGGCTGACGAACTAAACGTGAAGAAAGTGGACATCGTGGAGGCCAACTCCGAAACCTCCTCGAGTTTCGGCCTAAGGCAGTCGCTGTCCGTAAACGCCAGGGCCCTAGGACCCAGAGTTGGCAAAGATGTTCAGCGAATAATTGGCCAAGCTAAGTTGGGCAACTGGGAGCAGCTGGCCGAGGGGATCTTCGTTGATGGCACATTGCTCATGGAGCCCGAGTATGAGTTGACTCTGGTTGCGGACAATGAATCCAGTGATTTTGCAGTTGGAGTCACCAGCTCCGGCTTCGTTCTGCTTGACACTCGACTTACGCCAGAGCTTCAATCGGAGGGTCTAGCCAGAGATACGATTCGACACATTCAGCAGGCGAGAAAAGATTTCGGACTTGATGTTTCGGACCGCATTTCGCTGAAGCTTGCTTGCGATGAAGAATCACTGACTGCTCTGGAAACCCACTCGGATTTGATTTCAAGGGAAACCTTGGCCAGTGACATTGAAGTTGTTGCGGGTCAAATAGCGGCGCCTCTCTCAGTCGGCGAAACCGGGTCCATCGAGATAACTTTGGCCAAAAAATGAACTCCGACAGCCAACCTCAATCTATCAACGAGGTGCTTGCCGCCCTTTACGCAAGGAAGCCTGAGAGCCAAATTAGGCCTCGCCTGGAGCCCACCAGGCGCCTCGTGGAAATGATGGGAAATCCTCAAAACAATTACAAAATAATTCACATCACTGGCACCAACGGCAAGAGTTCGACAGCGAGAATGGTTGAGCGGTTGCTCAGAGAGCACGGGCTCAGAACCGGAAGGTTGACCAGTCCTCATCTAGTCTCCTTCAACGAGCGCATTGCTCTTGACGGTGAGCCGGTAGAGGATCAGTTGATCATCGAGGCCTACCAGGAGAACCTGGTGCTATTGCAGCTTGTAGACCAAGAGCTCACAGACAAGGGTGAAGGTCCGCTTACTTTCTTCGAAGCATTCACAGCACTCGCTTTTCACGTCTTTTCGGACGCTCCGATTGATGTTTTGGTTCTTGAGGTTGGAATCGGGGGAGAGTGGGATGCCACGAATGTTGCCGATGCAGATGTCGCAGTATTCACGGCGATAGACCTTGATCATCGGGAAACGCTGGGTGACACCGTAGAGGAGATCGCTCAAACTAAGGCCGGCATCACAAAGCAGAATTCGATTGTGGTGTCGAGCTTTCAGCAGCCAAGCGTGGCGTCAATTCTGCGCACCCGAGCATTCCAAGAGGTTTTCATGGCGGGTGAAGAATTTGGATACTCCGAGATAAGCCCAGATGGATTCGGAACCAGGTTCAGCGTCAAGGGGATTTGGGCTGAATACCCCGAGCTCTGGATGCCAATTATTGGCCAACACCAAGCAGAGAACGCAGCAACCGCAATTGTCGCCACCGAAGCATTCTTAGGTAGGGCAATCGCCGACGAGGTTCTCAGGAGTGCTCTTGCAGACTCGGTTAGTCCCGGGAGACTTCAGGTCATAAGTAAGCAACCGCTGGTTGTTATAGATGGGGCTCACAACCCAGCCGGGTTAGTAAGCCTCAGGAACTCTATTCAGTGGCACTTTGGCGCACCAAGAGCAATAGGGGTAGTTGGAATGCTTCGAGAAAAAGACATTCAGTCTTCGGCTCAGGAGCTAATTGGAGTATTCGACCATCTCATAGTTACCTCGGCGCCTGGAGAGCGAGGCCTTCCGGCCTCCGACCTGGCAAACAGTTTTTCCGATGAGGGGCTAGTCGTCGATGAAATAGTCCCTGAGTTCTGGTCGGCCTACGAGCAGGCAATTAGGCTTGGGGCAAGCACTGAGCGGCCTGTCTTTATCACCGGGTCGCTCTACCTGGTTGGCGCAGTACTTGAAAAGCTTCAGCTGGAAAATTCGAAACCGAGCGATCAGGATGGGCAAGAAGTTGAGTAAAAGGTCTTCAAAACGAGCTCTCGGATCCATCGCACTTAGTTTCGAGGCCTTCGTGGTGTTTTTCGCCACCCTGACTGCTTTTGGGCTAAAGGCATCTGGCGTAAGCCCGAATTTGCCGCGCGTTGAGATAATTTGGGCCATTGGGTTGGGCGTCGCTCTTCTTTGCATTCTCACCCCTGCTCTGCTTTCTAAGCCATGGGGTTACTTCATTGGCTGGGGGATTCAGGTCGCGGTTTTGGCTTCTGGTTTCTGGCTGTGGGGCATGTTTGTAATCGGCGCCATGGTCGCTGGAATGTGGATTTGGGCGATGGTGGCCGGTGGCACAATAGACAAAGCACGAGCAAATTATGAAAAAATGAACGAAAAGGATCCAAATGCAGACACTAGTTCTATGTAAGCCGGACGCGGTTCGTCGTAATCTGATCGGCGAAATTATTCGACGATGCGAGCAAAAGGGCTACGTGGTTGCAAAGCTGGCAAAATTGGTGCCATCAAGACAGCTACTCGCGCAGCACTACCTTGAGCACGAGGGAAAGCCCTTCTATGAGCCATTGATGGAGTTCATGCTTTCTGGAGAGGTTGTTGCAATAGCCCTCGAGGGCGAACGTGTCATAGAGGGATTCAGGGCCCTAGCCGGCTCCACTGAACCAACATTGGCGGCTCCAGGTACCATCCGCGGCGACCTAGGAAGAGATTGGGGGACGAAGGTTGTTCAGAACTTGGTTCACGGTTCGGATTCGGATGAGAGCGCTGCTCGAGAATTGGCCCTCTGGTTTAGCTAGCTCTTACTTTAGCTCGGTCTAAATAAGGGTTATCCAGTAGTCCCAGAACTGAATCAAGATCAAGACAATCAAAATTAGGTAGCTCATCAGGGTAAGAACCCAGCTCCATGAAAAAATAAAATCCCCGAGCTTTTCGTTCTTGCCCAAATTTCCATCTTTCATGGTTTTGCCTAAAATCATCCAGAACAGCGGGATTGTTGCTGCCCAAGCCACCATGCAGTAAATGCAAAGGGAGCCGATTACGTAGGCAGACTGCGTAAATAGCCAGACGGTGAAACCAAGAGCGAATACGTGCCCTATCAGAAACAGTCTCCAGAACCATGGTGCAAACTTTGCTCCGGCTAGAATCGCCATTCCTACCAAGATCGGCGCAATAAACGCGGCTACACCGATTAGCGGATTCGGAAAGCCCAGAAGAGCAGCCTGTTCGCTGAGCATTACGGACTTGCAGCTCAGGATGGGGGATATGTCGCAAGACGCGCTGGCCCCGGGATTTTCGGCGACATGGAGTCGTTCGAGCGTCAGGCCGAAGCTAGCGATCCAGCCCATAACACCCATTGAGATAAGGGCAATCGGAAATAGCATGGAGCAATTATCGCATTTTGGTAACAAGTCATGGCATACTTACGAAAGATGTATTCACACTTACATCAAAGATTTTTTTCGGAGAGCGATATGCCCCGAAGAATAAGAATTAGATTCCGGCTGAGGCTTGAATCATTAGAACAGGCCCGGCGGGTGTGAACCTAAGGGCTACAGAGGCATAAGTGGCTGAGAACAAAGATATTCCAGAAAAAGCAGTTCCAAAAAAGGCGGCTGTCAAAAAAGTCGCCGATGAAAAAACAGTCGACAAAAAAGTAGTCGCGAAAAAACCAGCAGTGAAAAAAGAAGCTGTGCCAAAAGTTGTGGCAATGAAAGACGAGCCTAAGAAGCCAATGAGCATTCAGCTCATCTTTCAGGCACCAGACCTCCCCACTCCAAAAGTAAATCCTCGAAGCGGCAAGCTGGCTGAGGAGGAGAACGTTGAAGCCCCGACTAGGTCTGCTCCGACCAGGTCCGCTCCGAGTAGAACCAGACAGCGAAACAAGCCCGAGGGTGAAGCCAAGCAAAACACCGCTCAAAACGCCACGCAAAACACCACGGACGAACCGGTCGAAGAAAAAGATTCGGGGTCGACGAGGGTTGCCGCAAAGCGCCAGCGCCGTAAGGATTCGCGGGATACCGGGCGCCGCAGGACTGCAGTTACCGAGTCTGAGTTTTTAGCAAGAAGAGAATCTGTTGATCGTCGAATGGTTGTTCGAGAGAAGGACGCTCGGGTTCAAATCGGAGTTCTCGAAGACGGGCTCTTGGTTGAGCATTACGTAGCCGAAAGCCAGGGCGGCTCACTTATTGGAAATGTTTATCTTGGCAAAGTGCAGAACGTACTGCCTTCCATGGAAGCCGCGTTCGTCGACATCGGACGTGGCCGAAACGCCGTTTTGTATCGGGTGAGGTGGATTGGGACGCCGCTGAAACCGGAAACCAACCCAGAAGAATTGAGCTAGCACTAAAGTCTGGCGACCAAGTCTTGGTTCAAGTAACTAAGGACCCGGTTGGCCAAAAAGGAGCAAGGCTCACCTCGCAAATCTCTCTTCCCGGACGCTTCCTGGTTTACGTTCCTGGTGGCAACATGTCTGGAATTTCGAGGAAGCTACCCGAAGGCGAGAGGCAGCGACTAAAGCAAATTTTGAAGCACTCTTTGCCCGAAGACGCCGGAGTCATCGTGAGGACGGCTGCGGAGGGTGCCACTGAAGATCAACTCACTCTTGACGTTGAGAGACTAAAGATGCAGTGGGAGAACATAAACAGCGAGGTAGCAAAGGGCAAAGCACCAACGCTCCTCCACAGCGAACCAGACCTGCTGGTAAAAATCATTCGAGACGTATTCAACGAAGACTTCACGGAGCTAGTTGTTTCGGGAGAAGAGTCCCTAGAGACAATCAGACAGTATCTGGAATCTGTGGCGCCTGAACTAATTGAGCGTCTGGTCCAGTACACCTCTAGCGAGGACGTGTTCGATAACTATCGACTCGGGGATCAAATTATCAAGGCTTTGGACAGGAAGGTCTTCCTTCCCTCCGGAGGATCTCTGGTGATTGATCGAACCGAGGCTATGACGGTTGTGGATGTGAACACCGGCAAATTTATCGGATCTGGAGGAAACCTCGAAGAGACGGTCACGAAGAACAACCTGGAGGCGGCTGAGGAACTCGTTCGACAGCTACGGTTGCGCGACATTGGCGGAATCGTCGTGGTGGACTTTATTGACATGATTCAAGAGTCAAACCAGGAGATGGTTCGAAGACGCCTTTTGGAGTGCCTATCAAGGGATCGAACTAAAAACCAGGTCGGCGAAATTACATCACTTGGACTTGTCCAGATGACAAGAAAGAAAATTGGTCTCGGATTACTTGAAACTTTCTCAGAGCCCTGTGACTGCTGTGCTGGAAGAGGTGTAGTGGTTCACGACGAGCCGAGGTTCAGGATGCCGGAAGTCTCGGAGAACAAGCGAACCAAGAAAAAAGAGAAGGCTAAGCCGACCGTGGTCAAAAAAATTGTGACGGCCGAGCAAGCTGACGCATTCAAGAACGTAGTGAACCAGATCGCGAGTGCCGGTCATTCGAGTGATGAAGCGGTTCTTCAGGCAAAGAAGGAGCCAGAAGGTACGACTGAAATCCTTAACGCTGTGCTTGATTCGCTTCCTGAGGCCGAGAATGTGCCCAAGCCAAAGCGTAGACGTGCGACCTCAGCAGGTAAGCTCTCAATTACAACCGAGTAAAACGCGGTTGCGTGTTGCTCACTCGCGGTTTAGTTGCTAAACTTCGAGGCTGTTGCTCACGTTCTGTGGTTCAACAAGATTTCCCCTAATAGTTAGGTCATAAAGTGGTTTACGCAATTGTTCGAGCTGGTGGACGCCAGGAAAAGGTTGAGGTCGGCACCATTGTGACCATGAACCGCATCAAGGCGTCTTCGGGCTCCATTGAGCTACCGGCTGTTTTGTTGGTCGATGGTGACAAAGTCACCTCAGACTCACAGTCTCTTTCCAAGGTTAAGGTTGTTGCAGAGGTTCTTGACCAGTTGCGAGGCCCAAAGATTTCGATTCAAAAATACAAAAACAAGACCGGATACAAGAAGCGCCAGGGTCACCGTCAAGACTTGACTCGCGTCCAGGTCACAGAGATCAAGTAACTAGGAGTTAGACAATGGCATCCAAAAAGGGAGTTAGCTCCACACGTAACGGCCGCGACTCGAACTCTCAGCGTCTTGGCGTAAAGCGTCACGACGGTCAGGCAGTGAATGCCGGCGAAATAATTGTTCGCCAGCGTGGCACTCACTTCCACCCGGGAGTAAATGTTGGCCGCGGTAAGGACGACACTTTGTTCGCACTTGCGGCAGGCGCAGTCAAATTTGGCGCAAAGGCAGGCCGACGAGTAGTAAACATCGTCACCCTGTAACAGGATTAGGCAAAAAGGCGAACCTGGACCAGGTTCGCCTTTTTTTGTAGGGAGGGAAAAATGGTCACTTTTGTTGATCAAGTAACCCTGCACCTATCCGCGGGCAACGGCGGAGACGGATGCACGAGCACAAAACGTGAGAAATTTAAACCACTTGCTGGTCCGGACGGTGCCAATGGTGGCGATGGCGGCACTATTTCGCTAATTTCGGACGTAAATACCACGACACTGCTTGACTACCATCATCGCCCTCACCGCACTGGACTCAATGGCACATCTGGAGCGGGCGATTACAGGAACGGCGCACACGGCGGCGACATCGTTCTCAAGGTTCCAGTAGGTACTGTCGTGAAAGACGCTCGAGGCAAATTGCTGGCTGATTTGGACTCGGTTGGGATGGAGATCGTTGTCGCCCAGGGCGGACAGGGAGGCCTCGGCAACGATGCACTGTCTAACCAAAAGAGAATTGCTCCTGGTTTCCACCTCTTAGGTGTCCCCGGCTGGAAGGGCGAGGTAATCCTCGAACTCAAGGTTGTCGCCGACATCGCTTTTGTAGGATTCCCCAGTGCTGGAAAGAGTTCTTTGATCGCGTCGATGAGCTCAGCTCGTCCAAAAATTGCGGATTATCCATTCACCACTCTTCACCCAAACCTTGGGGTGGTTCAGGCTGGAGAGCAAAGGTATACCGTCGCTGACGTCCCGGGTCTGATAGAGGGCGCAAGTCAAGGCAAGGGCCTAGGGCTTGAGTTTTTGAGGCACGTAGAAAGATGTAGCGCGCTACTGCACGTTATCGACTGCGCCACCATGGAGCCGGGCAGAGATCCTCTGACTGACCTGAAGGTCATCCTCGGTGAACTGCGTGACTACCAGGTGCCCGACGGGCAGACGCCTCTGAATGAGCGACCTCAGCTGATTGCCCTAAATAAAATCGACATCCCGGACGCTAAGGAATTGGCAGCTTTTGTGACTGAGGAACTAGAGGCCATGGGCTATCCAGTATTTGCGGTCTCAACAGCCACTCACGAAGGACTGAAGGAGCTTAACTTCGCCCTTAGTGCGGTGGTTCTAAAGGAGCGCGAGGGCAAGGTTGTCGGAGCCCAAAAGAGATTCTCACTGATTCCCACCAAGGCCGAGGACTCAAGCTACATAGTGCGCAAAGAATCTATTTCTGGCGAAGATGTGTTTCGAATCATTGGTTCCAAGCCGGAGCGATGGGTCGCACAAACGCATTTTGGGAACACAGAGGCTGTTGGATATCTGGCCGAACGACTTCGAAAAATCGGTATAGAGGACGAGCTTGTGAGAAAAGGTGCGAAGCGCGGCTCCACCGTAATCATCGGTGAAGAAAATGGTGTCGTTTTTGACTGGGATCCATTGATTGATTCAGTTGCGGAACTGGCCGATGGTATTGGCCTAGGGGAAGACGAAAAGCGAAGAACGAACGAACAACGACGTGGAGAATACTACGCAATGATGGATCAGCGCGCGAAGGGTCGTGAAGAGCGCGCTGCGGTCCGCGAGGCTAGTGTGTTCATAGAAGAAGACCCAGAGTGAAGACGTCTGAACGCATTGCATCAGCCAGCAGAATTCTCATCAAAGTTGGATCGAGCTCCATAACCGGTGAAAACCATTCAAATCTAGACAAGATCGTTGATTTGAGCGCCGGGTTAATAGCTCTGGGTAAGGACGTTATCGTGGTGAGCTCCGGAGCAATCGCAACGGCTGCTCCATTCATCGGTCTTACAGTCAAAGCCGAGGATCTGCCAACATCGCAGGCTTTAGCGAGCATTGGCCAGGCAAAGCTAATGAGTCGGTACGAAAAGTCTCTTGAGCGTCACAATCTGATGCCGGGGCAAATACTTCTAACGGTTGAGAATTTGGATCAAGAAGTTACTTCGCTGAATGCCCTGCGCGCACTCGAAAGACTTCTGGAGATAAAAGTTTTACCAATAATCAATGAGAACGATTCGGTTGCAACAAATGAGATCCGATTTGGCGACAATGATCAGCTTGCGGCCAGAGTCTCAAAGTTGGCAAAGGTCGATCTTATGATTCTGCTAAGCGATGTCGATGGCCTCTACAGTAAGCCTCCGCAGGAGGAGGGTTCTGAGCATATTCCGGTTGTAATTTTCGGTTCGGACTTATCTTGGGTCGAAGTATCCGGAACCTCGACCGGTTACGGAACCGGGGGTGCACTAACAAAACTTTCAGCTGCCAAATTGGCGACTGAGGCCTCTGTCGGAGTGATTCTGACATCCAGTGACAGTGTCAGTCAGCTGATTGAGGGTGACTGCAAGCACACTTGGTTTGAGCCCGGACCTAAGAGCTAGGATTTCAGGATGAGCGTTCAGCAACTTCTGCAAGAGGCCAAGGCAGCCTCAGCTGCGATGGGTAGAGCAAACAGCTCGGCGAAAAATCAAGCGCTTGAGACCATCGCGTCAGAGCTTGAAAAGAATTCAGCCTTAATAATTGCGGCAAATGAGCTTGACATGTCGGCGGCGCAAAAAAATGGCGTAAGTCAGGCACTTCAGGATAGATTGCGCCTTGATCAGGCGAGGGTATCTTCGTTAGCCACTTCTCTTAGGAAAATCGCTCAACTAGATGATCCAATCGGAGAGTCGGTTCGGGGCATGACGCTACCGAATGGCTTACTGGTTCAGCAGATCAGGGTACCGTTTGGCGTGATCGGCTGCATCTACGAGGCTCGGCCAAACGTGACAATTGACATTGCAGGCCTAGCAATCAAGAGCGGAAATTGCGCCGTACTAAGAGGCGGCAGTGCTGCCGAAAACACCAATAAAAGCCTAATTTCGGTCATCCAAGCCGGACTAGAAAAAACAGGATTACCGAAGTCGGCTGTTTCCACTATTGATCCTTTTGGCAGAGATGGTGCCGTTGAGCTCATGAAGGCTAACGGTCTGGTTGATGTTCTAATCCCTCGCGGATCCGCGAGCCTTATTCGAACAGTTGTGACTGAATCCACCGTCCCTGTAATTGAAACCGGAGACGGTGTGGTGCATATTTTCGTGGACGCCTCGGCAGATCTAGCCACGGCGATTCCTATTATTATCAATTCTAAGGTTCAGCGCCCTTCGGTATGTAACTCTCTGGAGACATTGCTTGTGCACGCTGATGTAGCGGAAAAGATTCTTCCGGCACTCGGAAAAGAATTGAAGGAAAACGGAGTCACAGTCCATGGCTGTGATCAGACTTTGCTGCATATCCCAGACGCGATGTCTGCAACAGACGATGATTGGGCTACCGAGTATTTGAGCTTGGATTTGGCCATACGCGTCATTGCTGATTTAGATTCCGCGCTGACGCACATCGCCAAGTTCTCAACCAAGCACACAGATTCGATCCTGACTTCCGATTCTCTAAACGCAGAACGATTCCTTTCCGAAGTGGATTCCTCGGTAGTTATGGTCAACTCGTCGACCAGATTTACCGACGGGGGAGAGTTCGGCTTTGGTGCTGAAGTCGGGATTTCCACTCAAAAACTTCACGCTCGGGGTCCAATGGGTCTGCGGGAATTAACATCAACCAAGTGGTTGGTTCGTGGAAGCGGACAAGTCCGAAGCTAAACTAAGGGACGAAGAAGGAGCCACAACATGATTTCCATATTATTTGAGGAAGGTGTGATTATTCATCACACCGAACTGCCGATTCCAGCGTTGCTGTTTGGGGTCATTGCGTTTGCCTCATTCCTGGTTCTGGCCGCAATCACGTGGTCTTATCGAGACGTTGCAAACAGGCATTCTCACAAGGAGTCGGGCTCCAAGGCCGGTCATTAGTCCAAGATGACTTCCAAGCGACGGCGCATTGGTGTGATGGGTGGAACTTTTGACCCAATTCATCACGGTCACCTAGTCGCGGCCAGCGAAGTCGCCTCGGTTTTGAGCTTGGACGAAGTGATCTTTGTTCCAACCGGTCAGCCGTGGCACAAAAAAGCCGTTAGTTCCGCAGAACACCGTTATCTAATGACGGTTATCGCGACTGCCGCTAATCCTCAGTTCACGGTTAGTCGAATTGACATAGATCGACCAGGGGTCACTTACACCGTAGACACTCTTCGCGATCTTTCCGCTCTGATGCCCGATGCCGATCTATTTTTCATCTCGGGCGCGGACGCCATCGCACAAATACTAGCCTGGAAAGAAATTGACGAAATCTGGCCCATGGCCGAATTCATAGCTGTAAGCCGTCCAGGCCACAACCTCGAACTTCCGGAAGCTCCGGAAGGCAACATCTCTGTGTTGGAAGTACCTGCTCTTTCAATTTCTTCTACAAACATCCGGCAGCGAGCTGGAGCGAATAAGCCAATTTGGTACCTAGTTCCCGACGGCGTGGTCCAGTACATCGGCAAGCACAAGCTTTACGAGGGGAGCCATGACAACTCCCATGACTAGGCGCGAGCTAAGAGAGCTTGAGAGAGCGGGAACCTCCAGCGAAAATGCTGCTTCTGGCCCGAATAAACATCCGGTACTGAATCAACTACCATTTCAAGACAAGAGCACTGATCTCGTCCCTGAGTCAACCGATCAAATCGAGGTCGAGTCCCCACCGATGTCACGCAGACAGATGCGCGAGCAAGGTCTTCTCGGTCCATCGGACCGAAACAGCACACCGCATTTCTTTCGTGGCATCAACTCAGAGGCGCCCGCACTCGAAAAGGCCTCCGGTTTCCATGCGCCTTCAAGGCGTAGTCTCCGGGATTCTTCGGCGAGCGTTGTTGAGGATTCTGCTGTCGCTTTCGCTGAGGATGAGTCAAGGCTCAGCGCGATTGAGGCGCCCGAGGAGCAGCTGTTTACTGGAGTGAACTTATTTGCCGAACCCAGTACTCAGTCAATAATCCTTGAGGGGATGACCGAAGCAATTTCGCTGCCAATGGACACTGGCGAAATATTCACAACCGGATCTATTTCTATAGTTTCAGACCCAGCCACTGGAGCGCATACTGCGGGTTTTGACTTAGACGGAATTTCTCAAGATCAGGAGAGCGTTTTTGGCGTGGTGTCGACCGTTAGTCCGATAAGCGCCCTGGACCTAATTGACCAGCGCGCATCCATCGGCGTAGTGCCTCAATCTGTGCTGCGAAGGGGATGGTGGAAGCCGTGGGCTCTAGCTGTCTGCGCGCTAGTTCTTGCAATTGCTGCCATACTTGCCAGTATCACCATTCTCGGGGCCATAGGAGGCTAAGTACTTGCCAGCAAGCAAAGACACTATTTCACTAGTTAAAACCGCATCGAAAGCAGCCTCCGACAAGCTTGGAGAGAACATAGTTGCCTTGGATGTCACCGAGCCATTCGCGCTTGCAGAGGTCTTCTTGATGATTAGCGCTACCAATGAGCGTCAGGCTCAGGCAATTGGAGACGCCATTGAAGATGAGTTGCTAAAGCAAAAGGTGAAGGCTCGCTTTCGCGAGGGTAGGCAGACCGGCCGATGGATTTTACTTGATTTTGGAGATCTAATCGTTCACGTTATGCACGAGCAGGAGCGCGAATTTTACTCCCTAGAGCGCCTCTGGAGTGATTGTCCGGTTGTCCCAACTGCCTAGTTTTTTTGTGTAGACTTAGGCACTTCACGGGCCTGTGGCGCAGCTGGTAGCGCACCTGCATGGCATGCAGGGGGTCAGGGGTTCGAGTCCCCTCAGGTCCACCGTGTAAGGCAGACTGCAATCGGAGTCCATTTCGATGTCAGCGAGCAAGCCTTCTAAGCTAATTTCTCTTGAGCCACACTTCCGGTAGCTCTTGTCACTGATCTCATGTGATGCCCCATCTCAGCCGTCAATCCGTTGTCAATTCGGCATCTGACATAGATGACGATGACTAAGTGCCACAAAATGTTTGAGTAACTCTTTCTTCGAATTTTGGTGGTGTCATTAAGTCTTCGTCAGCTGGGTCAATTTGATAAGGATTAGCCAAAACCCGACATAAGCGTCTGAAGGGTAAAAAGTCATTATTTTCAACCGCGGCGTCAATAGCAAACTGCACCTGATGATTCCTTGCAATGACTGCCGGGTTTGCTTGGCGCATAGACGATAAAGTCTCGTTATCTTTTGCCCGCAGTTCCTGCCATTGTTTAATCAACGCAGTCACGACGTCTGAATCCTCAAATAGATTAATGACGACTTGATCCGACTCACCTTCAGCCACCTGGGTCAGGCTACTGAAAAAAACCGTGAAATCAACACCGTTCCGAGCCATCGCGGCTAGAAACTCGCTGGTGAGTTGCTTGGTTTGTTCATTGCTGTCAGGAAAGCCGAATTTCTGTGTTAATCCCGATTGATAAGCCTTTTGAAACTGCGGCATAAATTCCGAAAGGCACTGTTGCGCCAGTTCAATAGATTTTTCTTGATCTTCATCAAATAGCGATAACAATGTCTCGGCCAATCGAGTCAAATTCCATTGAGCAATCGCTGGCTGTTGGTCCCAAGCGTAACGGCCCTGAGTATCGATTGAACTGAACACTTTTTTGGGGCTAAATTCATCCATAAAAGCACAGGGGCCGAAGTCGATGGTTTCACCAACAATTGACACGTTATCGGTATTCATAACACCGTGGATAAAGCCAACAAGCATCCATTCAGCGATGAGTTCGGCTTGTCTTTTGCCAACGGCAGATAATAAATCAAGATATTTTGATGTCGATTGCTCCAGTTCGGGGAAATGTTTTGCAATAGTGAAATCAGCTAACGCTTTTACACCACTTGTTATTGGTTGCGACTGGAAAGACCGCGTGTTTGCTGCCTGAGAATTAGCGAATTGAAAACTGCCCACACGCAAGTGGCTCTGTGCCGAACGCACCAATATAGCTCCGGGGTTTAGTTGCTCCCGTGCGACTGAATCTCCGGTCGCCAACATAGCAATCGACCGAGTGGTTGCAATACCTAAACCCGCCATCGCTTCACTCAGCAAATATTCTCGCATCACCGAACCCAAAGTTGCTCGACCGTCGCCACCTCGAGAAAACTGAGTTCGACCTGACCCCTTGAGTTGAAAATCGAGATACTTTCCTTCAGCAGTCTTTACCTGCCCCAACATGTGCGCGCGGCCGTCGCCCAGTGTTGGCGACCAATGACCAAACTGATGACCCGAGTAGGCCAACGCGATTGGGCGATTGTCATCATTAATACTGCTACCCGAAAGGATTGACAAAGCCTGTTCACTGTTAAACCAACTAGCGTCGATGCCTAACTGCCTCAGTAGGTTCTTGTTGAGCTCTATTAGTGACGGTGAGGCCGTCGGAACAGGTATGGATTCAGCAAACATTTCTCTAGGTAGATCTCTATAGTGCTGAAAACAGATTGGATTTTCGCCAGTGGCGGTTCGATTGGTATTCATAATTTCCCATTAATGCCGGTCAATAAGCCTTTTCATAGCTCGAGAGACTTACTAGAAGATTATCACATCGCCTTTTATTGCTTATTTTCTAGCCCTCATGGTTCAAGCAAAGGGTAGAGGTATTAGATTCCTCGCCGATACTTTTTTATATTTGGTTTCCCTTTCGATTTTTTACCGAGCGAAGCGGATAACCATGATGACCTTACCTCTAGAGACTTAGTTGCCCTTTTAGGAGCCGGTTCGCGGAAACGCACAATATTTCTTTAGCAGACTGTAATTAGAGGCTGATGGCCGGTACTCACCGATACAGCCTGGTGTTGGAGATGCCGGGGTCTTTCGACACGTCGGCCCGCTTAGGACACTGCAGCCCGCGGCGTTCGTCGCGGCGGGGCGGGAGGCACTTCCTTGGCGGCCACCACTAGCGGTAGTGCAATCACAACGTCGGAGCGTCGGGTGCGGACGGTGCACTCGCCGTCGGACTTTCCCACCAGCTCGCCCAGAGCATCCGTCAGCCCGCCGTCGATGCGGTATCTGACGACCACCCGAATGCCGAGTGGGGCGCTCGAAAGGAAGTGCTTGGGCGCTGGCAATGGGTAACTCACCCCTTCATGCTAGACGCGGGATGCCAAATAACACGCCCGCTAGCGTGCATTTTTGTTCGTTTCGTGAGCTAGCCCCAGGCTTACCGTGGTTTTGGGCATCATTCCCATAGGACCCCACCGTGTGTTTCTCATACTGAGTTTGCGTCTGCGAGTTTTTCTGTCGATCTTGTTTGCTTTTTATCATGCGATTTATGAACATAAAGTCGTAAATAATGGCGATGATTTCCAGCAAATTTTCAGTAATCTGACTTAGACTTCCTCAAAGTTATATACCTCCAAGAAAGGGTAGAAGTGGCCTCTCATAATCCTGCTTTCAACCAAAGCATGCGTTCCGGACTAGCCTCTGCGAACCAGAATCAGGTCAACGTTGAATTTGATCGCATGACCTCGAAGCCCATGACCATGGCGGGAACTACCTCAAAGGTCCTAGGCATGTTTTTGGCAGTACTGGTTGGAGCAGGTGCGACTTGGTACTTGGAGCTTTACTCCCTATTTTTCCCTGCAATGTTCGTAGGCTTAGGTCTTGGTCTTTGGGCAAGTTTCAGCAAGAAGGTCCGGCCAGGTCTTTACATGGCATACGCGTTGGTTCAGGGCGTTTTCATCGGCAGCATTAGTGGTCTGTTGGAGTCTTTCTACCCCGGAATTGTGCAGACTGCTGTTATTGGAACCTTTGCAACTGCCGGCACGATGTTTGCGGCCTACCGTTTTGGGTGGATAAAAGTAAACCAGCGCTTTACTCGATTCATGACTTTTGCGGTGACTGGCTATCTTGTCTTTGCGCTTGTAAACCTCGGGTTTGCAATGTTTGCCGGCATAAGTATTTACAGCTCACCATTCGGTTGGCTAATTGCCTTGGTTGGAGTAGGCCTAGCTGCGTTCACTTTGAATCTCGACTTTGAGGTTATTAGCCAGGGCGTTAGCCAGGGCTGGCCCGAGGAGATGGAGTGGCGAGCTGCATTTGGTCTGACGGCTACTCTCATCTGGCTATACGTTGAGATTCTTCGATTGCTTTCTATTTTCAACCAAAACTAAGAGGCCCGTTTCTCCCATTGCTGCCATAGCTGGCGAAGGTCCCAAGCGTTTTCGGCAAGTATTGAAACCCCTCGCACTCCGGTGCGGCGAGTTTTTCCAGATATTAGAAGCAGCTTATTTTGAAACAACAACTGGCTGCATCGACGTTGTGCCTCGTCAAAGAAGGTGGCATCTGCAATGCCGGATCCGTCGTCCAGGCTAATAAATACGACCCTCTTGCCACTGCGCATAGGTGGAGTTTGGGTTGCAATTCGGACTCCGGCCACCAGAACCTCGGTGTTGCTCCTTAGCGAGCCAACTTCACTTGCCCGCACAACTCCCATCTCTTCTAGCATCTGCTGGAACTTTTGAATCTGGTGCTCGGAGATGTCCATCCCGGTAACAGCCATTTCGGCTTCAAGTTTTTGTTGCCTGGTGGGCGCAGTGTTGCCCACTGGTAATTGATCAAGGTTTGTTAGGTCAAATGCCAGCTGATTTTTATCAATTTTGGGCGCAGCCTTTGAGCTGATCTGTCTAACCTTTACCAGGAGATCACTTCGGTTGTGGATCGATTCTTCATTCGATACTCCGGCTATTGTGTCCAGCGCGCCCACTAGTGCAAGGCGCTCTAGAGTTCTCCTCGAAGGCCTGGCTCTCAGATAGAAGTCAGTCACATCTGCGTAGGGTTGCTCGCAAATTATTCGGTCCATCTCAGGTCTTGAGATACCGGAAATTTCACCGAGTGAGACCCTCACTCCAAGCTCTTTGCCGCTTTTCTGGACAACGTACTGACTGGTTGAATAATTTACGTCAATTCCAAGGAGTTGAACTCCCAATCTTCTAGCTTCCGCGAGCAGCAATCTTCTTGGGTACATTCCAGGGTCGTGCGTCAGCAGTCCAGCTATGAACTCGGTGGGGTAGTGAGTTTTTAGCCAAGCCGAATGATACGTGGGGACTGCAAACGCAGCGCCGTGTGCCTTGCAGAATCCAAAGCTTCCAAAGCCTTCGAGGATTGACCACACACGATCGATTACGGCAGGAGTGTAATCTCTGGCGGCGGCTGACTTTTTGAAGTAGCGCTGAACTATACGAGACTTATCTGGCTTACCCAGCTGTCGACGCATCTCATCAGCCCTGGCTAATGAGCAACCCGTCATTACCTGCATTATGCGCATCAGCTGCTCATGAAAGACCACTACTCCGTAGCTTTCTTTGAGGATGTCATGAAGATCTGGATGCATGTAGTCCGGTTGGATAAAGCCGTGTCTGCCATCAAGGTAGGGCTTAATCATGTTGCCCTTCATTGGCCCCGGTCTGAAGAGTGAAATCTGCATTGTGAGGTCATTGAACTTGGTTGGTTGATGTTTGCCGGTGAGCTCTCTTTGACCTGGGCTTTCGATTTGAAACAACCCCAGGGTGTTGGTGGTCCTGATCATCTTGTAGACGGCGGGATCATCTCTTGTGACTTTGTCTAAATCGAGGTCAATATTTTTGACTCGTTTGATCTCCTTTATTGTGTAGGCCATTGCACTTTGCATCCGCACGCCTAGTACATCTAGCTTTAGAAAGCCCATGGGGTCCATGTCGTCTTTATCAAACTGGCTCATAGGTAAGCCCATCCCGCTCGGTTCGGTTGGGGTTAGGTCAAGAAGTCTTGAGTTTCCTAAAATCACGCCGCAGGGGTGCATTGAAATGTGCCTAGGCAACCTATCTAGTCGCTGGGTTATATCAACCAGCAGGTTTAGCTTGCGGTCAGATTCGGTGAGCTTGGAAAAGTTTGCAAGCTCGGGCTTATTCGACATTTCTGACCGAAAGTTTTTTGCCGAAAATCGCCACATGTTCTTAGCAATCTCGTCAACCTGCTGATCGTCTAATCCAAGTGCCATTCCGCCGTCTCTGACGGCACCCCTGCCTCGATAGGTGGACTGCATTGAAAGTAAGGTCACTCGTTTACCGCCGTAGCGTCGAAAGATCGCGCGATAAATCTCGTGTCGCCTGGCAGATTCAACATCAATGTCTATGTCTGGCAAGGTGCTGCGTTCTGTTGAAAGAAATCTTTCGAATAGCAGGCCCTCTTCTATTGGGTCAACGCTGCTTATGCCAAGCAAGTAGTTGATTAAAGAGCCAGCGCCGGAACCTCTCGCCGCAATTCTTATGCGCATGTCTCTAATCATTTGAGCCACATCGGCAACCGTTAGAAAGTAGGTTGCAAACCCAAGCTTGTTTACCGCTATCAACTCCTTGGAGAGTCGATGCTGAACAGTTGCAAGTTCGGCTGCCTTGATTCCTGGGTAGCGCAAGTTAATTGCAGCATGACTTCTTTGCCAGAGAACTTCGAAGGGGTTTTCTGTCACTCCAAGCGAAGATTGCTCTGGAGTCTTCGGCTGGTTCCAGCCACAATCGCCAATTGGATCTAGAGAGCACCTTTGAGCTAGAAGTTCTGTTGCTCTTAGAAGCGCCACTGACTCACTGGTGTCTTCGGTTACCTCTAGCGCGAGTGTTGCCATCCGATGTGATGGCTTTAGCCAGGCCTGGGCGTTTGGCTGGGGGGTAAATAGGCCTAGAGGTTCCAAATATCTTGCGGAATCTAAAATATCTGCGGTCAGGGCACCATCCGGCTCTATGTAGCGAACCGCGTTGGTTATAACCGGAGGAATACCAACTGTTTTTGCCAGATCAAACATTGCCTTTGCGTGCTGTGCGGAACCTAATTTACCGGGCTCAGTCATGTGATTCACTACTTCGATGGCAAGTGCAGCCGAGGCTGGAAAATACTCTCGCCACATCGTCGCTAAGTCACGTGCACTGGTTTTGGAGGTGAGCACAGCATCAGCTAGGGAGCTTTCAAGGCCAACCAATATCGTGCAGGAAGTTTCTTCCTTGAAAAAGCCAGCAAGGTCACTAATTTTTATCGAGACATCTTTTTTCCCGCCTTTTCGCTCCTGCGCTTGAGAGATGATGCGGCATAGTGTCGCCCAGCCCCTGCCTGAGTTGTTTCCGTGAGCCAGAATCAGAACGCGACCCAGGGATTTATCTGCGGTCACTTCTAGGCTGACACCCACGATCGGAGCTATGCCTCTAGATATGCAAGCTCCTATATGCTTTATTGCCCCGTAGAGGCCGTCTCGATCGGTTATTGCTAAAGATTCACAGCCCATTGAGCTTGCGGCCGCACAAAGCTGCTCAGGTCTGTTTACGCCATAGTGGGCGGAGAAGGCGGAGCTAACATTTAGATGAGTGAAGCTCATTTAGGGCGCGGCTTGCTCAATTTCCCAGTTGTCATCGGGCATTTGGTGCCTTAGCTGGAAAAAGTATCTATCGTTAGGGCTTGCCGCCCACAAGCGCCACATTTCTGTCTCAACCAGGTTTTGGCCCTGACCGGGGTGGGCCTGACCTGCATGTTGCCACCAGAGTGATCTGGAGTACCAACGAACTGGACGGGATGTGGTCAAAAAGAGAGCATTGCGCCAGGTAAAGCAAGCCGGAGCACCGTCAGCATCAAGCACGACACCGGTGACTAATTCTGTTTCCAAAGCTAGCGCCCCTTCTAACTATTCGAACAAGTGTTCGAATAGTTAGAAGTGTAAGTCTTAGCTAAGACATTTACAAAATTGCCTGGAAGTTATGGCTCAGTTTTTTGTTTTTTACTATTTCCGGGGCCCAAAAGATCTAGAAACCAATCAATTCTCCCGGTGCATCTTTGCAAGATGTCGACTCCAACAAGGGTGGCCACCTTGAGGTTTGCCTCTAATCGCTCGTAGCTAGCCTAAAACTAACAAGGCCTAAGAAAGCATTCAGGAGGTTGGGCACGCTAATAGCCTTCGAGCGACAAACTCAAAGACCATCTGGTTTTTATTAGGCAATCGAAAGGTCGTCGCTTTGGGAAGAGTTGGTGAGAAGAGCTAGGCGTTTGCGAAATGAGCTGAGCCTTTTTAGGTTTGAGATCGGAATGTTTTGCCAATGACTTACGCCCCTGATGCCCTGAAGCGCTGAGAGGCTCCACACTTCGCAGCCCGCTAGGTCCTCTGGCTTCGAATTCACGAAGGCAGTTTCGAATCCTGCCTGATTTGCCATCTCGAAAACAATTTCTCTGGTGATTGATGGAAGCCACTCAGTTGAATTATCAGGTCCGCAAAGCACGTCGTCGCGCCACCAAACGATTGACGACAGCGCTCCATCTGCAACGTTCCCGTTGGCATCGAGAATGACCGCTTCGTCGGCGCCATGGAGGTTAGCTTTTCTTCTAAGCTTTTGGCAAACCGAGAGATCAGGGCCCTTGACTTGAGCGTCAACCCGAGGGTCAGGCTCGTCTAGTGACCATAGAGAGCAGGTAAGAGTCCTAATCGGTGCTTGACGGAGTCGGAAAAATAACTGCTCACCAGGGTTTTGTTCCTTGCGAAATTCGATTCTTGGAAACCAATCACCTTGCAACGGAATTGCGGACACGACGGCTTCAAAAAAGCCGCTCAGGTCCTGCTGCTGTATTTTGGTAACTGAACCAGAAAACCGCGCAAAGTGCCGTTCGATAACTCGGGTTGAACCGTTGGAAACCAGCCAGCTGTCTGCCACGCTAAGAGTGGTTGGTATGGCGTGGTCAATCGGATTCAGCTCACCGCCGGTGAATTGAAAGAAATCTCCAGTTACGCTCATCTTGTCTAGAGTACGGGGCTGAAAAAGGATTAGATGCCACTTTATTATGAACGCATAGCAGGGTGGAGCCCCGTGCCCGATACTTTCGTGGCTTTTTTTGGGAGCAAACCAAACTCATTCTGGCTCGACCGGGAGCATCACCATGACGCTCGATTTTCGATAATTGGCTCCGGACCAAGGACTTCCCAGTTGCCGGAGTATGCCAAAGATGAGCAAAATCACAACTTGCCGTTTGGTTTTCGACCGGGCTTCGTTGGCGTCATTGAATATGAACTACCCGAAAAAGGACCACTGGTTGTATCGGGCATTGAGGTGGACAGGGCCTTTGTCTACGATCACGACAATCGCGCCATGTTTTTTGTTGGAGAGTTTGCGGATAAGGGATCTTTCGCGGAATGGTTTCATGCCGCCCTGTTACGTTTGGCTTTGTCCGGGGGAGATGCGGCCAACTATGCGCTTAATCACGACGCTGCTACCGCGGCCATCTTTGAAGTCAAGGATGCTAAGGCTGATTATCTTTCAAATATCGAAAAGGCTAAAGATCAAATCGCCAAAGGTGAGATCTACCAGCTCTGCCTGACAACTGAACTGTCGGGGGGTTACGTTGGGGATCCACTTGCGTTGTTTCTTCGACTCAGAAAAGACCATGGCGCGCCCTACTGCAGCTATCTAAAAGTAGGTGGCGTTAGTTATTTGAGTATTTCGCCTGAAAGATTCTTGACAGTCTCTGGGGTGAGGGTCACCAGTTCACCCATCAAGGGGACTCGTGCTCGATCGAGTGATCCTGAAATCGATTCGGCCTTGCAGGCATCGCTCGGGGCCGATGAGAAAGAGCGAGCAGAAAACCTAATGATTGTTGATTTGATCAGAAATGATCTGTCTTTGGTCTGTACGGCTCAATCAATCACGGTCGAGTCTCTATTGGCGCTGCGGTCATATTCGACCGTCCATCAACTTGAATCTGATGTTGCCGGCGAGCTGGCGAATGCTAAGACTGGCTTTGACGCGCTGAGCGCTTTGTTCCCGGGTGGTTCAATGACCGGTGCTCCAAAAATTAGGGCCTGCGCATTAATTTCGGAGCTCGAGAATAGGCCCAGAGGTGCTTATTCGGGTGCGATTGGCTGGGTCAGCCCATCAGGCGACATGGATCTTGGAATGGTTATTAGAACGGCCATCTTCGAAAATCAAACTGTTAGCATTTCCGTGGGTGGGGGCATTACCTCTGGATCGGATCCCGAAATCGAGCACACGGAAATGCAATTGAAGGCACTAGCTCTAGTTCAGGCAATGGGCGCCTCGGTGAATTGGTAACCTATAAGTTCGCTAAGCAAAAGGTCAATAATTGCAAGAAGATTACAACGTAACAGCCATTCAAGATAAGTGGTTGCCGGTATGGGATGACCTGAAGCCTTTTGACTCGTCTAGAAAAGACGACACGAGACCCACTAAGTATGTTTTGGACATGTTCCCATACCCTTCTGGTGACTTGCACATGGGCCATGCGGAGGCCTACGCGCTTGGCGATGTTATTGCTCGTTATTGGGGTCAAAAGGGCTACAACGTTATGCACCCAATTGGATGGGATGCTTTTGGGTTGCCTGCCGAAAACGCGGCAATAAAGCGCGGACTAGACCCAAGAGCCTGGACCTACGAAAACATTGCTCAGCAAAAAGCCTCTATGCGCAGGTATGCCTGCAGTTTTGACTGGGACAGAGTGCTGCAGACCTGTGACCCGAGTTATTATCAGTGGAACCAGTGGTTGTTTCTAGAGCTCTACAGTCGCGGTCTTGCCTACCGCAAGAACTCGAACGTGAACTGGTGTCCGAGCTGCCAAACGGTGCTGGCCAATGAGCAGGTAGTCCAGGGTCTTTGCGAGCGTTGCGACTCGGTTGTTACCAAGAAGTCTCTGACTCAGTGGTACTTCAAAGTGACTGATTACGCAGATCGACTCCTTGATGACCTAAGCCAACTAGAGGGCAAATGGCCCTCCAAGGTGCTCTCAATGCAGCGCAACTGGATCGGAAGGTCGCAGGGTGCAAATATTGATTTTGCAATCGAAGGCATGGATCAAAAGATTTCGGTGTTTACCACTCGACCTGACACTTTATACGGAGCCACCTTTATGGTTTTGGCAGCCGACAGTGAGCTAGCTCAGGAGCTTGCCAGTGCCGCATCTAAAGAGATTCACGAGCAGTTCAATAACTACCTCGAGGAAGTCAAGAAGGCTAACGACATCGAGCGTTTGGCTACCGACCGCAAGAAAACAGGCGTGTTCTTGGGCCACTATGCGTTGAACCCAATAAACGATGAACGTATCCCAGTCTGGGTTTCCGATTATGTTTTGGCTGATTACGGAACCGGAGCAATCATGGCGGTTCCCGCCCATGATGATCGCGACATTGAGTTTGCAAAGACTTTTGGCCTGCCAGTATTCATGGTTGTCGACACGGGTGAAGAGGACCCAGCCGTGTCTGGAATTGCAACCAGCGGCGACGGTGTCATCGTGAACTCTGGAGAACTGAACGGTCTAAACAAGTTGGATGCAATCTCCAAGGCCATCGAGCTAGTTGAAGCGAAGGGCACCGGCAAGGGTGCGAAGAACTTTAGGCTTAGAGACTGGTTGATTTCTAGGCAACGCTACTGGGGAACTCCAATCCCAATCATTCACTGTGAAAAGTGCGGGGAAGTGCCGGTACCCGCCGATCAACTTCCAGTTGAGTTGCCGGCTAGCGAGGGCCTAGACCTTGCACCGAAGGGGACTTCGCCTCTTGGGGCCGCGTCGGACTGGTTAAATGTTGATTGTCCAAAATGTGGCGGCAGAGCCAAACGAGACTCTGACACCATGGACACTTTTGTTGACAGTTCCTGGTATTTTTTGAGGTTCCTAAACCCAAATTCTGATGAAGTTCCGTTCGAAAAGGAGCAAGCAGAAAAGTGGGCCCCGGTTGACCAGTACGTCGGTGGAGTGACTCACGCTATTTTGCACTTGCTCTATGCGAGGTTCTTCACCAAAGTGCTTCACGACATTGGAATGGTTGATTTTGAAGAGCCCTTTACTAGGTTACTAAACCAGGGCATGGTCTTGATGAACGGCTCAGCTATGAGCAAGTCCAGGGGCAATTTAGTTCGTCTCAGTGAGCAGCTTGATATTCACGGGGTAGATGCAATTCGTCTCACCATGGCATTCGCGGGACCACCGGAGGATGACATCGACTGGTCCGATGTTTCGCCAGCTGCGTCGGCTAAGTTCTTGGCACGCGCTTGGCGCATCGCCCAAGATGTCACTAGCAAACCAGAATCAAATTTCGCTTCGGGAGACAAAGGGGTCCGTAAGGCAACTCACCAATTCTTAGCCGGATTCAAAGAGGCAATCGAGAGCCATAAGTTCAACGTGGGCGTGGCCAAGGCCATGGAGTTAACTAACCACCTACGCAAGGCAATTGACCAAGGCGTCGGCCCAGCTGACATTGCTGTCAGAGAGGGCGCCGAGGAGCTAGCGAAGGCACTAAGCCTCTTCGCTCCCTACACTGCAGAGGACATGTGGCAGCTGCTTGGTCACGAGCCGACAGTGGCACTAGCTCAATTCGCAGAAGTTGAGAGTGAGCTACTTGTCGAGCAAAAGGGCATCGCCATCGTGCAGATTGACGGCAAGCTGCGGGACAAATTCGAGGTGGATGTCTCTATCTCGGAGGATGAGCTCAGAGAGTTGGCACTAAGTTCCGAGCTAGTTAAAAAGACACTTCAAGGCAAGGAAATTTCAAACATAATTGTGCGTGCTCCGAAGCTCGTAAACATAGCCACCAAGTAGCGGTTTTTCTACAACATTTTTAGCTGCTAGTAGTCCAGTTGATTTTTGGTGCATTTTGTTTCGATGCAGAAAATACTTCAATGGCTAAACGCTCTGGATTCTAAAAAGCGCAAGCAGCTTTATCTTGCCGGAGGGCTCGTTGCGATACTGCTCGGCGTTTTACTTTCAAACTCCAGCGCACCTAAAGTGCAAGATGCAATAGTCGAGCAAAGTGCAAACTTCACAGTGTCCGGTGAGATTTTTATTCACGTAGTTGGCGAAGTATTAAAGCCTGGTCTATACGAGCTTTCCTATGGATCCCGGGTCCGAGACGTTATCGACGCTGCAGGGGGTTTTACTATTCTTGCCGTCCAGTCAAGCGTCAACTTAGCTCGACTAGTTTCCGATGGCGAGCAGGTAGTGATACTCGCAGAGTCCCAAATGGCCACTGACTCTGGTCAGGGTTTCATTTCCTTAAATAGAGCCTCTAGCTCGCAGTTGGAGTTACTGCCGGGCATCGGACCGGCACTGGCGGGTCGGATTCTGGCATACCGAGACGAAATTGGGTCATTTGCCAGTGTCGAGCAGCTGCTAGAAGTTACGGGTATCGGCAGTAAATTGTTTGAAGACATAAAGGGCTCAATTACTTTGTGATTATTTTCGTTGCGGTTACCTACTGGATGATTCTTTGGGTTACCGCCTTGCCCGGCTCAAGCTCCCAGATAAAACTTTCCTATCCGAGAATCGAATTTATCGAAGGGCTAAGGGCCGTTTTTCTTTTTCGTGCCCAGGGGGTTAGTCCAGACGCAAAGGCGCTAGTGGGTGGGCTTGCAATCGGGGAGCGAGAGCTTCTATCTCCTGAGATGGCTGAGAACATGAAAACCCTTTCACTCACTCACCTGGTGGCGGTATCCGGCGCAAATCTCGCCATAATCATGGGGGTCGTATATTTACTCACGGCCACTTTTGGGCTCGCAAGAAACACTAGATTCACATCCGCTCTTTTGGTGATGGTCGCCTACGTTCTGGTGGTCGGCCCGGAGTCAAGTGTGCTGAGATCTGCGACTATGGCAACTTTTGTTGCAGTGGGTCTATGGCTTGGGAGGGGGGCAAAACCACTAATTTCATTGGCCTGGGCTGTTATCTTTTTGTTGGCTGTCGATCCGGGCTTGGCGACGGATTTTGGCTTCGCCCTTTCGGCGCTGGCTACGGTTGGGCTTTTGACGATGGCTGTCCCAATCTACAAATGGCTATCAGGCTTTATGCCTCGCCTGATCGCAATTGGAATTGCGGCAAGCTTTTCAGCCCAACTAACAACAACGCCGGTTTTACTGATGCTCCAACCGTCGATCCCAATATATTCAGTGTTGGCAAATCTCATCGTCGAGCCAGTAGTGGCTCCGGTTACGATTCTTGGAATCCTGGCCCTAATCCTTGCCTATCCGCTTCCGTTTCTGAGTTCCGCAGTGAGCTATTTGGCCTCGATTGGGACTTGGTGGATAACACTGGTAGCCAACGAAGTATCAGCATGGCCGGCCGCGAGAGTGCATTTTGTGGCGGGTCCGGCTGGCATCGTTTTGGCTGCGCTTATCGTGCTTTTATGTCTTGGGGTTTACCAACCTCGGCTCGTGAAGTATCGAGTGGGCTTTGCTGCCTCACTGGCTGGGGTATTGCTCTTGTCTGCGGCCTGGTCGACCATCGATCAGATTCGGTTTCAGGGCTTTGACGGTGAGTGGGAGGTGGTGAACTGCGATGTGGGACAGGGTGATGCGCTCGTAATTAGAAGCCAGGGCGTTATTGCCCTAATTGATGTCGGAAGAAAACCAGACCCGGTACGTGAGTGTCTGGATAATTTGAAAGTGACTCAGATTGACCTATTGGTCATCACCCACTTCGATGCGGATCACGCAGGTGGAATCTATGGTGCACTAGATGGAAGAAAAGTAAAAACAGCCGTCATATCGGGATTTGCTGACGATCGTCCCCTGGTCTCCTTGGTTGCATCCGCCCTTGCTCAGTCGCGAGTGGAGGTACTAACTGGCTTTGCTGGTATGGGCGGAAAGCTTGGTGAGCTCAACTGGAAAGTTCTGGCTCCAACTGCGAAGGCCACCGAGGCTAAGGACAGCAATGACGCATCGGTAATAGTGGCGTTTACGGGTGAGAAGTATGGCGTTCTCGCACTGGGTGACTTGGGAGCCGCCGGTCAAACACGTTTGATGAGGAATGCTGGCGGAGCCTTGAGCGAACTGGCGCATTCACCGCTTCTATTGAAAGTCGCCCACCATGGCTCTGCTGATCAGTCAAGTCAGCTGTTTGAAATGCTTTCTGCCGATGTGGCGATTTTTTCAGTCGGACAGAATCCCTACGGGCATCCAACTAAGAAAGCACTTGATCAGGCGACTCTCAGCGGGGCAATAGTAGTTAGAACCGATGAACTTGGGTCTGTCGCTTTTAGATTCGAAGGGCAATCATGGAAGATTTCAAGCGCGGGTAAACTAACGGCGTGACTAATGGACGAACGGTTAGCTGGCATCAGGCCGAGCCTGCCAACCTTGTTTTGATATCCGGTCCTGAGTCTTACTTTGCATCGCGCGCAACCAGGTTGATAAAGGACAAGTTGCGAGCTAGTCACGAAAATTTAGAGGTCAACGAGGTTGGCGATGGAGAATATTCCCCAGGCTTGATTTTTAGCTTGGCTTCACCCTCACTGTTTAATGAGCCACGACTTGTAATCATTAGCGCCGCTTCTGAGGGTTTAGCCGAAGATCTAGAGCAGTTGCTCACAGAACCTGCGGAAAACTGCACGATAGTGGTCCGTATTCCTAACCTGGTTGGCCACAATGGCAAACTAAAAAAACAACTTTCTGCATCTGCCCTAAACATTTCTTGTGAAGAGGTAAAAAAAGATGTCGACCGGATCGACTTCATAAAGCGAGAATTTCAGAGACTTCAGACTCCAATTGACCAGCCGGCCATTAGGGCTCTGGTGGCCGCCTTCGGTTCGGACATGGGTGAGCTAGGCGCCGCTTGTGATCAATTGGCAAATTCGGGAGCATCGAAGGTTTCACTTATTGAAGTGGAGCGAACTTTTCAAGGCAGGGTCGAGACAAACGCGTTCAAAATCGCCGATGCTGCGCTAGCTGGGAATGCAAGTGAGGCTATAAGGCTATTTCGACACGGGTTTGCAACCGGTATTGACAGTGTTGCCCTCACCGCTGCACTTTCTATGAAGATCCGACAGCTAGCCAGGCTTTTTAACGACAGGAATGCCCCTGCCGCAGCAATTGGGATGCAACCGTGGCAGCAGGATCGGGCGATAAGAGAACTAGCCGGCTGGAGTGAGCCTCAACTAATCGAACTTGTGCAGCTGGCAGCCCAAACTGATTTCGATGTAAAGGGCGCAAGCAGAGATCCCGAGTACTCCATAGAGAAGCTTTTGTTGGCGATGGCTAAATCTGGGCAATAAAAAACCGGGCCATCAGCCCGGTTTTTTTTGAAAAAGCTTTTTAGAGGCTATTTACCTTCTTGGCAATAGCTGATTTGCGGTTGGCTGCTTGATTCTTGTGAATGACACCCTTGCTTACAGCCTTGTCAATCTTCCTGTTTGCTCCAACGAGCGCAGCCGCAGCTGCAGCCTTGTCGCCGGCTGTGCTTGCATCGCGCACTGCACGGATTGCAGACTTGACCTCGGTCTTAACTGCCTTGTTGCGGTCCTCGGACTTCTGGTTAGTTCCGATGCGCTTGATCTTGGACTTGATGTTTGCCATGTTCTACTTTCTCTGGCCAAAATTTTTTGCGGAGTAAATCTCCGCGAACAAAGCAAAACTCTATCAGTTTGGCTCCTGTCGAGCAAGCATCGTGGGAGAATGACTTGGTTACATTCATCCATAAATGAGGTTTATTTGTCTCCACGCGCACGGTCTGCTCTCGAGCCGTCTCTAACCGACCAGGATCAAATACGCAATTTCTGCATAATTGCCCACATTGATCACGGTAAATCGACCCTTGCAGATCGGATGCTTCAGCTGACTGGAATAGTTGACGACCGTCAAATGCGGGCCCAATATTTGGACCGCATGGACATTGAGCGAGAACGTGGTATCACGATTAAGTCTCAAGCCGTGCGGCTGCCTTGGGAGTTTAATAATGAGACTTTCGCGCTAAACATGATTGACACACCCGGCCACGTGGATTTCACTTACGAAGTTTCTAGATCGCTAGCTGCCTGCGAGGGAGCAGTTTTGCTTGTGGACGCGGCTCAAGGGATTGAGGCACAGACGCTGGCCAATCTTTATCTGGCGATGGAAAACGACCTGGAAATTATTCCGGTTCTAAATAAAATCGACCTTCCAGCGGCTCAAACTGAGAAATACGCGGAGGAACTCGCCAACCTGATTGGCGGATCCCCGGATGACTGCCTAAGAGTGTCGGGTAAAACTGGTGTGGGAGTAGAAGAGCTTCTTGACCGAATCGTTCAGCGAGTGCCTGCGCCCAAGGGTGACATCAATGCTCCCGCCCGTGCAATGATCTTCGATTCTGTTTATGACAGCTACCGCGGCGTGGTCACCTACGTCAGAATGATTGATGGTCGACTCTCTTCTCGGGAGCAGATTCAAATGATGTCAACCAGAGCAGTGCATGAGCTATTGGAGATAGGCGTCATTAGCCCAGAACCAGTCGTTACAAAGGGCTTATCCGCTGGCGAGGTGGGTTATTTGATCACTGGAGTCAAGGACGTGAGGCTTTCCAAGGTCGGCGACACTGTCACTACTAAAGATAAGCCCGCAACAGTTTCTTTGAAGGGTTATGCCGAGCCAAAGCCAATGGTTTTCTCTGGTATTTACCCAATAGATGGAAGCGATTACCCAAATCTGAGAGAGGCATTGGATAAGCTCCGCCTCTCTGACGCGTCATTGGTCTACGAGCCGGAAACTTCAGCCGCACTTGGCTTCGGCTTTCGCTGTGGCTTTTTGGGCCTATTGCACCTTGAGATAATCACCGAGCGACTTGAGCGAGAATTCAATCTCTCTCTAATTGCGACGGCTCCATCAGTGGTTTATCAGGTCACTCGCGAGGACAACACCGAATTCATAGTCACTAATCCGTCTGAGTTTCCTGAGGGGAAAATAAAGGTAGTGAAAGAGCCGATCGTAAAGGCCACAATTCTGAGCCCCAAGGACTACGTGGGCACAATCATGGACCTGTGTCAAACGCGCCGTGGGACGATGATTGACATGCAATACCTCGGTGAAGACCGAGTTCAACTCCGCTATCAGCTTCCGCTAGCTGAAATTGTTTTTGACTTTTTTGACCAGCTAAAAAGCAAGACTCAGGGTTACGGTTCTTTGGACTATGAGGAAGCCGGCTATCTCCCGGGCGACTTGGTAAAAGTAGATTTGCTACTTCAGGGCGAGAAGGTAGACGCCTTCAGCTCGATTGTTCACAAGGACAAGGCTTATGGCCACGGGACAAAGATTACGGCGAAGCTCCGCGAGCTAATACCGAGACAGCAGTTTGAGGTTCCAATTCAAGCGGCGGTGGGCTCAAGAATCATTGCCCGTGAGAGCGTCCGTGCGGTCAGGAAAGACGTGTTAGCTAAATGTTACGGCGGCGACATAAGCAGAAAACGAAAGCTTCTTGAAAAGCAAAAAGAGGGCAAGAAGCGAATGAAGATGGTGGGACGAGTAGAAGTTCCTCAGGACGCATTTATCAAAGCGCTGTCTTCGGACGAAACCTCGAGCACGGAAAAGAAAAAGTAGTGTCAGCTAGCTTGCCGCTGGGGCTGCCGTGGCCAGTGTCGAACCTCATACCTCCAAGGTTCGATGAGTTGAAATCCTTTCACGCCTATGTTCACATTCCGTTTTGCGAATTTAGGTGCGGCTATTGCGATTTCAATACTTATACCGCCAAGGAAATCGGCGGGCTATCCCAGTCAAGTTTCCACGAGTCCCTAATTACCGAAATAGATGCCAGTGCGAAGATTTTGGAAAACTCGGGTTATCCGAAGCGAGGTCTTTCGACCTTGTTCTTCGGTGGCGGGACACCATCGCTTTTTACCAGTAATCAAATTGAGCTCATCATGGCTAGCTTGAGAGATCATTATGGTTTTTTACCGGACATCGAAATAACGCTAGAAGCTAACCCCGAATCGGCAAGTCCTCAGTATTTAGAGCAACTGGCCGCCATCGGTGTAAACAGAATCAGCTTGGGGGTCCAGAGCTTCGATCCAAAAGTTCTAGAAACGCTAGAGCGAGTTCATGATCCCGACAAGGTTGGCCCAATCTTGAAAGCCGCAGCCGAACTTGGATTAGAAAGCAGTCTCGATTTGATCTACGGTGCTCCAAACGAGTCGCTGGATTCTTGGAAAAATACTGTTGAAATCGCCGCGTCGATGGGCACGAAACACGTATCCGCCTACTCCTTGATTGTTGAACCGGGAACAAAGCTTGCCAGGCAAATCAAGGTCGGTGAATTGCCTGAAACGGATGACGACTTGGACGCAGAAAAGTTTGAAATTGCGGACAGCATTTTTCAGGCCAATGGTCTTCCTTGGTATGAAGTCGCCAACTGGGGTAAACCTTCGCAGCATAATCACGCTTATTGGAGCAGCGCCGATTGGTGGGGCTTTGGTCCGGGAGCTCATTCACACTTGAGCGGGAATCGATTTTGGAACACCAAGCATCCCCTCAGTTATCAAAAACAGCTTGCGAACGGCTCGCCGGTTGCAGGAATCGAATACATTGATGCGCGCACTAACCTCGAGGAGCGCTTGATGTTGGAACTGAGAACCAGTACTGGGATTCCTGCAAACGTATTGGCTGAACTCGGTATTTTGGACAGCACCATTAAGCCGTTTATTTTGGATGGAAGCTTGAAGATCGATAACCAAAATCTTGCAGTTACGGCTGCAGGCAGGCTTTTTGTTGATCGCATAGTTCTTCAACTGCTGACGAATTAGTCCATACGGAATAGACTTGGCACTCATGATAGGTCAGTGCTAATGATTCCAAACAGATCCCTAGAGGTTTTGCGGGCAATTGTTGAGGATTACATCGCCTCGAACCAGCCTGTCGGTTCTAAGTCTCTTCTTGATAGACATCCACTGGGCGTCTCGGCCGCCACAATTCGTAACGACATGGCGCTTTTGGAAGAAGAAGAGCTGATTACTGCTCCGCACACTTCCAGCGGCAGAATTCCAACCGAAAAAGGTTATCGACTTTTCGTGGACAAGCTCGGTGAGATTAAGCCGCTTTCGCACTCAGAGCGCAGCGCGATTGAGACCTTCTTGGACGGTGCTACTGACCTGGACGAGATTGTAGAAAGAACCGCTAGATCGCTATCAACGCTCACAAATACTTTGGCGCTAGTTCAGTATCCGACTCTTGGGAAGGCAAAGGTTCGCCACGTCGAGCTAATACCTATTGCCGAGCTGAGGCTCCTTGTGATGCTCATTTCTGACAAGGGCAGGGTTCAGCAGGTTCAGGTGGAACTAAGTGTTCCGGCCGACTTGGATCTTGTTACTGAGTTGCGCGGACGTCTAAACGGAATGCTGGTGGGTTCTAACTTTACGGATGTCAGGGTGATTTTGGACAAGCTCCCGGCTGAGTTTGCGCCTAGTCGAAGAGATTTTGTTGGAAGAGTTGTTTCTCAGCTTCAGTCCTTGATCGATGCCAATAGAGAAGAACGGTTGGTCTTGTCGGGTACTGCGAATCTAGCCAAACACGATGAAGATTTTGGTGGCGAACTCTCGAGTGTTCTTGAGGCTATCGAGGAACAAGTTGTGATGCTTCGTTTGATGCAAGAAATGCAGACGGATCAATATGGTGTCGGCCTTAAGATCGGTTCTGAGCTTGGGGTTGCTGGCGTCCAACATGCGGCCATGATGGCCATCGGTTACGAAAACTCCGGAACCGAGTTGGCAAAAATTGGTGTCCTCGGGCCAACAAGAATGAACTATTCGGGGAACATAGCGTCGGTTAGAGCCGTTGCAAAATATCTAAGCAATGTACTGGAGGCAAATTCTTGAGCGATCACTACGAAGTTCTCGGAGTCGCAAGGGATGCGACCGAGGATCAAATCAAGAAGGCATATCGCAAGCTGGCAAGGGAGCTACACCCTGACATCAACCCAGCCAAGGAAGCCCAGGAGCGCTTCAAGTTAGTAACGCACGCCTACGAGGTGCTAATTGACAGCAACAGTCGCGCAAGCTACGACGGAGCCGGGTCCGAAGGGGTAGGCATCGGAGACATTTTCGACAGTTTCTTTGGTGGAGGAGGCCAGCGTGGACCACAGTCCAGGTCCCAGAGGGGCCAGGACGCGCTCCTAAGAGTGGATCTAGATCTGAAAGAGGCAGTTTTTGGTGCCAACAAAGTACTGACCATCGACACGGCGATTCTCTGCGAAGTGTGCAAGGGAAGCTGCTGCCGCCCGGGAACAAGCGCTCAAACCTGCGATATCTGCAGAGGATCAGGCCAGATTCAACGTCGGGTTCAGTCATTCATGGGAGCCATGGTCACCTCTGCACCATGCGGGACTTGCCGTGGAACCGGTCAAGTGATTCCAGATCCTTGCGTAGAGTGCCGAGCCCAGGGCAGAGTCAGAGCCTCAAGAGACCTAGACCTCGATATCCCAGCAGGAGTTTCGGATGGCTTGCGTCTACACCTGCCTGGTCAGGGCGAAGTCGGTTTCGGCGGGGGACCAAGTGGGGATATTTACCTTGAAGTTTCAGTCCGGGCAGACCCTACTTTCGGACGGGATGGCGATAATTTGGTGGCCGTACTAGAGGTTCCGATTGCAGATGCGGCCCTTGGTTTCGAGACCGAGATTGAGACATTGGATGGGCCTTCGCTGGTGACAGTGAAGGCGGGAGCTCAGCACGGTGATGTAATAACCCTCAAGGGTCTTGGGTCAAATAAACTTCGCGGCCGCGGCCGCGGGGACCTTTTGCTGCAGTTGAAGGTTTTGACTCCAAACCGAATAGACGGAAAACAAAAAGATCTTTTCAAAAAACTCAAGGCGCTTCACAAAGACGACTCACCCAGACTTGGCAGCCGTCGGGCCAGGGGTAGGTTCTAGTGCATTGGTTTTATGACCCGAGCATTACCGCGGATTCATCGGCTATCACAGCTGCTGAGCTTGAACACTTCAAGAGTCTTCGGATAAGAGAGGGCGAGGAGATAGCAGTAACTAATGGCGTCGGAGGAGTTCTGACAGCTACGGTTTTGAATGCTTCGAGCGGACAGCTAGAACCGAAATCTTTCGAAATACTATCTAGGCCCACTCCTTCGATACATCTTGTGCAATCTCTTGCTAAGGCAGGCAGGGATGAAGCTGCTCTTCAGACCGCTGTCGAATTAGGCGCGGCGAGCATAACGCCGCTGCAAGCATCGAGGTCTGTGGTGGAGTGGGGAGTCAAGGCATCAAGAAATCAAGAGCGTTGGAACCAAATCGCTATTTCTGCAATGAAGCAATCTCAGCAAGCCTTTAGGGCAGAGGTAAAGGTCCTCTCTACCGTCAAGCAACTGAGCCCTATCGGTACAGGTCTTGTGCTTGACCCACAGGCTCCAACAAGCATGGTTGGTCTGGAACTAAAGAATGAAGTGACCATCGTCGTGGGACCAGAGGGCGGGTTCGCCAAGCAGGAAATTGACAGCCTTGGGTCACAGGGGTTCTTGGGTGTTCGGCTTGGTGGAACGATACTTCGAACATCAAGCGCCGGGCCTGCCGCTATCGCAGCCGTGATGGCCCTTTCTGGACAATGGAGCTAGTGGCTAAAATGATGAAGGAGGAAAACTTGGACTGTATTTTTTGCAAGATAGTCAATGGCGAGATTCCGTCGAAGCTAATTGGTGAGAATGAGCACGCGATAGCCTTCCTGGATCTTTATCCAAAGGCCCCGGTCCATATTTTGGTGGTTCCAAAAATTCACAGTGAAAATATTCTCCTGCTAGACAATTCTTCTATCCTCACCGGTCTTTTCGAGCTAATTCGCGAGGTGGCAGCAACGAGTACCGACGGCCAGTTCAAGCTTCAATTCAATACTGGAGAACGTGAAGGGCAATCGGTTTTTCACACCCACGCACATGTTCTTAGTCAGCAGTCCAAATAGTGGCTAAGACGAGCTTTGAAATAAACGGAGTAGCACTCTTGGATCTCCTGGGCGAACAAGACAAGAACCTGAAGCGATTAGAGGCTGAGCTTCCGGGCTTGGTTATTCAAAATCGGGGAAATGTTTTTAATCTCACGGGCGATCAGGCCCAGCTGGACCTTGCCATTGAGGTTCTTGATCAGCTGGCAGAGATGATAAAGCAGGGACTGAGCCCAGATCCTCAGGGAGTCACCGAGACGATACGAATTATTCAGGAAAATAAAGAACAACCGGCGGCAAAAATACTCGCGGCGAGCACCATAAGCACGCCGGCGAAAACGGTGAGGGCCAAGACCGCGGGCCAAAAAGAGTACCTAGATGCCATTGATGAAAACACGATCACTTTTGGGATTGGACCTGCGGGTACTGGAAAAACCTACCTAGCGGTAGCAAAGGCCGTTGAGGCTCTCTACAGAAAAGAAGTTAGTCGGATAATCCTTACTAGGCCAGCCGTTGAGGCCGGAGAAAGGCTTGGCTTTTTGCCTGGGACACTCAGTGAAAAAATCGACCCCTATCTAAGACCTTTGTTTGATTCACTTCAGGAGATGCTTGAGCCCGATGTGACAGCAAAGCTCATGGAAGCCGGAGTTATTGAGGTTGCACCCCTTGCGTACATGCGCGGCAGGACTCTAAATGACAGTTTCATTATTCTTGATGAGGCGCAAAACACCACCGGTGAGCAAATGAAGATGTTTCTAACACGACTGGGCTTCAACTCCAAGATGGTAGTAACCGGGGATGTGACTCAGATTGATCTTCCCGGCGGAAAATCTGGACTCGGAATTGCCCAGACGGTGCTGGCCGATGTTGAGGGTCTTCACGTTCAGAAGCTAACCAGTAGAGACGTAGTTAGACATGAACTCGTAACAAGAATCGTTGAGGCCTATGACAGGGCGGCAATCAAGTGAGCGTTGAAATAGCAAATGAATCCGAAATCACTGTCGACACCGAACGAGTACTTGAGCTGGCATATTTTGTTCGGGGAGCACTGAAGCTTCACGAATTAGTTGACCTAGGAATTACGTTCGTTGATGAAGGCCCGATGACTGACCTTCATATGAAATGGATGGATGAACCAGGACCAACTGATGTCCTGAGTTTTCCAATGGATGAATTACGTCCCGGTACCGACCGAAACGCTTCACCCGAAGGAGTTTTGGGCGACATAGTTGTTTGCCCGCAGGTTGCCACGACGCAGGCTAAATCGGCTGGACATGAAACAATCAATGAAATTTTGCTGCTGGTCACGCACGGCATGCTTCACCTAGTCGGATTTGATCACGCCGAGCCGGACGAAGAAAAAGAAATGTTTGATCTGCAAAAAAGCTTGCTGGCCGATTTCTACGAATTGGAAGCTTCTTGATCTTCATAATTACGGGTTTAGTAATCGCTCCTTTGCTTGTCATGCTGGCAGCCATCCAGACCACGCTTGAAATTGCCGAGGATGCACGGGCCGGAGCCCTGTCAATAGCCAGGGCGCTATTGATTGGCGTTTTAGGGGCTCTTTGGTTAGTTTTCGCAGTCGAAGCGGGCAATCTTGGTTACATCCTGGCATTTTGCTTACTTGCTCTTTGGTTTTCACAGCAGCTCATTGGCCGAATACTCGGCAGGGCTAAATTTGCCGAGAAACTATCCAGCAACGTCAATGGACTTGTGACGTGGTGGAGCAAATTGGTTGCACCAATCCGGCTTGTAACCCCTGAAGTGGCCAAAGAGTATGAACAAGAACTTCTGGACTCTGTTGAAGAATTTGGCGAGACGGTGGTCCGAGAGGTGATGGTCCCTCGGGTAGACGTGGAGGTAGTCGACAGCGATGCGCTTCTAGAGGATGCATTGAGCACGTTTATGGCTACTGGATTTTCGAGGCTACCGGTTGTTGGAGAGAGCGTGGATGATGTGGTTGGCGTGCTCTACCTAAAAGATCTCGCAAGGGTAGTGCATCAGGATCCGGGCCTACTCTCGGTCAAAAAAGCCATTGATGCTTCAAGACAGGCGCTCTTTACTCCGGAATCTAAGTCGGTTGCTGAGCTGCTTCAAGAAATGCAGCGTGTAAAAACTCAAATTGCAATTGTCGTGGATGAGTATGGCGGAGTTGCCGGAATCGTGACCGTTGAGGATTTGATTGAGGAACTAGTTGGTGAGATTGGGGACGAGTATGACCGTGAGGTTGTCGGGATAGAGAAACTTTCCGAAACAACTTTCAGATGTCAACCGAGAACACCGCTGGACGAAATAGCCGAAATTTTCGAGATTGATCTTGAAGACGATGATGTTGACACAATCGGCGGTCTTTTAGTTAAGGCTATCGGAGCGCTCCCCGTTGGAGGCGAAACGGTGGAGGTACAGGGCCTGATGCTAACTGCCGAACGCGTAGTTGCCAAGAAAGGGCAACTACTTAGCGTATTAGTTCGTAAGCTCGTCATAGATGAGTGAATTTAGATCTGGATTTGTGAGCTTTGTCGGCCGACCGAACGTTGGCAAGTCAACGCTTACAAATGCCATTGCGGGTGAGAAGGTCGCCATCACTAGCTCTAAGCCGCAAACGACTAGGCGTGCCATCAGGGCGGTCAAGACCACGGAGGCTGGCCAGCTGATTATGGTTGACACTCCGGGTCTTCACAGGCCAAGAACGCTGCTGGGGCAGCGATTAAATGATCTTGTGAGCTCGACTTTGCACGAGGTGGATGTAATTGTCTTTTGCACGCCGGCCAATGAGGAAATTGGGCCGGGTGACCGAAAAATTGTTGCGGACATTGCAAAATACGGCCGTGCCAAGAAAATAGCCATTGTTACCAAATGTGAAACCGTTTCCAAGCAAAAGCTCGCTCAACATCTGATGGCAGTCTCGGAGCTGCACGACTGGAAGGAGATTGTTCCGGTATCAGCCGCCACCATGGAGCAGGTCGACCTCCTAGAGACACTGCTGATTGGCTACTTACCAGTCGGTCCGTTGTTTTACGAGAAAGATGTCGTCAGTGAAGAACCTCTTGAAGATCGGATTTGCGAACTAGTTCGAGAGGCGGCCCTGGAGTTGGTAAACGATGAACTGCCTCATTCTCTGGCCGTCACCCTGGATGAGATTCTCTACGATTCAAAAAAGCCGACCGTTCACGTTTCGGTTTGGGTCGAACGCGATTCCCAAAAGGGGATCATTATCGGCAAGGGCGGCTCGATGCTGAAAACCATAGGCCAGAAGGCTAGGCGCGAAATTGAGGCTCTGATGGACGAGCCTATACATTTGGCAATTCAAGTCAGAATTGCACAAAACTGGCAGAGAAATGCCAAGCAGCTTGGAAAACTGGGGTTCTAGCGCAACCGGTCCTCAAGTGCTAGCCTGAGAACATGAGTTTTAGCCTCCTCCTTATTAGCCGCGACGAGGCCTAGCCACGGCCCAATCTCGTCGCGGTGCAACCCTGCGGTCAATTCAGATTTAGGCGGAGAGAAATGAAAAACCACCAAAAACCATCGAAAATGCCCTTTGAGCGTTATGAACCCTTTCACGATCAGATTTCAGTAGAGCTTCCAGATAGAACTTGGCCCACCAAGAGAATCACTCAGGCGCCACATTGGTGCGCTGTTGATCTTCGTGACGGTAACCAAGCACTCATCGACCCGATGAACGCGGAGCGAAAGCTTGAGATGTTCAAGCTCTTGGTTTCGATGGGCTACAAGCAGATTGAGGTCGGCTTCCCTTCTGCATCCCAAACTGATTTTGACTTCGTTCGCCTGCTTATCGAGCAGGAGCTAATTCCTGAGGACGTAACAATTCAGGTTCTGACCCAGTCCAGGGATCACCTTATCGAGCGAACCTATGAATCTATAGCCGGTGCCAAGCAGGCAATCGTCCACTTCTACAACTCAACTTCAGTGCTCCAGCGCAGAGTTGTCTTCGGGCAGGATAAAGCTGGTATCAGAAAAATAGCTACTGATGCGGCTTTGAAGTGCTTAGAACTAGAAGCCAGCATCCCCGAAACAAAAGTTTTCTACGAGTATTCGCCGGAATCTTATACCGGCACCGAGCTCGAGTTTGCGCTTGAAGTGTGCAACGCCGTCGCAGAAATTATCAAGCCGACGTTGGACCGAAAATTGATAATAAACCTCCCGGCAACCGTGGAAATGGCGACTCCTAATGTTTACGCGGACTCGATCGAGTGGATGTCAAGAAGGCTTCACCCCCGAGAAGCCATTCTGCTTTCCCTTCATCCACATAACGATCGCGGTACAGCAGTTGCCGCAGCCGAACTGGGCTACATGGCCGGAGCGGATCGAATTGAGGGCTGTCTGTTCGGAAATGGTGAGCGGACTGGAAACGTCGATCTAATTACTTTGGGCCTAAATTTATTTAGCCAGGGGATCGATCCGATGATAAATTTCGGCGACATTGACCAGATCAAGCGCACCGTTGAATATTGCAATCAACTGAAGGTCCCTGAGCGCAGTCCTTACGGTGGCGATTTGGTCTACACGGCATTTTCCGGCTCGCACCAGGACGCAATCAAAAAAGGATTTGACCATCTGGCCAAGGACGCACTTGAAGCCGGAAACAGTGTCGACAAGCACACTTGGGCTGTTCCATACCTTCCGATTGATCCAAAGGACGTTGGCAGGAACTACGAGGCCGTCATTAGGGTCAACTCCCAATCCGGAAAGGGTGGGGTGGCTTATCTATTGAAGACCGACCACAGCTTGGACTTACCTCGCAAGCTCCAGATTGAGTTTTCGAGAGTTATTCAGGGTCACACGGATACCTCTGGGGGCGAGGTTAGTTCCGAGAGAATTTGGGAAATCTTCCAGGACGAATACCTTCCAGCGGCTATCGAACAGCCTAAGTGGGGTCGCTTCGAGCTTAAGAGGATGCGGACAGAATCTGACATGGACGGCATTGTGCAAATCGATGTAGTTATGCGCGACGGAGAAGCTGAGTTTGCCGCTACTGCAACAGGTAATGGTCCCATCTCGGCTTTCATTGCCATTTTGCGGGATAAGGGTTCTGATATCAGACTTCTCGATTATGTCGAGCACACCCTTAGCGCCGGAGGCGACGCTTTAGCTGCTGCGTACATCGAACTTGAGGTGGACGGTAACGTGCTCTGGGGTGTCGGTATTGATGGCGATATTGCTACCGCGTCTCTGAAGGCACTGATTAGCTCAACAAATCGAGCTCTAAGGTCCGTAGTTACTGGCTAAACCAGCAATTATTGCGATACTTGTTCTATGCCCCATTACCGAGATGAAGCCGTCGTCATCCGAACCCACAAGCTTGGGGAAGTCGATCGCATAGTGACACTGTTGACAAAAAATCACGGTCAGGTTCGAGCTGTCGCAAAGGGTGTCAGAAAAACTAGCAGCAGAATCGGTGCGAGGTTAGAGCCGTTTAACGTGGTGGATTTACAGCTTTACGAAGGCAGAAACCTAGACACTGTTTCGCAGGTAGAGCAGCTCGCTAACTACGGCTCCGTGATCGTAGCGGACTACGCCAGATACACGGCCGCCAGCGCGGTTGTCGAGGCAGCCGAACGCTTTACTCGTGAGGACTCTTCTTCGCAGCACTACATGCTTGTGATTGGTGCATTGAGGGCTCTCTCATTGAAAGAGCACTCCTCTGACCAGATCTTGGATTCATACCTTTTGAGGGCATTAGCAATCTCGGGCTGGATTACCAATCTTGACCAATGTCAGGGCTGCGCCTCAACCGAAACCGTTTCATTTTCTGTTCATTCTGGATCTGTCAGTTGCCAATCTTGCACGATGCCCGGGTCGGTGCGCCTAGGGGTCGATGGAATTTCGCACATTAGCGCATTGCTTATCGGTGATTGGCCAAGCGTTGGCCGGGCTAACTTAGCTACGCGCGCCGCGGTGAGCGGTGTTGTTGCCGGCTACTTGCAATGGCAGCTGGAAAGAGGACTTAGGTCCCTGGAGCACGTGGAGCGAAGTTGATAAAACTTAATGACCCAGCAAGAAGCACGCCTGTCTTTAGCGCAGTTCCGAAGCATATCGCCATGGTGATGGACGGGAATGGCAGGTGGGCCAATGAGCGGGGTCTTACTCGAACTGAAGGCCATCGAGCCGGCGAGGCGGCACTTCTGGAGGCAGTCGCGGGCGCTACCAGCGCCGGTGTCGAGAACTTGACTGCGTATGCGTTTTCAACGGAAAACTGGAAGCGATCTACCGATGAGGTTAAGTTTCTTATGGGTTACAACAAAGACGTTTTGAGACGAAGAAGAGACCTCCTGATGGAGTGGAACGTTCGCATTCGCTGGTCCGGGGCAGAGCGGAAGCTTTGGCCAAGCGTTGTGCGTGAGCTTCGTATAGCCGAGGAAATGACCAAGAACAACACTGGATTGGTCCTAACCATGGCGGTCAACTACGGAGGTAGGCAGGAGATAGTTGCCGCGGTAAACAAGATTCTGCAAGAAATCAGAGCTGGTGGCCAGGCGCCAAAATCCATCACCGAGAAGACAATTCAAAAAAGACTTTACGTTCCGGAACTTCCGGACGTGGATATGTTCCTTCGCTCAAGCGGGGAGATGCGTATTTCTAACTTCATGCTTTGGCAATCGAGCTATGCGGAGATGATTTTCATGGACGTGCTCTGGCCGGATTTCACCCGAGAGTCGCTGTGGGAGGCTATCAGTGAGTTTGGGAGAAGGCAGCGCCGCTTCGGTGGTGCTTCCGATGCCCCACTAAACTAGGAATTCACTAGAAACCCAAAAAATAATCCCCGGAGAATAATGGCCAATCAGAAGCTCGACCAGGTAATTTCGCTTGCAAAACGCAGAGGCTTTGTGTTTCAGGCTGGCGAGATTTACGGTGGTTCGAGATCGGCTTGGGACTACGGCCCACTCGGAGTTGAGCTAAAAGAAAACATCAAGCGTCAGTGGTGGCAGTCCGTGGTGTCTGGAAGAGATGACGTTGTTGGACTTGATAGCTCCATTATTTTGCCGACGAAGGTTTGGGAATCTTCTGGTCACGTTGAGGCATTTGTCGATCCATTGATTGAGTGCACCAGCTGCCACAAGCGCTTTCGTCAGGATCATCTCGAGGAAGCCTTTGAAGAAAAGAAGTCCAGGGCTCCCAAGTCGATGGCAGAGATAGCCTGCCCAAACTGTGGGGTCAAAGAATCCTGGACTGAGCCAAAGAGCTTCAACGGCCTTTTGAAGACTTCGTTGGGTCCAGTCGATGATGACACCGGAATGCACTACCTGCGGCCTGAGACTGCTCAGGGGATATTCGTAAATTTCAACAATGTTCAAAATGTTTCCAGGATGAAGCCTCCATTTGGAATTGGGCAAATGGGAAAGAGCTTCCGCAACGAAATTACTCCGGGGAACTTCATCTTTCGAACTCGTGAGTTTGAGCAGATGGAAATGGAGTTTTTTGTAAAGCCCGGTGAAGATGAAAAGTGGCACGAATACTGGATCGAGCAGCGCCATAACTGGTATCTAGACCTTGGAATTAATCCGGATAACCTTCGACTGTTTGATCACCCGAAGGAAAAGCTGTCGCATTACTCCAAACGGACCGTTGATATCGAATACCGTTTTGGATTTCAGGGCGGAGAATTCGGTGAGCTTGAGGGAATCGCAAACCGAACGGATTTTGACCTAAAGACTCACTCGGCTTCATCAGGTGTTGATTTGAGCTACTTTGATCAAACCGAGGAAAAGCGTTGGACTCCCTTCGTTATTGAGCCAGCGGCGGGACTCACCAGGTCCCTCATGGCATTCATGGTCGATGCGTATTCCGAGGACGAGGCGCCTAACGCGAAGGGCGGCGTCGATACAAGAACCGTGCTTCGACTTGATTATCGACTTTCGCCTGTAAAGGCAGCGGTTTTGCCGCTGAGCAGGAATGAGGCTCTTAACCCAATTGCTAAGTCTTTGGCGGCTGAGCTTCGCAAGAACTGGAACATTGACTTCGATGACTCAGGTGCCATTGGACGCAGGTATCGCAGACAGGATGAAATTGGAACTCCTTTTTGCATAACGATTGACTTTGAGACAGCCGATGATCAGTCCGTGACTATTCGTGAGCGAGATTCGATGGCTCAGGAGCGGGTGTCTTTGGACAAGGTCGCAAGCTACCTATTTGAGAGACTCAGTTAGTTAATTGGGATTAACGTACGGAACCAAGACCTTCGAGGTGCCAGTCGTGCTGGCACCAATGGCCGGCATCACTAACACAGCCTTCAGGAGGCTCTGTCGCGAGTTCGGCAATGGCCTATTTGTCTCGGAGATGGTTACCTCAAGAGCGCTAGTTGAGAGAACCGAGGAGTCGATGCGCCTTATTGGGCATCATGAGTCGGAGAAGTTTCGGTCAGTCCAGTTGTACGGAGTCGACCCCACAACAATTTCTAGGGCTATCGAGATGCTCGTTCAAGAAGACCGAGCAGATCATATCGACTTGAACTTTGGTTGCCCCGTTGCGAAAGTCACCCGAAAGGGTGGGGGAGCAGCCTTACCTTGGAAATCGGAGCTGTTTGAGGCCATTGTTCAATCAGCCGTAAAGGCAGCTGGAACTATCCCCGTGACAGTCAAAATGCGTAAGGGCATAGATCAAGATCACCTGACGTTTTTGGACGCTGGAAAGGCTGCTCGTGACGCAGGAGTTACTGCGGTGGCCCTCCATGGGCGAACCGCGGAGGATTTCTACTCTGGGAGAGCAGACTGGGACGCCATCGCCGAACTTCGAGCGTCATTGCCAGATGTTCAAGTACTTGGTAACGGCGATATCTGGTCCGCACAAGACGCGGTGTCCATGATGGATAAAACCGGAGTGGACGGAATTGTTGTTGGCAGAGGATGCCTTGGTAGGCCATGGCTGTTCCAGGATCTTGAACGGGCAATTGCGGGCTATCTAGCTGGTGACAAGAATCCAAAAGTAGAAGAGGTAATGCCTTCACTTGGTGAGGTGGCCGACGCGTTCTATCGCCACGCCGAACTCCTGACTGAGTTCTTCGAGGAAGAAGGCCGGGCATGCCGAGACATTAGAAAACACGTTGCGTGGTATTTCAAGGGCTACCCGGTTGGTGGAGAGTTTAGGGCCGATCTTGCAAGAGTCGAGTCGCTGCAGCAGGCATCCGATTTGTTGGGTTCTCTAGAACGAGATGCGCCCTACCCGGGTGAAGAAGCCGAGGGCCCACGGGGCAGGCTCGGCTCGCTAAAGAAGTGTTCACTGCCAGAGGGTTGGTTGGATTCTAGGGAACTGAGCGACACTCACCGATCTCAGCTGGAGTTCGCGGAACTTTCAGTCTCAGGGGGATAGGTATGGTCGCCAAAACAGAGAGCGGCTATGACCCTCGAGACCTCGAGCGGTTTGTGGGCCAACCCGGATCTCAAATGGAAGGCCGCGGAGAATTTGCGCGGGACCGAGCGAGAGTTTTGCACTCGGCGGCGTTCCGGAAGCTGAGCGCGAAGACTCAAGTTCTATCCCCGAGCTCGGGGGATTTTGCAAGGACAAGACTTACTCATTCGCTCGAGGTTGCTCAGGTTGGCAGGGAGTTGGCTACAGCTCTGGGAGTAAACCCGGATCTAGTGGATATGGGCTGCCTAGCTCATGATCTCGGTCATCCACCTTTCGGCCACAACGGAGAGTCTGCTCTAAACTTCTGGGCCGCCGACATTGGCGGTTTTGAGGGGAACGCACAAACATTCAGAATCTTGACCAGGCTTGAGCCAAAAATTTACGACGATAGCGGCATCTCGAGGGGCTTGAATCTTACGAGAGCTTCCATGGATGCGGCGACAAAGTATCCCTGGCCCCTGGCTAGGGCGGCCGAATTCGACAGCGTAACAAAATTTGGCGTGTATGACGACGATGTAGAAGTCTTTGATTGGATGAGGCAGCAAGCTCCCGAGGGCGCGAAGTGTGTCGAGGCTCAAATTATGGACTTTGCCGACGATGTTGCTTATTCTGTGCATGATTTTGAGGATTCAATAGTGGAAGGGTTTGTAAATCCCTCTTTGATCTCGGTGTCCAGCTCGAAAGACTCCTTAATCGAGGACATAAGCAAGTGGTCTGAGGGCTCTTATTCAAAATCAGAGCTAGAGGAAGCCCTTTTATCTCTGCAATCCTCCAGTCACTGGCTCAAATCATTTGACGGATCACCGAGACACTTGGCAAGTCTCAAGAATCTAGCCAGCGACCTGATTGGCTCTTTTGTTTCTCGAACTACCAGTGCCGTTCTGGAAGAGTCAAAAAAGGGCACTTTGAGTCGTTTTAGCGCCGGAGTATCTGTTCCCAGCCGAGTTAAGAGCGAGATTGCCGTGCTGAAAGGAATCGTGGCTTCTTCAGTGATGACGGAGAATTCCAGGCAGCCCTATTATGAGGACCAGCGGACTCTACTCGTGGAGCTCGCCGAAACCCTGCTATCCAAAAATGGCGCAGGCCTAGACTCGACCGGTTCCGAGGCCTGGGTAGCTGCAAAGGACCACAAGTCTCAGAAACGCGCCATCGTGGATTACGTGGCATCACTTACTGACCCCGCAGCTGTCGCTCTTCACCGCAGCACAAGAGCATAGGATTCAGTTATGGCTGGTCGAGTATCCCAAGGGGACATTGAGGAGCTAAAAGAGCGCGCAGACATTGTGGAGATTGTTGGAGGCTACGTCTCTCTTAAGGCAGCAAGCTCGGGCTCTTTCAAGGGTTTGTGCCCATTTCATGATGAGAAATCACCCAGCTTCAACGTCCGAGCTAATCCCGCGTTCTATCACTGCTTTGGCTGTGGAGTTGGTGGTGATATTTACAAGTTCATTCAGGAGATCGAGTCAGTTAGTTTTGCCGATGCTGTTCAGCGTTTGGCCGACAAGGTCGGCTATCAGCTGAAGTTTGAGGAGGGAAGCGACGAGGGCTCAACAAGGTCCAGGCTGCTGGCTCTAAATAAATTTGCGGCAGATTATTACCAGGGGCAACTGCAATCTGCGGAAGGGCAAGCTGCTCAAGATTTTCTGCTGTCTCGAGGATTCGAATTGGCAAGCTTTTCAACTTTCGGCATTGGTTATGCACCAAAGGGTTGGCAGAATTTGATCGAGGCAGCAACGGCTGCGGGTTATCAAATGCAGGAGCTTGTATCTGCGGGTTTGGCGATGGAGAGCGATAAGGGTGGTTACGACCGCTTTCGCGGGCGAGTGCTGTGGCCGATCCGAGACGCAAACTCGCAGGTTCTTGGGTTCGGCGCCAGAAAGCTTTATGAAGACGACCAGGGCCCGAAGTACCTAAACACTCCAGAGACTCCCGTCTATCACAAGTCGAGCGTTCTTTATGGCCTTGATTTAGCCCGCAAGGCAATCGTCAAGTCAAGGCAGATCGTTGTCGTAGAGGGCTACACCGATGTCATGGCCTGTCATCTAGCCGGAGTGGAGACTGCGGTCGCAACTTGTGGCACGGCTTTTGGTGAAGAGCACATTCGCATAATCAATCGATTATTGGGTCAAACAAGCGATCCGGCCGAAGTAATTTTCACCTTCGATCCAGATGCTGCTGGCGAGAAGGCTGCACTTCGGGTCTACGGGGACAGCTCAAAGTTCAACGCCCTAACCTTTGTCGCAAGTGGACCAGATGGTCTTGATCCTGCTGACCTTCGTCAGAAAATGGGCGATGGGGCGATTTCAAAAATGCTTGGATCAAAGAAGCCGCTGTTTGAGTTCGTAATTCGCCATCGAATAAGCCAGTTTTCTCTTGGGGATCTTGATTCGAGGGTCGCTGCCGCGAGGGCGGCAGCTCCAGTCGTCGCCGAGATTACCGATCCTGCGCTCAAGTCAGGATACGTAAAAGCCCTAGCGGACTGGGTGTCTCTCGATTCCTCCGAAGTAGAACAAATGGTTCGGGCTGGTGTGACCAGGCAGGTTCAGCAGCGAGTAGAGCCAATGAGACAGACCGGAATTCCTGCTCCCGAAGTAATTACTCCTCAGGCTCGAATGGAGAGGCAAATACTAGAGGTCTTGGTGCAAGCCCCCGGGGCTTTTAGTTCCGAGCAGCTTCGCCGCATGTTGGCTTCGGGTTTTTCCGTCTCACAGCATCATCGAATTCTCGAGGTGGCGAATATGAACTCGATGCATTTAGCCGAGGATGGCTTCGCGAATCTATTGGCTACCCAAGTTTTGCCAGAGGATTTAGAAGTTATTCGGTCCTTGGCCCTAGCGAACCTTCCCGTAGCTAACGAGGCCGCACTGACCAAATACGCGGTTGGTGTCGTAAGAACGGCGATGCTCAATACCTTGGCTCGAGAAAAAGTCGATCTAATGGCTGCGCTTAGACGAATCGACTCGACCGCGAGCCCAGAACAATTGGCTCAAGTCCAACAAGAATTGATGGCTTTGGAATCAGAACGTCGCGAGTTGATGAAATAGCTCACGAATCTGCTAATGTTGTGCCGTGTCTCTAGGGATGCATTCCTCGGTAGCTCAATTGGCAGAGCAATCGACTGTTAATCGATAGGTTCTTGGTTCGAGTCCAAGCCGAGGAGCCATACTTTTCCTGGAGAAGGCATGAGCAGGCAAGTAATTTCCACGTCACTTTCCGTAGGCCTAGCCACTGGCCTTTACGGCCTTTCCTTTGGCGCTATTGGTTCGGCCGCGGGTCTAGGGGTTCCGGCCGTCATGCTGCTGAGCCTGTTGATGTTTTCGGGTGCAAGTCAATTTGCATTTGTTGGCATCATCGCTGCTGGGGGAGCACCTATCACCGCCGTTTCGTCGGCATGGCTAATGGGTGTCCGAAACTCCTTTTATGGACTTCGATTGAATACCGTAATCGGCCCTAGGGGGCTGTGGCGTCTGCTGGCGGCGCAGTTGACGATTGACGAGTCAAACGCTGTTTCGGCAGCTCAAGAGAGACCACTTGATCAAAAAATTGGCTTTTGGCTGACTGGCGGAGCGGTATTTATTTTTTGGAACACAGCAACTCTGATGGGGGCGTTGGCTGGGAACCTTTTTGGATCAGTTGAGGCCTGGGGCCTGGATGGCGCAGCAGCAGCAGCCTTCTTAGGGCTCCTCTGGCCCAGATTAAAAAATAACTTAGCTCTGGCCGGTGTAGGCGCGCTGGTTGCACTAGTGGCAATCCCCCTCACCCCAGCCGGTGTGCCTGTCTTGTTGGCGGCCGTTGTCGCTTTGCTCCCAATCGGGGGTAAAAAATGATCAGCACGGTAATCTTCGCTTCTTTGGCCGTCTACAGCTGGAAAATTCTAGGTTTCTTGATTCCTGATCGTCTTATTGGAAGGCGTGGAAGGCTGATTGCCGAGCGCATGACTGTTTCTCTGCTAGCAGCACTTGTAGTTCTTCAGGGGTTTTCATCTCAGAGTGTTCTGGTTCTTGACGCGCGAGCAGCTGCCCTAGTTGTGGCAGGAGCTCTTTTGGCGATGCGGGTTCCGTACATTTTCGTTGTGCTAGCCGGTGCGATCGTGGCTGCGGGGGTACGGTTTTTAGGGTTCTAGATAGTCTTGCCCAGGCAACCATGACAATCCTGGTACGCCCCATTCGTTTTCTTTTATTGCCTTTTTCATAAGCCTCTTGTGGGGCTTCACTAGCCGGTCTGCATAGAGCATTCCCTCTAGATGGTCGAACTCATGTTGAAAGATTCGAGCAAGCCAACCCTCGGCTTCAATTTGGTAACCGTGGCCATCTAAGTCAGTGGCCATTAATAGGGCACGATTCGCTCGCTTCAGAGGAAATCTTTCTCCGGGGATCGATAGACAACCCTCGGCATCAGCCTCTTCATCTAGTTCCTCGTCAGAAAATTCTGAGATAGAAAGCTGTGGATTGATTGCAACACCACGTACTTCCTGATCGTCAGTGCTGTACGAGTAGACAAAAATCCTGAGCCCGACTCCAATTTGTGTCGCAGCTAGTCCTACGCCGGGCGCCGAATCCATGGTCTCGAACATGTCGGCCACCAACTCGCGGATGTAATCATCTATCGCCAGGACTTCCAGGGCTCGTGTATGGAGCGCTGGGTCGCCGGTTATTCGAATTTTATACAAGGTCACGACCCCCATTTTACTGAATCTGACGGAGGAATTTCAGCTTGGTGGTCTAGGCTTTTAGGGCTTCCAGTCCGACAGGAGAAAAAGGTTTGTTTTCACCCGAGATTGTTAGGGCATTCGCTATTGTCCTCGCTGTAATCGGAGCGATTTTCCTCTCACTCGGCGCACAGTTTCAAAATGACGCAGTTACTAAGCACCATGCCCCAAGCCGCCCCAAGCCGGGATCTCTGAGCCTCAAGCAGATTGCTGATCTTCTAAGAAGACCAAGATGGCTGACTGGGACAAGTTTTTTGGTTCTTGCAATTCTTTTTCAGCTTTCAGCGCTGGCGCTGGCTCCCTTGATCGTGGTTCAGCCGATCGGCGCGATTGCGCTCATTATGACCTCGATACTGAATGCCAGGATATACAGGGTTCGACTTAATAAAAGCACTTTCATTGCCATTGCTCTAACGACACTAGGCGTGGGCGGATTTGTTGCAGTCGCAGCCTCTAGTGCTGTGGCTGTCGAGATGAGCAACGAGAAACTACTTCAGGTGGTCGGCATACTATTCGTCTTGCTTCTAATGTTTGGTCTCTTGTTTTGGCGGTCCAAGGGCAAAGTGAGTGCGCTGCAGTACATTTTTGGTGCAGGGGTGCTCTACGGTTTCGTGGCCTCGCTGGCGAAGGTCGTTATTCAGCGAATTTTGCAAGAGGACTACGACCTGCTTACCCTGCTTGCGCTGATTTCCTTAGTCGGCGCAACGGTGCTGGGTGGTTGGTTCGTTCAAAACGCTTACGCGTCTGGACCTCCCGATCTGGTCATCGCGGGGCTGACCGTCATCGATCCTGCGGTTGCAGTTATGATCGGCATCGTAATTCTTGGCGAGGCCGAAGCATCCAGTCTTGGACAGGTGTTTAGTTACGTATTGGCCGGTACTATTGCTATATCTGGAGTGCTTGCTTTGAATAAATTCCACCCGCAGTTGACCGAGAAGGGTAACAGTGAGCCAACCGATTAAGGTTCTCATCGCCTGTGACACCTTTGCACCGGACATTAACGGAGCGGCCAAATTTGCTGAGCGATTGGCAGGTGGTCTTGTGAGAAACGGCAACGAAGTAGCAATTATTGCTCCCAGTCTCGACGGTTGGTCTGGCACAAGGGTGGAAGAACACGACGGCGCCAAAATGACCGTGCACCGACTCAAGAGTCACAAGATGCCAAACCATAAGAGCCATCGATTTACATCTCCCTTTGGGCTATCCAGGGAGCTAAAGAGAATTATTCTCGAGCAACAGCCGGACGCCCTGCACATACAGTCGCATCTGATGGTTGGACGATTCGCAATGCGTGCGACCAGGGGAATGTCGCTCCGGAGGATCGCCACCAATCACACGATGCCTGAGAATCTTCTCAAGTATTCTTTCGTGCCAAAATTTATGCACCCGCTTGCCATCAAGTTTCTTTGGTGGGACGCAGGCAGGGTCTTGCGGAAGATGGATGCTCTGACTACACCCACAAGACGTGCCGCCGATCTACTGGAGAACTCGGCTCGCGTTGAGGGGGTTCTTGCAATTAGCTGCGGCATTGACGCCACAAGGTTTGCCAACCGGACTCCAACTCAGAACAAGGAGCCGGTGGCACTGTTCGTTGGCCGATTGGACAACGAGAAGAGAATCAATATTTTGCTAAATGCCATTAGTAAATTAGATAAATTTCCAGATCTAAAATTGCGACTGGTTGGAGATGGCGGTGAGCGCGAGCGCTTGCAGCGTCAGGCCGCTTTGCTGGGTATTTCGAACCGGGTTGAGTTTTTGGGGCATGTTACTGACCAAGAGCTAGCGGGGATTTATGAGAGCTGCACAGTTTTTGTCATGCCCTCTATAGCTGAGTTACAGTCCATTGCGACAATGGAGGCAATGGCTTCTGGACGACCAGTCATAGCCGCAGACGCAATGGCTCTTCCTCATTTGGTTCACGACGGAGATAACGGCTACTTATTTACCCCGGATGACGCGGATGCTCTAAAAGATCGCTTGGAGCTTGTGCTTTCGGCCGACGAAAAAGAGCTTGCAAGGCTCAGTGAGAACTCTTTGCATTTGATTCAGTCGCATGACATTGCAACAACCATCAGCATTTTTGAAGATCTCTATCGAGGCACTGGCGCTGATGTTCCAACTACAGCCGATAATCAGCCCGAGTACCTTCTGCCAATTGGTCGTCTATCGGCTTCCCTTAGGAAACGCGTAGAGGAGTTCAGGGCAGAAGCTCTAAACCTTAGACGCCGCGCAGAGGGTGCGTCAGAGAGCGCGCGAGGAAGATTCTCCGGTGCAGCCGATGAGGCCAGGGAAAGGCTAAGCGAGGTCCGCGAAGAGGTCAGGGAGCAACTTTCCGAGTTTCGAAGCGAACTAGGCGATGCTGCAAAGAAGTTTCGACGCAAACGCGACGATTAATTGGAAATAGTCCCTAAATTAAAGTGCATGATTTTCTAAATTTAATTTTCGTCTAGGGTGCTCAATGTTTGACAAAGTTGGCAAAAACCTAATTAGTATTGAGGAAACTCTCCAGCGTCGGGGTCTTTAACCCGAAGCTGGCAACTTAGGCGAAGGGCTTTCATGTCACAGCACGCATGGTTAAATCACTACCCGTCAGACGTGCCACACGAGTTAGAGGCTCACTCTTTCCGCAACCTCCCGGATTTATTGGCAGTTGCGTCAAAAAAGTACTCAAAGACAATCGCTTTTACTCAGTGCATGCCCAATGGCATGAACGGATCTTTGACCTTTGATCAGGTTGACAAGCTCAGCGATGACTTTGCCTCTTATCTTCGCGAGGAGGCGGGGCTTGTAACTGGCGAGCGTGTTGCGGTTCAGATGCCTAATTGTTTGAGCTATCCAATAGTTGCATTTGGTGTCTTGAAGGCTGGATGCGTTTTGGTGAACACTAACCCTCTATACACACAAACTGAGATGTTGCATCAGTTCGCTGATTCGGGCGTAAGTGCATTGGTCGTGATAGACATGTTCGCTGATCGGCTACCTGGGATTATCGAAAAGACCGAGATAAAAAACGTTGTCACCGTAAGCCTTTCCGAGTTCTTTCCCGGCCCTGTAGCCGGAATTATTAATCTGACTCAGAAGTATTGGAGCAAGACGCTCCCGAAGATCACAGTCGATCACATCAGCTTTAGAGATGCTCTGGCCCTTGGCAAAAAAGCTTCGTCCAGCAAAGAATCTTCTGGATACCTTGACGCTGTTGGTCCTGAGAGTATTGCGGCTCTCCAGTACACCGGCGGAACGACTGGAGTGTCAAAGGGTGCGATGCTGACGCATGGGAATTTAGTAAACAACACGCTTCAGATGATTTCCATGTGTGGCGCTTACATGAGGCCCGGGGCGGAGATTGTTCTGACAGCCCTACCGCTCTATCACATCTTTGCTTTCACAGTAAACCTTCTGGGTTTTTATCACCTGGGGGCCAGGAACATCTTGGTTCCATCGCCGCGACCACCAAGCAACCTAAAGCGCGCCTTTGAAAACTATAAAGTGACCTGGCTGTCTGGAGTAAACACTTTGTTTAGCGCCTTGCTGAACGAACGCTGGTTTACGGACGGTTCGCCAAAGTACCTAAGAGCATCCGCCGCCGGAGGTATGGCTTTGCACGAGTCCGTTGCCAAACGCTGGAGAGAAGTAACCGGTACTCCGATTGTCGAGGGTTATGGGCTTACCGAGTCATCACCTGTTCTGACTTTCAACCCCTTGGGTGGCTTGCAAAAGGACGGCACGATTGGCATTCCTGTTCCATCGACCGAAATTCGCTGTGTCGACGAAAAGGGAGTGGAAGTCGGGGTTGGCGAACCTGGTGAGCTAATTGCCAGGGGTCCACAGATCATGCAGGGCTATTGGCAGCGACCGGAAGAGTCATCGTCGACACTTCAAGATGGCTGGCTGTATACCGGTGATATCGCCCAGGTTGACCAAGACGGTTACTTCACAATTGTTGATCGAAAGAAAGACATGATTTTGGTCAGCGGCTTCAATGTGTACCCCAACGAGGTTGAAGAGCAGATTGCGGCGGCTACAGGTGTGCTGGAAGTCGGAGTCATAGGAATACCGGATGAGAAAAGCGGCGAGAAGGTTCGAGCTTATGTAGTGACCTCGCAGCCGGCTCCTTCCGCCGACGATATCCTCGCGCATTGCCGTGAGCACATGGCCGCCTATAAGGTGCCACAGCAAGTCATTTTTGTGGACGAGCTACCCAAGAGCCCCATAGGCAAGATCTTGCGACGTGAACTCCGCGCAGCGGCCCTCGCAGGTGAAATCACCGAGACTAAACCGATCGACCTAATCGATAAGGACGGTAACTAATGAACATGGCCATGATTTTATTGGAGCAGGTTACTGTCTCTGAGCAGGACGTAGTAACACCCTTCGAGCAGAATCTCTTGGTGGCTATGGTTTTCGTGATTATGTTCGGTCTTGGTTCTGGTCTAACTCCACGAGATTTTAAACTCGCAATTCGAAGACCTTGGGGCTTGATAATTGGGTGGGTTACCCAGTTTGGGATAATGCCGCTTCTGGCTTTTACCCTCATAGCCACGCTGCTCTTCCAGCTCCCGATGGAATATGCGGCCCCAGTGGCATTGGGCGCTCTGCTTATGGGTTCAGTACCTGCTGGGACCACTTCTAATATATTTGCGTATTTTTCGAAGGGCAACTTGGCTCTTAGCGTCATTATGACCACTAACTCCACGCTTTGGGCACTGCTCATGACTCCTCTGGTGCTCACCTTTTACGGGATGCTTCTTTTCGCCGATGACGAGCAATTTCAAATACCGATTACCAACATCGTGGCGACTCTTTTCTTGCTCTTGATACCTGTGCTATTCGGCATGATTTTGAGAAGGTTTAGCGCGAACATAGGCGCCTTCCTGGAGCTTATGGGTGGCTTCTTTGGATTGTTTTTCATCCTATTTCTGCTGGCGACCTGGGTTCCAAGGAACTGGGCACTACTGGCGGATACTCCCTGGCAAACATATGTCGTAGCCATTGGTCTTGGGCTCTTCGGTATCGCAATCGCCTTTGTGCTGGCCAAATTACTTAAATTGCACCCAATGAACGTCAGGACTATCGCTCTCGAGACTGGGATTCAAAATGGCCCTCTAGCCATTGCCATTGTTCTTTTGACTTTTGGCGGCACCGCAGACGTTGGCCTCATCCTGATTGTTCCCGCACTTTACTCGCTGTTTATCGTGCTGGTCTCTACGGCCGTCACTTTCTGGTTCCGTCGTGCCAATGTCGCGGAGGAACAAAAGATACCTAACCTGCTGTAGATTTTTTCGATACCCGTGGCGCTTTGGACGCGCCGGGCTAGCTTGATTAGCTAGAATCTAGTTAGGTTGGGGGCGTTAGCTCAGCTGGTTAGAGCAAACGACTCATAATCGTTCGGTCGCGGGTTCAAGTCCCGCACGCCCCACTTTCGGACACCTTTGCCTGCAACTGGGTCACCCAGGGAAGCCTCGACCACCTCTCACCTAGTTACACTTGAAGAAAGAGCTGGGAGCAGATGAATGTCGGCAATGATCATTCAAGTCCAAACGTCCCTGCCTGAGCATGTTCATTCTCAATCCGAAGTTACCGCCGCTTTGGCACCAAGGCTTGCACCGACTGACGGAGCTAGAGCTGTATTAGAGAGACTCCACAGCAATACCAAAATTGAACAACGTCACTTTGTTTTACCGATTTCGGAATACACGGACATCGAGTCATTCACAAAGGCGAATACACTTTTTGCTCAACACGCCCTGGCGCTGGTGGAGGATTGCACATCAAGAGCGCTTGAAAAGGCCGGGCTAAATGCGGCAGAAGTTGATCATCTTTTCTTCACCACGGTGACGGGGGTTGGCGCTCCTGCTCTGGATGTATTGCTTGCTGCTCGAATGGGATTCCGGTCAGACCTTAAACGGATTCCAAGTTTTGGGCTTGGCTGTGCTGGAGGTGCTGCGGGAATAGCACGAGTCGCGGATTATCTTCTGGGTGATCCTAAGGCAGTGGCTCTGGTTGTTTCTGTTGAACTCTGCTCACTAACTATCCAATGGGAAGATCGATCTATGGCCAACTATGTTGGCACGGGAATCTTCGGTGATGGTGCAGCAGCGGTTGTGATGGTGGGTAATGAGCACCCCAAATCGTTGACTGGCATAACTGTCAAGGCAACCAGAAGTACTTTATATTCGGACACGGAATCTCTCATTGGGTGGAAGATCGGCGCAAGTGGCCTCTCGCTAATGCTCGAAGCCGGAGTGCCCGAGATGATAATGGAGCACTTTGCAGACGAGGTTGACGTGCTTCTTGGTCAACAAGGGCTCTCCCGTGAAGACATTGATGTCTGGATAGCACACCCTGGTGGTCCGAAGATTCTTGAAGCCTTCGCCTCATCTCTGGATTTAGCTGATTCTGACTTTGCCGCGAGCTGGGATGTTATGGCCAAAGCGGGAAATATGTCCTCCGCCGCGGTCCTTCATGTGTTGAGCGATCTTTACCAGCAACCTGCCTCAACAATTGGGGTGCTATTTGCTGTTGGCCCGGGAGTGTCGCTTGAGCTTGTGCTGTTGGAGTGGACATGATTTTGACAATCAGCGTGATGCTATTTATCGGTCTTATCTTGGCAACGGGTGCAGAGCGGATTTACGAGCTTGTTGTTTCAACTAGAAATGCTAAACGAGCGTTCGAATCCGGTGGCGTCGAATACGGCCGTGGTCATCTGCCGGCCATGATTGCTCTGCACACTGCCTTATTAATCGGTGCAATGGTCGAAGTTATTATTTTCGACCGCCAATTTCCGGGCGCTCCGGGCTGGATATTTCTTGCTGTTGCTATCGGTTGTCAAGCGGCAAGGTATTGGTTTATCTGGGCACTCGGGTCCCAGTGGAATACCCGAGTGATCGTGATCCCCGGAGCCCAGCGTGTAAAAAAAGGTCCCTATTCGCTTTCTTGGCTCCGTCACCCCAACTACTGGGTTGTAGCTATCGAAGGTATAGCTTTGCCCATGGTTCACTCGGCGTGGATAACAGCCGTCGTGTTCACGGCTCTCAATGCCGTGCTTCTGCTTGGGTTCAGGATTCCGACAGAAAACAAGGCACTGAAAGGTCTTAGATGACAAGCTACGACGTGATTGTCGTCGGAGGGGGGCCAGTGGGCATGGCAGCGGCGATTGAGGCCCGTTTGAGCGGCCTATCGGCCGTTGTTATTGAGCCGCGCAGCGGTGTAATAGACAAGGCGTGTGGCGAGGGGCTAATGCCTGGAGCAATTCCACTATTAGCACGGTTGGGCGTTTATCCCATGGGACGTGATCTGGCCGGGGTTACCTATCGAAGCGGTGGGCACGCTGTGTCTCATAAATTTTCCAGTGGCGTAGGTAAGGGCGTTCGGCGCACGGAGCTTCACGGGAGCCTAAGGTCCCGTTCTGACGAGCTTGGAGTGGTTTTTGTAGAAGCATCCGTTAGTTCAGTTGCTGAAGCTGATAGCGGCCTAGTTGCATCGTGCTCAAATGGTGAGAGCGTTTCAGGTCGATACTTAATTGCCGCAGATGGATTGCATTCTAGTATTGCCAAGGCTGCTGGATTAGTGAAGGAGGTTTCACCAAGGCGGTCAAAACGCTTTGGAATCAGGCAGCATTTCCATGTTGCACCGTGGTCTGAATTTATTGAAGTCTTCTACACCAAGACTGCTGAGGTATACATAACTCCTGTGTCAGAGAACCAGGTTGGCGTTGCAGTCCTTGGGCCAAAGGCCACTGACTTTGATGAAACCATAGCTGGTATCCCAGAGCTCGCAGAAAGGCTAGAGGGTGCTGCACCGGCGTCTCAGCGGAGTGGAGCCGGTTCATTCCCTCAGCTAACCACCGCACGCACCAAGGGTCGAATTTTGTTGGTTGGGGATGCTTCCGGATACGTAGATGCAATTACCGGTGAGGGCCTGAGGTTAGGTTTTGCCCAGGCAAAAGTGGCGATTGAATGCATTTTGATTAACAAGCCGGCAAGTTATGAAAAAGCTTGGCGCCGAGTAAGCAGAGACTTTAGGGTTTTGACTCAGGGCCTTATCTCAGCAGCCAATTCACCGATCAGAATGGCCATTGTTCCACTCGCAAGCAGACTTCCCTGGGTATTCGGCTTGGTTGTAAATCGCTTGGCTCGCTGACGATGCTCGTTAGCAGGCTGAGCCTTCTGTTCAGGTCTTCGCACCCGATGCCTTCACTCGCCGTGGCACTCTTTTCCATGTTATTTGCAGTGGGTGTTGGCTTGGGGGTAGACAGGATTGCACTTGTCGGGCTCGCAGTCTTATTGCAGCAGTTTTCGGTGGGGTTATCCAACGACTGGTTAGACCTTGCACGAGACCGGGCTTCCGGGCGTACCGACAAGCCTGTAGCAAAGGGCTCACTAACCTCTTCGCTTGTCCGAAACTCATCCTTTGCAGCGGGCTTCACGGCGCTTTTGGCAGCCGGCTTGCTCGGGTGGGAGAGCCTTGGCTGGATGGTCTTCATGCTGGTTGCGGGTTGGGCCTACAACCTCGGGCTCAAGGCAACTGCCTTTTCAGTTCTTCCCTACGCAGTTGGTTTTGGTATTCTGCCAGTGTTTGTGACCCTGAGCCTCGAGCAGAGCCAGATACCACCCGCTTGGGTTGTGGTTGTCGCAGCTCTGCTGGGAGTCTCGGCGCACTTCGCCAATACATTGCCTGACCTTTTGGAGGACAGAGCCACTGGGGTTCGAGCGCTTCCGCACATTGTCGGCCAAAAGATCTCTGCGCTGGTAATTGCTGCAACAGCAATTCTGGCTTCAAGTATTGCTGTTTATCAAAGCGATACCTTGGCGCCCATTGTCGGTTTAGTCGGTTTAGTGGCAACAATCTTGTTGGCGGGAGTGGCGTCGGTATTAAGCCTGAGGCAATCTCCACCGCGGGTGATCTTTCCATTGCTGGTTCTGGCATCTTTGTTCAATGCGATTTTACTCATGCTCGGTGTCGGGCCTATTGGGGTTTAGGGCAGGTGCCGATTAGGCCTTAGACCCAAACTGCGTCGAGCTGGCTGGAATAACATTTTCGTCGCCAAACAAGAAGTGCTTGCTCATGTCTGGCGAGTATTTAGATAAATAAGTCTGTCTTCCAAGACCTTCGGCCAGTTGTCGATGATGGATAACGCTTGCACCGCAGCAAAGGCCAATAACCTTTACCCCAAGGTCAAGAGCAAATTTCCCAAACTCAGCCGTCTCATATCTGTTGGAATTTTGAGCTTCCAGAGCGTCTGGAAACGTCCTCGCATGCCGGAGGCTTGCCGTGTTTAGTGGGTCAGGAAGATTAAATAGCGTGGGGTGTTTCGCGGTTGTGCGATAGGTTGCCGGCATCGCGCAAACGTTATGCCCTGTGGTTGTTTCAACTATCGCCTCGACTATGGGTCGAATTGTCTGGGGGCCGTGAAAACAATTGGTTCCGACCACGTCGGCTCCAGCTGCTGCCAACCTTCTGCATGCATCTTGTGCAGAGACTCCATCGCGCAGCACGCCGTTGGCAAAGATCGCCACATTGATTATCGAGGGTAGCCCTGCGTGCTGTATTTCTTCGAGTGCGATCTTTGCTTCTTCGAAGTAGTACATAGTCTCGGCCAAAATAAGGTCGGCGCCACCTTCTTTTGCCCAGTTAATCATCTCCCGATACATCATCCGAACTGCCGATTTGGAGGAGTCATCAGCCGGGTCGAAGATGTTCGAATTGGAAATGTTTCCTGCAACATAAATGTCTCGTGACTGAGCCACTCGCTGCTCGCCAGCCGCTTCTCTGGCGATCGACATCGCCGCCCTGTTTAGTGGCTCCAGCAGATGCTCCTGCCCCAGAAGCTTCATTTTTTCTCGGTGACCGTTATATGTAAATGCGAGAGCGATGTCACTGCCTGCTCTTAGGAAGTCAGTCGTAATTTGCTTCAGAACCTCGGGATGCTCGAGCGCTACCAACGGAACAAATTCACCCGCGGTTAGGTATCCGCGTCTCTCGGCCTCAAATAGGTAGCCGCCGGACAGGATTATTGGCTGAGGCTCGAGTAGGCGCTCCAGGAAATTGAGTTCGTTCATAATAAGCCTCCTGCGGTAAGGGTTACAGGGAGCTCGGTTTCAAGCAAGTCGAGTGAAACGAGGCGTAATTTTTCTAAAGAATCTGGGACAAGAACTTTTTAGTCCGCTCTTCTTTTGGGCTGTCGAATATTTCTGAAGGCGTCCCTACTTCTACGATTTCGCCCTTGTCCATGAAGACAACACGGTCGGCAACTTCGCGGGCGAAGCCCATTTCATGTGTAACCACAATCATGGTCATGCCTTCTTGGGCTAGCTCTTTCATCGCATCCAGAACCTCATTGATCATCTCCGGGTCCAACGCACTTGTGGGCTCATCAAACAGCATCACCTTTGGGGTCATTGCTAGAGCACGAGCTAGGGCAACTCGTTGCTGCTGACCGCCGGACAGCTGGGCTGGAAATTTATCTGCCTGCTCCGGAATCTTCACTCTCGTCAATAGCTCCATGGCAAGCTCTTCGGCTGCAGATTTAGAAAGACCGCGAACCCTCCTAGGTCCAATTGCAACGTTAGTTAGGACGGTGAGGTGGGGGAACAGGTTGAAGTTCTGGAACACCATGCCGGTTTCTCTTCGTATCTCCTGAATATTTCTAATGTCAGTAGTCAGTGCAGTGCCGTCGACGAAGATGTGGCCTGCGTCATGGGTCTCGAGCCTGTTTATACAGCGGATTAGAGTCGACTTTCCGGAACCGGATGGGCCGATTACTACAACAACTTCCTTACGGCCAACCTGCATTTTTATGTTCTTCAGCGCCTCAAATTCCTTGAAGCGCTTATAGACACCGTCGATGACGATAATGGCATCATCGGATTCGCGTCCACCCGACATTTGGGATGCATCCTTGAAGACTTCATTGCTCATCGAATACCAACTCCTAGTTTCTTTTCTATTCTTTGACTTTCCCTACTCATTACATATGATCCAACCCAGAACAGCAGCCCCACAAAGGCGAGGGACTCATAGATTAGGCCTTGCCCGAGATAGTCATCCTGCTTCGTTATAGCTGTGCCGACATTTAGTAGATCAAGTACGCTGAGCGCGACTCCGGCAAGAGTGGTGTCCTTGAAAAGGGAGATGAATTGACCTATCTGGGCGGGGATAACGTTTCTCAGCGCCTGGGGCAGAGTAATCAGGAATGTAATCTTGAAGGTCGACAATCCGAGCGCCTTGCCTGCCTCTGCTTGACCTTTCGGTATCGACTGTAAGCCGCCCCTAATTACTTCCGCCAGATACGCGGCGGTAAACAAGGTGAAGACGGTTATTGCCCGGAAGATGGCATCGGGTGCGATGCTCGCCGGTATAAAGAACTCCAATGCCACACCCGCCAGCAGCAGAAGAACAAAAAGCGGAGCACCCCGGAGCAGCTCGATGTATGCGGTGCATAGCCATCGAAGAAGGGGGAGTGTTGACCTTCTACCGAGGGCCAATAGCACGCCCAGTGGAAAACTCAGTGCGATGCTGACCACGGCAAGGTAGAAATTAATCAGGAACCCTCCCCACTCCTCGAGCGCGGCCTGTCCCATTGTCAGGAATATTAGTATCAGCGGCAACAGTGCATTTATCGTTACCCACAGCCATCCGGGCAATTTCCTGAGTGAGGTGTTGCGCCTGGCTCTTCCGAAGAGCCTTCCTCCAAGTATGGAGAGTATTACGTATGCGCCAAAAAGAATGGCATCAAGATCCCCAGCAAGCACAATCAGGAATGTTGAGGTGGCAATAATCAAGCCGAAGCGCTGGAACAGCTCCCACAGCCTGCCGGACAGTCTTTGCGTGGTTTCGATCGTGCGATTGGCCCCTGAGGCAAGGCTTGCTATCGAAAAGCAGGTCGCCAGTACCGAGAAACCAACCAGGTACATCAGTTCTTCGGGAAAGCGGCCAACCAGAAGAATTTTTAGGTTGACCTGAATAATTTCCCAGCGTCCAGTGACGAATACGAATTGAAATACCTGAAAGACAACGAAACCCAGGATGCTAGCCGAAACTACGGTGAGTATCGAGTCGGTAATTGACCTGAAAAGGTTTCTTCTAATCCATGTAATCATCGTTCCACCAACGCAAGTCTTCTATTGAAGAAGTTCACTATGAGGCTAGTCACGAGCGAAATTGCCAAATAGACCAACAGGGTAAGAGAGAAAGCTGGAACTGCAGGAGAGCCATTACCAACAGTGATTTGAGCGATTTGCGTGAGCTCAAAGTAGCTTATGGTCGCTCCTAGAGATGAATTCTTAATTAGGTTTAAGTACTGGTTGCCAAGTGCCGGCATTGCAATCCGAAATGCCTGAGGAAGAATAATTAATCTCATCTTTTGAGAACCGGTTAGCGCAATGGCATCCGCAGCCTCCCCTTGACCTCTGGACACAGCCAGGATCGAACCGCGCACAATCTCTGCTATGTGGCTGCTTGTGTAAATCACTAGAGATGCGACCAGAGCGAAGAACGACGGGTCCAGTCTTAGTCCGCCCGTGGTGCCCCTGCCATCGACGTAAGGCAGTTCCCAGCCGTATCCAAAGAGCAGCCAAATCAGAACTACCAAGACCAGGAATGTGATTATTCCGAAGAGCCATGCTCGGTCTTGCTTTCCGCTTTTATCCGCCTGCCTAATTCGAACTCTGGCTACCACGAATGCAATCAGTGCAGCACTAAGGATGCCAATTCCCAGCTGGGCGGGAGAACCAATGAACCAAGGGATGGCGATGCCGCGGTTGGAGACGACGAATAGATCAAGTGGTAACCACGCATTTTCAATTCGTGGGAAGGCCTGCAAAACGACTGCAAGATTCATGAATGTCAGTAGGAGTAGTAGCGGTAGGTTTCGAACCAATTCAACGTAGACGGTGCCGAGAGTTCTGACCATAAAGTTTTTGGAGAGTCTGGCTATACCAATCAGGGTACCCAGAATCGTGGCAAGTGCGACTCCTATGAATGCGACTCTGAGGGTATTTAGAAAACCCTCGACGAAGGCGTCTCGAACGGGTTGCGATTGGTCTAGGTCATTTCCTGGAATTGTAAAGTTTGCGGGATTGTCGAGAAAGCGAAGATCGGTTTGAATGCTGCTTTTTGCCACATTTTCTTGGTAGTTGCCGTAGAGCCAGTAGAGCAGAGCAAACACTGCCAATAGAGCAAGTACTTGCAGTGCCCATTTGAGGGTTCTTATGTCTCTATAAAAAGGCACCTTTGAGGGTGTGCTCAATTGAGGGCTCATTTTATTGAGCCCTCAATTGAGTTACCTGTTGTCGTAATGACGATGTTTATTTAACGGTAAGGAGGTGCGTAGAGAATTCCACCAGCGTTCCACAATGAGTTCAGACCGCGGTCTAGACCCAGTGGGGTTAGGTGACGAGCAAATATCTCTCCGTAGTTTCCGACCTGCTTGACTACTTGGTAGGCAAAGTCGGTAGGTAATGAAAGGTTCGGATCTAGAACAGCCGCTCCGTCGCTACCTGGAACTTCAGCTCCAAGGAAACGAAGTATTCCGACGTCCTCTGTAGTGTCACGAATGCTGTCAACGTTTGCACTGGTGATTCCAAACTCCTCGGCTTGGATTGTAGCCAGTATTGCCCAGTTGACTGCCTGTGCCCAAGCGGTGTCCCCGTCAAGAACTGCTGGCGCCAGTGGCTCCTTTGAGAACACTTCTGGAAGGATCGTTAGAGCTTCACTTCCGTTTGGGTAGGCAGATCGTAGCCCGGTTAGCTGGCTAACATCTGATGACCATCCGTCACACTGACCGGCAAGGAACGCCTCCAGAATTAGGTCGGTCTCATCGAAGGAACGGATTTCCCAATCTAGACCTAGGCGAGACGACTCAAGAGCAGCGTTGCCCTCAGTAGTTGTGCCCTTGGCTACACAGATGATTGCCCCATCCATGGCCGCGATCGTGTTGTAACCGCTGTCCGAGGTAACCATCATTCCCTGGCCGTCGTAGAAGGTTGGCTGTAGGAAGTTTGCACCCTCGCTACCATCCCGCGTCGCAGTCCAAGTGGTGTTTCGGACTAGAACGTCTATTGCGCCGCTCTGAAGGGCTGTGAAGCGGTCTGCAGTCTCTAGGTCGATCATTTCAACCGCAGTGGCATCTCCAAGGACGGCTGCGGCAATTACGCGACAGAAGTCCGAATCGAATCCAACGTGCTCACCGGCGTCGTTAAGAACCGCAAAACCCGGAAGGGCATCGCGAGTTCCACAACGCACTGAGCCTGCAGCGATAACGCTGTCTAGCAGTGAACCTGCCGCCTCAGTAGTAGTGGTAGTAGTTGTCTCTGTTGCAGCGGGCGTGGTTGTTTCACCTTCGGTGCTGGCGCAACCCGCCAAAAATAGTGCCGCAGCTGAAGCAACTGCAAGAACTGATAATGATTTGCTTTTCACGTGTCCCCTTTCATGGAGAAACATCTCACTCCGAAAGTTCTTCGAGAGCGGCACGAACCAATTGGACGTGTGAGTCCAGACTAGGCCTGTTGGTGAAAAGTAGACGTCGATGGTGGGTGATTGTTACGCACCGCTGGTCTGATTGTTACATAACCGTTACAGACCTAGAGGGTTTTCTCTAGGTAACAGTTTGCACAAAGTGACTCATAGGTCACCTGGTCGCCGTCAATGGCGACTTGCTCACCATCGAAGATGAAGACTCCATTTAGTAGTCGCCCATTGAACATTGCCTTGCGACCGCAGCGGCAAATAGTCTTCAGTTCTTCAAGGCTGTGCGAAATCTCAAGAAGCCTTTTGCTCCCGGGGAAGCTCAGCGTTTTAAAATCCGTCCGAATTCCGTAGGCCAAGACGGGGACTCCATCAAGAACAGCAATCTCAAGACATTGGTCTACTTGTTCTGGAGAGAGGAATTGGGCCTCATCCAACAGCAGGCAAGCTATTTGCTTGTCTTCAGCTTGTCTCAGAGATTCCGCTTCGCTTGCAAACTTTTCTCGCAGGTTCTGCGACGGGGTGATCAGGAAATCAACGTCTCTAGAGACGCCCAGTCTGCTGACTATGGACTTATCGCCCTTGGAGTCTACGGATGGCTTGGCAATTAGGACGTGTTGAGATCGTTCTTCGTAGTTGTAGGCAGCCTGAAGCAGGGCGGTGGATTTGCCTGAATTCATGGCACCGTAGCGAAAGTAGAGTTTGCTCATAATCCGACAAATATAACCCGCTGGAGACTGCGTGGGCTCGCTCTCTTGAGTGTGGCTCAAAAACATTTTGACTTTTCTAGGGCTCGAGGTTTATCCTCAAAGCAACGATTCAGGACATTGGGGAAGATGTTTATCTGAATCGGAGGTTGAAAACTGGACACCTGTCTGTTGTGGGTTCTTTCTTGCCCACAAGATAAGTGCAAGGGTGTAAATGAACTCCTTGCAAGTTTTTCTGCGTCCAGGACCTGGCTTGCCCAGCCGGCCTTACCTTCGACCTATCAACTCCAAACAAGCCTTAAAGGCCCCACAGGACTATGTTCTGATTTGGCATCTGAATTATCCAAGCGGGGCATCATCTGTGAAATCGAGTGCCGAGACTCGGAAAATGAGCTCTACTTAGTCCATCCGAGGCTGGGGATTCATCGTCAGAGCGTCGACTTAGCGGGAGAGCCGGTCATAAGGCTCGGGCAGATCCACAGTTTTATTTCTCGGTCTCAGGGAAATATGGCCGAATTTGAAAGGCTCATCAGGGTTGCCGAGGGACAAGCTTGGTTTGATTTGTTCGAGCCTCTGAGGGTAGCGCCTGAGGGCGTGAGATTGTTGCCTAGGGCCGTCTAGATGTTGCGAAATGCCAGAACCGCGTTGTGACCACCAAAGCCGAAGCTGTTGGATATTGCTATTGCTTCTGGCCTTTGTAAACGCGTGATAACCCTGGGAACATTCAGTGGAATGGCTGGATCCTGGTCATCAAGATTAATTGTCGGAGGAACCTGTTGTTGCTTCAGCGCCAAAATCGTAAAGATGGCCTCGATTGCTCCGGCTCCGCCAAGCAGGTGACCGGTGGATGCCTTGGTGGCGGCTATGACTAGGTTTTCCGTGTGTGCTCCAAAAACTCTATGTATAGCCGTGTACTCGGCAATGTCCCCGACTGGCGTAGATGTTGCGTGTGCATTTACGTGTTCGACATCTGAAATTGACGCGTCTGCTTGTTTCAAAGCGTCTAACATTGCTCTCGCCGCGCCAGCACCTTCGGGATCCGGCGCCGTGATGTGATAAGAATCACTTGTGACCGAGCCGCCGACAATCTCACAATAGATCTTCGCACCGCGAGACTTGGCGGACTCCAATGACTCAAGAACTAAAGCGCCTGCCCCTTCTCCCATCACGAATCCATCTCGGTCAGTGTCGTAGGGCCTGGATGCTGCCGAAGGCGAGTCGTTTTTTCTACTCAGTGCATGCATCGCGGCGAAGGCCGCTATCGGGAGCGGATGGATCGCTGCTTCAGCACCGCCGGCAACTACCACATCGGCTTCGCCTCGCTGAATTCTATGGAAAGCGTTGGCTATCGCTTCGTTTCCGGATGCACAGGCGCTCACTGCAGTCCTGGCCCCACCCTTGGCGCCAAGCGCCATACCTATTGCTGCCGCTGGTCCGTTTGGCATAAGCATGGGAACGGTCATGGGCAGTACGCGTCTCGGACCGCGCTCTTGGAGAGTGCTCCACGCGTCCAGCAGAGTCTGTACTCCGCCAATGCCGGTGGCAAAGTCGACTGCCAGTCGTTCCGGGTCCACTTCTGGTTCTCCAGCGTCTGCCCAGGCTTCCCTAGCTGAAATCAATGCAAATTGGCTGGAGGGATCCAGTCGTTTTGCCTCTTGTGGGCTGAGAACAGTACTGGCAGCTATCATCGCTTGGCCGGCGAATGTAACCGGCAATTCGTATTTAGCAACCCAGTCCTGCTCCAGCGTGGTTACCCCACTTTTGCCCTGCAAGAGCGCTTCCCAGGTAGCCATGGCGTCACCAGCAAGGGGAGTGGTCGCCCCCATGCCTGTAACAACTACGCGACGCACGTTAGTCTTGATTCGCCGTTATGTAGCTCACTGCGTCGCCCACAGTTATTAGGTTCTTTACTTCTTCGTCCGGGATTTTTACGCTGAACTTGTCTTCGGCGTTGACCACGATAGTCATCATTGAAATCGAATCGATATCTAAATCATCGGTGAATGACTTCTCCATTTGTACAGCCTCTGCTGCGATGCCAGTTTCGTCGTTGACGAGCTCGGCTAGTCCAGCTAGTACCTCTTGCTGTGTATGTGCCATGTGGGTTTCTCCTAATTGTTTCGTTAGTAACTGACTTATCTTATGGGAGCTCTACAACTTGGGCCGCGAAGGTGAGCCCCGCGCCGAAACCAATTTGTAGCGCATACCCACCGCTTGCTACCTTTTTTTCCTCGAGAATACGATGCATCGCTAGCGGAACGGACGCTGCTGAAGTGTTTCCAGTCTCCACAATGTCCTTGGCTATGACAACGGTATCTGGAAGCTTCATCTGTTTTGCAAACTCGTCTATGATTCGCAAGTTAGCTTGGTGCATAACCAAGGCGCTTAGATCGCTGACTTCAATGCCTGCGGCCTCAAGTGCTTGCTTTGCTACTTTCGACATTTCCCAAACTGCCCATCGGAATACAGTCTGCCCCTCTTGCGTGAGAGTCGGCCACGTGGTTTTGCCGTCGCGGAAATCCAGGATAGACCCGGTCATGCCGACCTTGTCCCAGCTCGAGCCGTCAGCGCCCCAGATTGTCCTTGAGATTCCAGGATGATCACTGGCGCCAACTATTGCGGCGCCAGCGCCGTCGCCCAGAAGGAAGCTTATAGTTCGGTCAGTTGGGGAGATAAAGTCTGAAAGCTTTTCGGCTCCAACCACCAAAACGTATTTGCACAACCCAGAACGAACTAGTGCATCGGCCTGCGCAATGCCGTAGCAGTAACCTGCGCAAGCGGCGGAGATGTCATAGGCCGCGGCATCGTGAGCGCCAACTAGTTCAGATAGCAGTGAAGCCCCAGATGGAGTTTGATAAGGAAACGAAATTGTGGCCAGGATTACCGCGCCGATTTCGCTTGGCTTAACGCCGGATTTGGCTATTGCCTCTTTTGAGGCCTCCACAGCCAAGTCCATCAGGGACTGATCTTCGGCTGCTCTGGTCCTTGTTGATACTCCGGTCCGCTGTCTTATCCACTCGTCCGAAGAGTCAATTGGGCCGGCTATGTCGTCGTTGGTTACAACCTGATTTCCTCTTGCGGCCCCCAGCGCATAAATGCGGCTGTGAGCAACTGGAATGGATTCTTGAAGCTGTTTCATTTAATAACCCTCTCGAAATCAGTTGGCATCTTCAAGGCTATCGGGTTCGCATTGGCGACCGATCGCTTTACAAGTCCGGTAAGAGCTCCGGCGGGAGGAAGCTCGATAAAATCAAATTGCTCTTCTGGCAGGCTGGCCATGCACAAGTCCCACCGGACGGGTGATGTTACTTGGCTTACCAGCGAGCTAAGAAAGCTTTGTCCGCTGTTGCAAATCTGACCATCCACGTTGCTCCAAAGCTTCATGATCGGATCCACTACTTCGACTTCTTTGACTGCCTCAGCCAACTCGTGGCGCGCAGAGTCCATGTAGTGAGTATGGAAGGCTCCCGCCACCTTGAGCTCAATGACTCTAGATTTGACCGGTGGCGAGGCAATTAGCGCAGCGATCTGGCTCTTTTCGCCCGCAGCCACTAGCTGGCCTGCTCCATTATGGTTTGCTATCTGAAGTCCCATTTCAGCCACTGTCAGTGCCACTTCGGAAGGGTCCCCACCGAGAATTGCGGCCATGCTGGTTGGATGCTCGGCGGCGGCATTTGCCATCGCATTTGCTCGGATTACCACAAGTCGCATTGCGTCCGAGTCCGATATCACTCCAGCTATTGCGGCAGCCGCAAATTCGCCAACAGAGTGACCGAGTACCCCTCTTACGGAGGTGGCAACAAACAATGTCCGATAGGCCGCAATTGAAGACGCCACGATAAGCGGCTGGGCGATTGCCGTGTTTTTAATCTGGGCATCGTCCGCTGTGGTTCCCAGGCTGACCAGGTCAAGGCCGCTGGCCGATGAAAGTTTTTCCAACTCGGACCGGAAGCCCTGGACTTCCGTAAGCCACGAGCCGAGAAAACCGGCTGTCTGGGACCCTTGACCAGGGCAGGCGACAATGGACAACGTCATCTTCTAACTCCCGATTCGCTATCGCTTATGGCCCCTAGCGCGAGGGCTATTTGTAGCATGAAGGCGGATCTAGGGTCAGTTGGGTCTTCAATAATAATTTCCTGTACTCGTTTTAGTCGATATCTAACTGTGTTTGCGTGAACAAATAGCTGTTTGGAGGTTGCTTCCAAAGATCTACCGCATTCAAGATAGGCCCGGAGGGTAGAAAGTAAGTCAGATTGAGAATCTGCAAGGGGAGTGTAGTACTTATCCAACATCGACTGCTTAGCTAACGAGTCTCCCGCTAGGGCTCTTTCTGGCAGGAGTTTGTCGGCAGGGATTGGGCGTGTGCTTGAGCCGACAGTTGGGGCGACGGCGAGGGCTGAAAGAGCAGCCTTAGCCGACTTTGAAGCATCGGAAACGCTCAGGACCGTTGGTCCTAGCACAAGCGGACCGGCCCCAAAGTATTGCTCTAGCGCCCCAGCCGTCTCGTATATTTTCGTTTCTGCATCCTTAGTTGGCTCCATGAGTCCAACTACAACGACTTGCCTTCTACCTTGAATTCCAACCAGCACGTCGGCGGAGAGTTTCCTGGCTGTCTTGCGCACGCCATCGGGGTCTTCGCTTAATGGGGTGGAACCGAGAAGTACTGCTACTGCCCCGTCCGCCTGCCAGCCAAGCGCAGCGACGCGTGAGCTAATTTCCTGGGATGTCTCACCGCTAATAATCGAATCGACTACTAATGCTTCCAGTCTGGCATCCCAGAGTCCGCGGGCCTCGGCAGCACGTGCGTATACGTCCGCGGCACTGAAGGCCAAGTCTCTTGAGTATTTCAGAACCGCGTTATGAAGATCAGGGTGTTCTTTAAGGACGGTTTCCTCAACCATCTCCACTACAACTTGAATGACTTGGAGGGTTTCCTGGAGCGAAATTGACCGTAGAAGTTCTCTTGGAGCACTACCAAATACATCGGCAGCTACCCATGGCTGGGCCTTCGGATCTTTGTACCAACTGATAAAGCTGGTGATACCCGTTTGGGCGACACCGCCTATAGCCGCCCTTCGGACCGGCGGCATGTTTCGATACCAAGGCAGGGTCTCGTCGAGCCGAATCAGCGTCGCAGTGGCTAACTCTCCGGCTATGGAGTTCAGCCACGCAAGATGCTTAGGAGTCTCCACCGGCTGTCCCGCTTGTTCCGGCCGCAACGTCGTGCAACTGATACTTGTCAATCGCTAGCTGAGGAACTGATGGGTCAATTTTCTGCTCGGCAACTAACTGTTCCAGCACTCTAACTGCGATCGAGGGGCCGTCAATTTTGAAGTACCTTCGTGCGGCAGCTCTCGTATCGGAGAATCCAAAGCCATCGGCTCCTAGGGTGGCGTAGTCTCCAGAAATCCAAGGTCTGATCATGTCTGCCACCGAGTGCATGAAGTCGCTGACTCCAAGGGTTGGGCCTTCGGAGTCAGCCAGCTTGCCTGTCAGGTACGGCATCGTTAGGTCTTGGTTCGGGTACAGGAATCTTTTTTCATCTGAAGCAAGTCCGTCTTTTCGAAGCTCAGTCCAGCTGGTAACCGACCAAACATCGGCGGAGACACCCCACTCGAGCAACAGCTGTTGCGCCTCAAGTGCCCATGGAATGGCGACTCCGGATGCAAGAATCTTTGCCTTGTGACCTGATGCTGCGTTCTTGCCCACGAGGTGTATCCCTCTAACTATCCCGTCAACATCAACGTCCTCAGGCTCTGCTGGCTGCAGTGCAGGTTCGTTGTAGACGGTGAGGTAATACATGACGTTTGGATCCGGGTGTTCGCCACCGTACATGCGCTCGATTCCAGTTCGAACTATGTGCCCGATTTCATAGCCGTAGGCAGGATCGTAGCTAACAACGGCGGGGTTCGTGCTTGCCAATACAGGGGAGTGACCATCGGCATGTTGTAGGCCTTCTCCGGTCAGAGTTGTTCGCCCGGCAGTGGCCCCTATCAAGAAGCCTCTGGTCATCTGATCGCCGGCTAGCCACATGGCGTCCGCTGTTCGTTGGAATCCAAACATTGAGTAAAAGACGTAGAACGGAATAATAGGTTGCCCATGGGTCGAGTAACTGGAACCAGCCGCGGTAAATGCGGCAAGCGAGCCCGCCTCATTGATTCCGGTGTGAAGTATCTGTCCGTTGGTCGCCTCTTTGTAGCTCAAGAGTTGCTCTCGGTCGACTGATAGATAATTCTGACCGTTTGGATTGTAAATCTTTGCTGTCGGGAAGAAGGCGTCCATTCCAAAAGTTCGGGCCTCGTCCGGGATGATCATGGATATACGCTCGCCGAAGCCTTCAGATTTGAGAAGATCCTTGAGCATCCTTACGAAGGACATAGTGGTAGCTATTTCTTGGCTGCCGGACCCCTTGCGAGGTGAGGCATATGCCTTATCGGTAGGAAGTTCGAAGTTTACGTACTTGCTTCTTCGTTCAGGAAGGTAACCTCCAAGCTCTTTTCGACGCTCGTGCATGTACTGAATTTCTGGGGCATCTCTGCCGGGGTGGTAGTAAGGCGGCTGGTATGGATCTGATTCCAGTTGCGCGTCGGTTATTGGCACGCGCATTTCGTCTCGGAAGTCCTTAAGATTCTGGAGACTTAGCTTTTTCATCTGGTGCGTGGCATTGCGACCTTCGAAGCTCTTACCCAGACCATAGCCCTTCACGGTTTTGGTAATTATTACCGTTGGCTGACCTTTGTGCTCTGTCGCGGCCTTGTAGGCGGCATAGATCTTCTTGTAATCGTGTCCTCCGCGCTTCAAGCCCCAAATCTGGTCGTCAGTCATGGCTCCCACCATGCTTGCGGTTCTTGAGTCTCTGCCGAAGAAATTTTCTCTTACGAAGGCTCCGGATTCGGCCTTATAGGTTTGATAATCGCCATCTGGAGTTCGGTTCATCAGATCAACCAGCGCACCGTCAGTGTCCTGCTGTAGTAATGGATCCCATTCTCTGCCCCAGATAACCTTAATTACGTTCCAGCCGGCACCTCGGAAGAAGCTTTCTAGTTCTTGGATTATCTTGCCATTACCTCGAACAGGTCCATCTAGACGCTGCAGGTTAGCGTTCACTACGAACGTCAGATTATCGAGGCTGTCATTTGCAGCAAGCTGCAAGGCGCCTCTAGATTCAACCTCGTCGAGCTCCCCGTCACCCAGGAATGCCCAAACGTGCTGTTCGCTGGTGTCCTTGAAGCCACGTCCTTGGAGGTAGCGGTTGAATTGCGCTTGGTAAATCGCATTGATAGGCCCGAGCCCCATTGACACTGTCGGGAATTCCCAGAATTCTGGGAGCAGCCTTGGGTGTGGGTATGAGGGCAGCCCACCTCCGGTTCGAGACTTCTCTTGCCGAAACGCGTCCAATTTTTCCGCACTAAGTCTGTCTTCCAAGTACGCCCGAGCGTATGGGCCAGGTGATGCGTGACCCTGGATGAAAATTTGATCCGCCCCGGCCGGGTGGTCATGACCTTTGAAGAAATGGTTGAAACCTACTTCGTAGAGCGAAGCGCTCGAAGCAAATGATGAGATGTGACCGCCGACGGCTATACCGGGTCGCTGAGCTCGGTGTACCATGATGGCCGAGTTCCAGCGCATCCAAGCACGATAGGTGCGCTCTATTTGCTCGTCGCCAGGGAAGTCCGGCTCGTCCTCGGGGGAAATGGTGTTTATGTAATCGGTAGTGGGGACCAGGGGAACATTCAGTTGAAGATCGTGCGATCTACGCAACAGCGACTGCATAATTTCTCTTGCGCGACCACGACCGTGGGCTTTCGCAAGTGCGTCCAGTGATTCGAGCCATTCCGCTGTCTCTTGTGGATCGCGGTCCGGGGATGGCGGGACGTATGCATCTTGGTTGTTGTGCGACACTGAAGCCTCTTTTCGTGGCCTGGGTTCCTTGTGCTCTTGTGTGAGCCTCTAAAGTCTACATAGGACTTAGAAATCTGTCCGACACCCTGTCGGTTTTTCAGGGTCGATTAGGTCGAAAAAGTAAAGGGAGAATAAATGACAATTTCCGTCGGAGACAAAGCCCCAGATTTCTCTCTCACCAATCAGTTCGGTGAGGTCGTAAAGCTAAGCGATTTTGAGGGTAAAAAGCCGGTAGTCCTCGTTTTTTATCCACTATCTTTTTCCGGCACTTGCACCGAAGAGCTCTGTGAGCTCAGAGACAACTTATCCACTTTCGAATCGGCCGAGGTCGAGTTGCTCGCCATCTCAGTTGACAACAAGTTCACTCAAGCAAAGTTCGCCGAAGATCAGGGGTATGGGTTCCAGCTATTGGCAGACTTCTGGCCGCATGGTTTTGTCACCCAGCTGTACGACGTATTTCTTGAGGACCGCGGACATGCCACTCGAGGCACCTTTGTGATCTCAAAATCCGGCGAGCTGGTGGCGAAGTTCATCACCTCACCAGGGGAGCCAAGAGATCTTGAATCCTACAAAAAGGCACTTGAGCTTCTATAAGCTCACCGATTGGTAGTAAGATTTCGCGAGGGGCCTTTAGCTCAGTTGGTAGAGCGCCACGTTTACACCGTGGATGTCATCGGTTCGAGCCCGGTAGGGCCCACTCGAACGGCTTAGTCGCGATTTAGCGAGTCTAAGAGCCAGAAATGCGGCACAAATCACGAAGCACTAATTTGATTGGCTGAAGACATGGAAAAGTTATCCTCTCTTGTCAACCACTTCAATTCGCTTTGGCCGGAATCCGAAATTGCTGACTGGGACAGGTCCGGGTTGATGATCGGGGATCTTTCTTCTGAGGTCCACACGGTCGTTCTAAGTGTGGATGTGACAATCGATGTTCTTTCACATGCCAAGGACCTTGGTGCGAACCTTATTTTGTCGCATCACCCGATGTTCTTACGGGGCACGCATACTCTTCGTGAAGATACGGCAAAGGGCTCAGAGGCAGCATTTGCCATCAAGAATGACCTTGCAGTTTTTTCGGCTCACACCAACGCCGATTTTGTCCCTAACGGCGTCTCGCAGACCTTAGCGAAGGCTCTTGGCTTGGGTTCATTAGGTTTCCTAGATGCTGAAACTAAGCAGGGGGTTATTGGAACCCTAGAAAAACCAACTTCGCTATTGGACTTTGCCCGAGCGGCAGCCAAAGTGCTTCCCTCAGTAGCGCAGGGCCTTAGGGTCGCGGGGGACCCTAATCGAACGATTGCCAAAGTTGGCTTGGTTGCTGGAGCGGGCGACAGCTATCTAAACCTTGCTCACGAGGCCAATCTTGATCTTTTCATCACCTCTGATCTAAGACATCACCCGTCCCAAGATTTTGTCGAGCAGACCAAGTTGACAAATGGCCCCGCGCTTATGGACATCGCCCACTGGGCGGCGGAGTGGTTGTGGCTAGAGGTGGCTCAACAGCAGCTCAGTGATAAGTTTGAATCTGTTAGCTTTATCGTCAGTGATTTGTCGACCGACCCTTGGAATTTTGTGGTGATGCAGTGAAAATAGATCCGAGGCAACTCCCGGTCCTGATGATTTTTAATCAGCAGGTATTTCAAATTCGTAAGCTCGAAGCCCAAGCCTCAAAGATTGCTGCAGGCGAAGAGTCTGAGAGCATACGCGAAGCACTTTTGCTGTTGAGCTCTCAAGCAAGCCAGATGCTCAGTAACCATGAAGAAATAGAACGAGACCTACGCCGCTCAGAGGGCGATCTTGAGCTAGTCGAAGCTCGAATTGCTAGAGACGAGCAGCGACTGACTCAATCCGCGGATACTAGAACGATTACGGGCATCCAGCACGAGCTAGTGACACTTGGAAAACGCAAGGGCGAGCTGGAGGAGGCTCAACTGCTGCAGATGGAGCGTGTGGAAGATTCGAAGGCCGTGCAGACTGAAACTCAGGTGAGCCGCGAAGCGCTTCAGGAAGACTTGAAGATGGCGACTGACGACGCGAATAGATCTTTGGCAAGAGTGACCCTCGAGCTTTCAGAACTTAGGGGGTTGACGGAAAAAAACCGCTCTTCGATAGATTCCGGTCTTGTAGAGCTGTTTGAAAAGTTAAGTAAGCGAGGATCTGCCATTGGGTCACTGCGTGGCTCGACCTGCGGGGCTTGCAACATGAATCTGACCTCAACGGCCCTTGGTGCGATTCGCGCAATCGCGCATGATGAGCTTGCAACCTGCCCGGAGTGCAGCGCAATCTTGGTGCGAGAGTGACCTGAGGCTCCACAATGATCTTTGTTTACTGCGATGGAGCGTCAAGGGGAAACCCTGGACCAGCATCTTATGGCGTCCACATTCAGGATCATGCTGGTAACGCAATTGCTGATTTCGGCGAGGGCTTAGGAAGCCAGACAAATAACTACGCCGAGTATCAAGGTGTGATTGCCGCACTCAGGTTTCTAACTACCACTGAGCACCGGTTGGTAACCATCAGACTTGATTCTAAATTAGTCGTCGAACAGCTAAGTGGTCGCTGGAAGGTCAAGAGCCCGGAGATTAGGGAATTGGTTTTCGAGGCTAGTCAATTATTGGGGGCCTTTGACGTGAAGCTCGAGTGGATTCCGCGAGAAAAGAACACCTTCGCCGATGCCAACGCTAACAGGGCCTTAGACCAGGGGGACTTTCATAGCGAGGAGTCGGCTCTTCCGTTTTCCGCCATTCAGCCAAGGAGCATTCGGGCACCGAGGCAAAAAATAGAACCTACAACTCTTGTAGTCATCAGGCACGGCAGCACGAAGAGCACCTTGGCCAATGTGATCGCGGGGGGCGACGGGGAAGACATAGGACTGAATGAAAAAGGCCTCAAAGAAGCAATGCTTGCAGCCTCAGCCGTTTCGCCCCTGCTGAACTTTTTTGACCTTCCACCCGTGTCATCAATAATCAACTCTCCTATGAAGCGGACTACTCAGACTGCCGAGGCCCTTTCTGGCGCTGAAGGGCTAACTGGACTTGCTGATGAGCGGCTAAGGGAGATTGCCTTCGGGGATTGGGATGGCATGTCTATGGACGCAATGGAGATTGAGTCAACCGAGGAAGTTGCAAAGTGGCGCGCTTCGATGAGTCAAAGACCTCCAGGGGGAGAGTCAATACTGGATTTAGAAGAGCGAGTTTCCGAACTAGTGTCTGAGGTCATTCTTTTGAATCAGGGTAATACCGTGGTTTTGGTGACGCACATGATGCCATCTAGGGTGATTGCGAAGTTGGCCCAGCAGTCAGCGGAGTCAAGCTACTGGAACATCAACTTTGCGCCAGGCGGGATAAGTATTTACCGTTTCTTCGGGACCGGTTTCGTCGAAACATTCGCCATCAACTCTTGCGCCCATCTGATTCAGGGCTAGTCTTGGTGTCGAGATGGGTCGGCTGGACGGTCGCGGCATTGCCGAGGAACGTCCGGGCTCCAAAGAGCACGGTGGTGGGTAACGCCCACCTGGGGTAACCCAAGAGATAGTGCAACAGAAAGTAAACCGCCCCTTAGGGGGTAAGGGTGAAACGGTGGTGTAAGAGACCACCAGCGAATTAGGAGACTAGTTCGGCTAGGTAAACCTCACCGGGAGCAAGACCAAGTAAGAAGACGCTAAGGACTGCTCGTTTAGTCTTCGGGTAGGTCGCTAGAGCCACTTAGCAATTTGTGGCCGAGATAGATGGCCGTCAGTGCTTAGGCATTACAGAACCCGGCGTATCGGCCGACCCATCTCACTTTTTATAGGTACTGCACGGCCATTGCTGCCGCGCCGATGATTCCGGCCGCATTCTTTGTGCCAGCAGGAACAATTGCTGTTTTGATCTTGATATATGGAAAAAACTCTTCGTGAGACTTGCTGGCTCCGCCACCGACGATAAACAGGTCAGGGCTAAATAGTTTTTCCAAGTGCGTGAAGA